>NZ_LSJA01000275.1 GCF_001556515.1 Caulobacter sp. CCH9-E1 | reverse complement strand
CTTTGGCGCACCTGGGTCAGGCGCTCGGCCACCTGCTGGCGGGCGAAGTAGATGTCGGTCTTTTCCTTGAAGACGATGGTGACCTGGGAAAAGCCGTTGCGTGAGATCGAGCGGGTCGACTCCAGACCGGGGATGCCGGCCATGGCCGTCTCCACCGGGAAGGTGACGAGCTTTTCCACCTCGGCCGGGGCCAGGGTCCCCGAGACGGTGTTGATCTGCACCTGCTTGTTGGTGATGTCGGGCACTGCGTCGATCGGCAGGCGCACGAGGTTGTAGACGCCCAGGGCCGCGACCAGCGTGACCAGGGCGATGACGGCCCACCGGAAGCGGACCGAAAGGTCGAGGATACGGCCGATCATCGGGCCACCTCGCCGGTTTCCATGGCGTGTGGTTTGGCGGCGTAGCGGACCTGCAGCCTGGTCACCGACGCCCGCTGCACCAGCGGCAAGGTCGCCTCGTAGCGAGCCGGTTCGCGATCCATGCGCTGGGGACTGAGCGCGGCCAGGCGTGTGGGCACGGTGATGGCCCAGTGACCGTCAGGATCGTAGGCGCTGATGTCGAGGTGAGCGGTGACAGGTGGCAGGCTTGCACCAGACGCGCGCCGGATCAGGCCAAAGACACGCAGACCGCTTGCGGTGTCGCGCGCCGAGGCAGTGATGATCTCGACCTCCCGACCGCCGAGGCGGTCGATGGTCACGCTATCCTTGGCCACGGCGGCCGAGGCGGTGAAGCTCGCGGCCAGGGCGGCCACGGCGAGGATGACCTTAGTCCTCATGGCTCGCCTCCCCCTTGCCGAGTTCGGCCTTGAGCAGGAAGGCGCCTTTGCCGGCGATCTGCTCGCCGGCGCGCACGCCCGAGAGGATCTCGAC
>NZ_LSJA01000274.1 GCF_001556515.1 Caulobacter sp. CCH9-E1 | reverse complement strand
AGGCCGCCAAGGCGTTCACCGACAAGACCACGGCGCCCAACCAGATGTGGCAGACTGACTTCACCTACTTCAAGATCATCGGGTGGGGCTGGGTGTATCTGTCGACGATCCTGGACGACTTCTCGCGCTACGTCATCGCCTGGAAGCTGTGCACGACCATGAAGGCGGGGGACGTCACCGACACGCTGGAACTGGCGCTCAGCGCGTCGGGCTGCGACCAGGTCAGCGTCCGGCACAAACCGCGTCTGCTGTCGGATAACGGCTCCAGCTACATCTCGGGCGAACTGGCCGACTGGCTGGGCAAGCAGGAGATGAAACACGTCCGGGGCGCGCCCTACCATCCCCAGACCCAGGGCA
>NZ_LSJA01000273.1 GCF_001556515.1 Caulobacter sp. CCH9-E1 | reverse complement strand
CCCCGCCGCCACGATGGTCGCTGGCCACGCGCCCTTTCCTCGCGACGAGGTGGGTAAAGGATAGGCGCGGTTTTAACACGGATGATCCAGCGGCGTGTAAAAGTGGGAAGTCGTTGAAATCGTTGGGATCGATTCTGGATACGCGGATGATGGAGGCGCTCCAATCCCCGTACTTGCCCCCTCCGCGCCTACGGCGCTCCTCCCCCGGAGGGGGAAGAAGGGGCGCGATCCTTCCGCCCCCTCCGGGGGCGGACGACCGCGCGGAGCGTGGTCAGGTGGGGGCCTGCGGCGCCGGCCGATTAGCGCTGTGAAACCCGTCCCCCGCGACGGGAGCCATCCTTACATCTCACGGCGAGACGATCGCAGGGCT
>NZ_LSJA01000272.1 GCF_001556515.1 Caulobacter sp. CCH9-E1 | reverse complement strand
GATCCTCCTCAACTCACAACCTCAAATCTGTGCCAGTGGCGCTGACGGGGGACACGTCCAAGCCTGCCAGACGATGCGCGACCAGAGGTCTAATCATTGGCAGTTGACGAGATGGGACTCACTACATACGGGGCATTTTAATTGTGCAGCGCGCCTTCTCTCGCTAAATCAAAGGACAATCGCGCACGACACCCTTGCCGCTCGCGCTGGCAGCTTGGGTATGGGGGCTCACCTTTGCCACGCTGATGCCCCTACGCTGGCGCCTGACGGCGCTTTTTCCCTCGTCGGCCCGGCTGCCGGGAGTGCACCTATGAGCGGCATCGAAGTGCCTGCGCTGCGGGGTCGGCCCTGTACCGTGACATTACCGCCCCGCGCAACCCCGATCATGCTCGGGATCCACCCTTATTCTGTCGCCGGCTTGACCTCGATCGTGCAGCGCACCGGCTTCTTTGCCTTCGTCGCCGACTTGCGGCACGTCTCGATCGTCTCGCGATTGTCGCGCAACAGCTTGTCGGTCGCGACGATCGCCTCCCAGCGCTCCGGCGCAGCGGCCCGCATCAACCGCTGCCCCCCCTCCCATTGCGTCGGCGCGTCCAAAACGCGCGTCGCCACGCCTTCAGGCCATAGCCAGCTATCGGGCGTCAGACGCGCGATCGGCCCCGCCAACGCGGCATAGAACAACAGCCCCAGCACCAGGCCGCCACCGCCGAACAGATATAGCCAGCGATTCTGCTCGTCGCCGCGCCGCGCGGAAGCAAGCCGGCTCCCGATCTCACGCGCGGCCTGGTCCAGCGCCGTGCGCGCCTCGGTGATAAGACGCTGGTCCTCGCGGCGCGCGCCGATCGCCGCCGTCGCGATCTCGCCCGCCATATGCGCCGGGTCCATCGACAGGGCAGGGCTTTTCCGCATCGCGGCGATCTGCTGGGCCAGAACCCCCAGCACCTTTTCGGTACGCTCAAGCGTCGGCTGATAATCGGGAATGTCGATGGACTCGCGCGCGGCGGTCAGCCCTTCGACCGCATGACGCAGCAACGACACCTCGCCGCGCAACCGCTCGAACGCGGCCACTGGATCGTCGCCGGCATGGGGTTCGCGATACTCGTCCTCGTCCATGTTTGTTTCTCTCCCTACCGGCTAAGTCCACGGTCGCGGCCGATTCCCAGCTCATGCGTCAACTGGCGGCCCAGCTCGCCGCCGCCCATCTGCGGGCTGCGCTCCATGCCGATCTCAAGCCCCAGCTCGCGGGTGCGATTACGCAGGATCGATTCCACCTGTGGATCGCGCTCAAGGCTTTTCGCCATGCCCGCCATTTCCTTGCCCGCCTTCTCGCGGCCCGTCATGTCGCCGGCGCGATAGAGGCGGTCTCGGTCCTGGGAGAGCTGTTGCCAGCGTTCCACAAACCGATCGGCGCGCAAGTTCGGATCGGTGCGCACGCGAGCTTCCTGCGCCATCGCTTCGATCATCGGGCCGCTGCGTCCCGCCGCCGCGTCGCGCAGCAAGGCCGGATCGCGCTGCATCGCCGATGCGAGGTCGCGCGAAGCTCCTGGCCTGATCTGGTCAAGCGCCTCGGTCGCGCGCTCGAGCGCGACTTTCTGATGTTCCAACACCGGCCCGCCCGATGCGCGGGCCTGCAACATCGCCTCGGCCGAACGCGAGGTCCGCTCGACCGCGCGCGCGAATGTCCGATCCTGGCCGCGATCCGGCAACGCCGGCGTGCGCTCCGCGCCCTTCGCCGGCTCGGCCGACAGCTTCAACCCGTCGAACATGCCGCGCTTGGGCCTCTCGCCCTGGCCGCGATTGGTCGCCGGCGCTGGCCGCTCGGGTGCGGGCCGGAAATTGTCGAACATACCCCGCCGCGGCCGCCCCTCGCCCGCGGCCTTCGCCTCGCCAGCGCCGCGGTCGTCGCCCATCTGGCGTGAAGTTCCCGCGCTCGGCGCGAGGATCTCCACGCCCTTCCGCTCGGGCGCATCCGCAACGCGGATCTCACCCGACAGCCCGCGCCGATCGGCGAACGATTGCGCCTCGGCGTCGCGGTCGCGGAACATCGGATAGTCGGACGCCATATCCTTCGCCCGCTCGCGGCCCAGCGTGCGGACAAGCTTGCCGGTGTCGGCGAAGTCGTCGCGGCCATAATGGAGCTGCACGCCCTCGCGATGCCGCGACAGCGCCACATAGGCCGAATGGCGGTCCATCCCCGGCGTCGCCAGCACATGCGCCTGATCGACAGTCACCCCCTGCGATTTGTGGATGGTGGCAGCATAGCCATGATCGACATGGGCATAGTCCTTGAGGTCGAACGCCACCGATCGGCCATCGTCGAGCCGCACCGCCATGCTGTCGGGCGACACCCGCTCGACCTTGCCCAGCAAACCGTTCTTCACGCCAAGCCCGCGCTCGTTCTTGAGGAACATGATGCGGTCGCCGCTGGCGAACTCCCGCGCGCCGCGCTCGGCCGACACGCGCACGTCGTCGCCCAATTCGCCCGACGCGCGCAGCCGATCGCGCGCGGCCAGGTTCAGGTCACGCACCTCCGCATTGGTATGGGTGAGGATGATCCGGGTCTTGTCCGGATCGGCGCTGCGCTGCGCGTCCCATCGGTCGACCAGCTCGGCCCGGGCCTGCTCGCGCGTGTCCGCCGCCTGCACCATGCCATGCGCCTCATAGGCATGGACGGCCTTGCCGGTCCTGCCCGTCGCCAGCGCCCGCGTGGCGTCTTTCTGCCAGTCCTCATGCTGCCGGCGAACCTCGCTGATCTCGGCCGCCCCATGCCGCTCGGCCAGCGCGCGAAACGCCGCGCCCGCCTCGATCGCCTGCAACTGCTCAGGATCGCCGACCAGCACCACCTTCGCGCCCGCCCGCTCGGCCGCCGACAGCACCCGCTCCATCTGGCGCGTGCCGATCATGCCGGCCTCGTCGATCACCAGCACGTCGCGCGGACCTAGCAGCTCCCGGCCCTGGTCCCACTGATATTCGAGACTGGCGATCGTGCGCGAGGCGATGCCCGATCCGCCTTCCAGGCTCTCCGCCGCGATCCCCGACAGCGCCGCGCCGCGCACCTGGTAGCCAGCGCGCTCCCATTCGTCGCGCGCGACCCCCAGCATGGCGGATTTGCCGGTGCCGGCGTAGCCGACCACGATGGCAATATCCTTCTCGCCGGTTATATGCGCCAGCGCAGCTTGCTGCTCTCCCCCGAGCACCAGGCCCTCACTCCCGGCGGCGTCCAGCCCCCTTTGCAGCGACGCTGCCGGGAGACCATGCCTCGCCTTGTCGGCAAGACGATCGGCGGCGTGTTCCAACCGCTGCTCGGTGTCGATCATATCGCGGGAGGTAAAGCGGTCCTCGCCGCGCCCGTCCTTGCCCAGCCCCACCAGCTCGGGCGAGGTCCGCACCGCGCTCATCACCTGGTCGAACTGATCCTTGCCGTCGCTGTGCCGGAACGCGAACTGCGCCAGGTCGCGCCGCGTGAACGTCGCCTGCTGCCGGGTGATCGCGTCCAGCGCGATCTCGGGCCGCGCAATGATCTTCTCGCCATTCTCGCGCGCGATCCGGGCATGGTCCTCGGCCCGCTCGGCCTCAAGCCCTTGTTCGGGCATCCGCGACGCAGCCGGTCCGATCTTGTGTTGCGGCTCAAGGTCAATGCCCTGCGCCTCCAACGTGCGATGATCTATGCGGGCATCAATATCCAGCTGGGCCAACCGCTCGTTGACATGATCGGCCCACGCCTCGCGCCACTCCTTCAGGAGCGCATTGCTGTTCCACTCGCGCACCTTCTGCCCGAAGCCCTCGGGGCCAACCTCGCGCATCGACAGCATGACATGCGCGTGCGGCTTGGGCTCGCCGTCCTTGCCCCTGTCCCAATGCACATTGAGGTCCGCGACCATGCCCCGATCGACAAACTGCTTTTCGACGAAATCGCGGGCGAGGCTCACGCCCTGAGCCGTGTTCATCTCGCGCGGGATCGCGAACTCGACTTCGCGCGCCAACTGCGCGTCCTTGCGCTTCTCGCCGGCCTCGACTTCATTCCACAGGCAAGCGCGGTCGTTTAAACGCTCCGGTGCGCCTTCGGGCAGTATGATTTCCGAATGGACGACGCCTGCCTTATTCGAGAAATCATGGTCGCGCCCGAGTCTATCATCGTGCAGCCGTTCCGCTGCACGATAGGCCGCGCTTGCAACCGCGCTCGATCCGTTGGCGCGACTCACAACCTTGGCCGAGAAATGGTAGATCGCCATGACACCCTGCTTATTGCACTTCTGAGCGCACGTCGGCAACGACGTATAAGCGCGCACTCACACTCTCTGCCGTTCGCATGATTGACTTCGCCGTATTTTCTGCCGGACGCGCTACCCTATCACGCCGATCATGCTACGCTGCGGTTCCTGTTGATGGGCGCGAGGGAGAGGATGATGCGCAAGGTGCGGGACTATGACGCGGAGCTGAAAGCGCTCGGCGACAAGGCCAGGACATTGAAGGCCAGGAAGGTCCAGCAGCTCGGCGAACTCGTCACCACCACCGGGGCCGATGCGCTCGATCTCGATGTGCTGGCGGGCGCGCTGCTCGCTGCCGTCGCATCCGCCAGCACGGAAGAAAAGGAGGCGTGGCGCTCGAAAGGCGCGGCCTTCTTTCAAGGACGCGGGCGCAAGGGTTCGCGACGCGCTGCTGGCAACGCGGAAAGCGGAAACGAAACTGGCACAGGCGAGGCGCAGGGTTGAAGCCGCCGCGCGCCGCGCCGATACGAGAGGATGGGTTGTGCAACGCAGGGAACGCACCCGCCACCTGATCGAGCTGGGCGGCCTCGTCCACAAAGCCGGCCTCGTCGATCTGACCGACGATGATCGCGCGACCCTCTACGGCGCGATGCTCGATCTCGCCGCGCGCGCCCAGGGCGAGGATGCCGACAACATGCTGACGCTGTGGAAGCGGCGCGGCAAACGCGCGTTCGACGCGGAAGCGGAAGGGAGTGACGCACCATGACCAGGCTCGATGTCGAAGCGATCCGGGCAGAGGTCCGCGCGCTCGATTATGTCCGCGGCACCCCCGCCGAAATCGCTCTGTGGCGCGAAGGCGATGCCGAAGCCCGCGCCAATCTCGCGATCGAAGGCATGGACCTCGACGCCGACGAACACGCCCTGTTCGACATGCTGCGCGCAGAAGCTGTCCCCCCTCCCCTAGCCACCGCGATCGTTCTCAAGCTGCTCGATCATCCCGACGCCGACCCGGCGCTAGCGATCTCGCCGGCGACGATCCGGGCGGACGGGTAAGCGGCGATGGAATGGTTCCGCCAGCTCGGCCGTGCGCTTCGCAACCTCGCCCGTATCGCGCGCGAACAGCCGATATGGGCGATCACGGCCCTCGTCACCAGTCCGGTCGCGCTGATCCGCCACCTGTTCGGCGTGGTGGTCCTGTTCCTCATCACCGGCCTGGTGCTGGGCCTCGGCGTGCCGCTGATCCTCGGCAAGCTGCTCGGCCTGCCCCGCGATTCCAACATCTACCAAATCGTAATGATGCTGACGAGCCTGGTCATCATCCTCGTCACGCTGCGCGCCCTCTTCCAACCGCTGATCCTGCGCTATGGCGGTCCTGCCGGCGATGACACCCACGGTTCGGCCCGCTTCGCCACCGATCGCGAGACGCGCCCGCTCGCCCAAAATGGCGAAGACCTGCTGATCGGCCGTGATCGCAAATCGGGCAAGCTGCTGCGCTACGCCGGTCCCGCCCATCTGCTGACGATCGCGCCGACGCGCACCGGCAAGGGCGTGGGGACCATCATTCCCAATCTGCTCGACTATCCCGGTTCGGTCATCTGCATCGACCCCAAGGGCGAGAATGCCCGCATCACCGCCCGCTATCGCGCGAAGTTCGGCCCGGTCCATGTCCTCGATCCCTTCGGGGTGACGGGCATCCCCTCAGCCGCGTTCAACCCGCTCGATCGCCTCGACCCTGCCGGCCTCGATCTCGCCGACGACGCCATGACGCTGGCCGACGCGCTGGTCTATGACGCTCCCGGCGAAGCTGGCGAGGCGCATTGGAACGAGGAAGCCAAGGCGCTGATCGCCGGTATCCTCTTGTGGGTGGCCTGTGACCCGCAAGCGCAAGGCCAGGACTACACGCTGGAAGCCCTGCGCGACTGCCTCACCTTCGCGCCTGATAATTCCCAAAGGATGCTGCGGGAAATGTCGCGCAGCACGCAGGCGCGGGGCCTGATCGCGCGTGCCGCCAACCGCCACCTGGGCAAGTCCGACCGCGAAGCGGCCGGCGTGCTGTCGGCCGCGCAGCGCCATACCCATTTTCTCGATTCCCCGCGCATGTCGGCCGTGCTGGGCCGCTCGGATTTCACCTTCGCCGATGTGAAGACGCAGCCCACAACCGTCTATCTGGTGCTGCCGCCCGATCGGCTCGCCACCTATGCCCGGTGGCTGCGCCTGATGCTGGCGCAAGGGTTGACCGATCTGGCGCGCGCGCCGGCCTCCCCCGCCCGCCCCGTCCTGTTCCTGCTCGATGAGTTCGCCGCCCTCGGCCGCCTCGAACCCGTCGAGCGCGCTATGGGCCTCATGGCCGGCTACGGCATCCAGCTCTGGCCGATCCTGCAAGACGTTCACCAGCTCCGCGCGCTCTACGAGCGCCGTGCCGGCACCTTCTTGTCCAACGCTGGCGTCTTGCAGATATTCGGGGTCAACGATCACGACAGTGCCAAGCTCGTCTCCGATCTGCTCGGCCAGGAGACGGTCGTGTTCGAGACCATGAGCCGCGCGATCGACAGCGACGAAACCGGCATATCGTTCGGCGCGCAGCATGTCGCTCGCCCGCTGCTCACCCCCGATGAAGTCCGCACGCTGCGCGAGGATTACCAGCTCCTGTTCCTCGCGGGGCAACGGCCGATCGTCGCCGCCAAGCTCAAATACTATGCCGATCGCGAGTTCGCGGGCCGCTTCGACAAGGCGTGAGGCCGTTTAAACGGTGCGTGGATCTCGCGCCGGAAAAATCGGGCGGCCCTGGGAAGCCCGTAGAGCGCCATAGGCGGTTCCGACGCCGAAAACCCTGACCTACGCCCGGAATGAGGCCGGGCGGGCCGGAAATCGCCCCCTGTGGGGACGTTTCCGCCTCCTCTACCCTCTCGATCAGAACGCCCACATATCCGCTTGGCTTTTCTGGAAAGCCATTTTCGGCGGCTGGGTTCAATGATGCGCTGGCGATAGGGGTGTGACGGTTACACCACACCCCAAATTAACAAAAGCGTGCCGGCGAAGCCGGCTCATTTTGGGGATGCCGGGTGGGAGGATCGCATAGCGATCCGGGGCGGCCGAAGGCCGCGAGCCGGCGGGGCGGAGCCCCAAGAGGCGGTGCTTTTCTTCCTTTCAACGTCGCATCAAGCGGGGCGGCCTAAAGTTATCCACAGCCTCGCCCTAGTGTTAATATATGGGTTTAGAGTCGTGTTACGGGATTTGGGCGGTTTTATAGTGCGTTGAAAATAATGTATTAATTGGCGTTTTTGGGCTCACCTCAAGGTTTGTTCGCTAAAGTGCGCTTAGAAGAACGTTACGCGAACGGGGTTCAAGCTGCTCGGAACAGGCGATCACGTGGATCATGAAGCGGCCGTTCTCCGGCTGCGGCGGCGGGGGCGGCATCGCGCCAAAGATAGTCGCCGGTGAGGCCGATGTGCTGCCAACTCATCGGCGACAGATGGGCGATGAGTTGGCCTGGCGAATCCTGGCCGTTGGTGCGGAGATGGTCCGCGGCGCGCTGCATATATAATGTGTTCCAGAGCGCGATGGCGGCGATGACCAGGTTGAGACCTGACGCCCGGTGCTGTTGGTTCTGCAAGGTGCGATCCGCGATCCGACCTTGCTTGTGTACGAACACGGCTTGGGCCAGGGCGTGACGGGCTTCGCCCTTATTGAGACCGGCTTGGCAACGACGCCGCAGATCCGGACTTTCCAACCAGTCGATCGTGAATAGGGTGTCCCCCGTCAGCGCCACTGGCACAGATTTGAGGTTGTGAGTTGAGGAGG
>NZ_LSJA01000271.1 GCF_001556515.1 Caulobacter sp. CCH9-E1 | reverse complement strand
GCCAGGTCGCCGACCCGCTGAACACCCGCTACGCCGAGGTCTATCGCGGCGGCAACGCCCTGCGCTTCGGCGGGGCCTTGCTGGGCGGGGCGGTCAACCTGGTCACGCCCACGGGCAAGGACGCGGGCTTCGCCAACCAAGTCCGGATCGACGGCGGCTCGTTCGGGCTGCTACGTGAGCATGTCGCCATCGCCCGCCAGTCGGGGAGCTGGGACGTCTATGCCGCGGCCACAAACCAGACGGCCCAGGGCTGGCGCTCGCAGAGCCAGCAGAACATCCAGTTCGGCTCGCTCAATATCGGCCGCAGCTTCGGCGAGGACCGCGAGGTCCGCTTCATCGTCAACGGCTCGAATATCAACCAGGAGATCCCCGGATCCCTGACCCTGGCCCAGTTCCAGGCCAATCCGCACCAGTCGGCGGCCGGCAACCTCTCCGGCGACCAGAGCCGCAACCAGCGCGGCCTGCGCGGTTCGCTGCGCACCACCTGGCGGCTGGACGACAGCTTGGTGTTCGAGGGCGCTGTCTATGCGGTGTGGAAGGACCTGGACCACCCGATCTTCCAGGTCATCGACCAGCAGAGCCGCAACTGGGGCGCCTTCGGCCGCTTCGACTGGGACGGCGAACTGGCCGGCAAGCGGGCCGACGCCTTCTTCGGCGCCTGGGTGCGGACCGGCGACTTGGACAGCAATTTCTACGTCAACAATCGCGGCGCTCGCGGCGCGCCGACCTCGCGGACCTTGCAGAACGCCAAGGCCGTGGACGTGTTCGGCGAGGGCCGTCTGTTCGTCACCGACCGCGTCGCCGTGGTGGCCGGCGCGACCTGGGGCGAGGCGCGGCGCGACTACACCAGCTTCGCCATCCCCGGCCAGGCGGCGACCTTCAACCTCAAGGCCGACAAAACCTATGACTGGGTCTCGCCGCGCGTCGGCCTCCTCTGGCAGGACGAGACCGGCAACCAGGTCTTCGCCAACCTGACCCGCTCGGTCGAGCCGCCGAACTTCAGCTCGATGAGCCCGACCAATACCGGCTTCGCCCCCGTGAAGGCGCAGAAGGCCTGGACCGGCGAGGTCGGGGCGCGCGGCCACAAGGGTCCGTTCACATACGACCTGACGCTCTATCGCGCCGAGCTTCGGGACGAGATGCTGCAATATGCGGTGACCTCGTCGATCCCGGCCTCGACCTTCAATGCCGACAAGACAATGCACCAGGGGATCGAGGCGGCGCTGGACTGGGCCGTGGCCCCGCGCTGGCGCCTGCGCCAGACCTGGAGCCTGTCGGACTTCCGCTTCAAGGACGACGTGCAGTTCGGCGACAACCGCCTGCCGATCGTGCCGAAGACCTTCTACCGCTCTGAGGTCCGCTACGACGACCCGCGCGGCTGGTTCATCGCGCCGTCGGTCGAGTGGTCGGCCAGCGACGCCTGGATCGACTACAAGAACACCCAGGCCACGCCCAGCTATGCGATCGTCAATCTGAACGCCGGCTGGAAGGTCACGCCCGCCGTGTCGCTGTTCGTCGATGCCCGCAACCTGACCGACAAGGCCTATGTCTCCAACACCCAGGCCGCCGTCGCCTGGACCGCTGCGACTGCCACCCTGTGGCCCGGCGACGGCCGGTCGATCTTCGGCGGGGTCACCGTAAACTTCTGACCTATGCAGGCGCGCCCGGCGCGTCTGCCCCACCCGCCCTTTCGAGCCGCTACACCTGTCCCCCCATGGACGAGTCGGTCGGCCAAAACAGGGCGCTACGGTTTGCGAACCCCTCGTCCTTGCCCCAATTCAGGGTGCGCCGGCCAAGCGTGAGGTGAATCTTCGAGCCCATCACGCGATGGATCCGCGCCTGGCCGGATGGTTCAAGTTCCGTGTGAGCTCCTTGCATCGCGCACGGTGACGCCGATCGACGGCGGGCCTGGTCGTGCCAACCTTGGGCGAGCGACGCTGAAGGCTGAATCCTTGGGGAGCCCCTCAGCGGGCCTCGCCGCTCGGTGGGTGACCAATCAGCTGGGCGCATAGTGCTTCGGCCAGGTCCGGGTCCCCGTCGGCGATGGCCTGACCCAGACCCCGGTGAAGTCCGACGTCCTCCAGCTGGCTCTCCGGCGACTGCTTTTCCATCTGCCAGATCCAGAACCGGGTGGCGACGTTCTGCAGGGCGATCACGAACCGGGCCAGCGTCGGGTTCTGGGCGGCGACGGCGACCGCGCGGTGAAAGGCCAGGTCCATGGCCAGCATGGCGCGAAAATCACCCGTGGCGATGGCGTCTTCGGCGCCGGCGAAGGCGTCGAGAATGGCCACGACATCGGTCGGACGGCGATTGCGCGCGGCCAGCGCGGCGGCCTTGCCTTCGAGCATCCGCCGGACCTGAAAGGCGTGCTCGATCTCGGCGACATCGAGGGGCGCGACGATGGTGCCCACGCGCGGGCGACGCACCACCAGCCCCTCGATGGCCAAGCGCCCCAGGGCGTCCCGGATGCCCGCGACACCGCCTGCGTAGCGGGCGGCCAGGGCATTCTCCTCCAGGACCTGCATGGGCGGCAGATCACCCAGGATGATGTCCTGCAGAAGGAGGTCATAGAGCCTGGCCTTCTGGAGACCGGGCGACCAGGCGCCGTGCGGCGCGACACTATTGAGGGGCCCCTTCATGGGCGGGGCGCGATCGACGACTTCATGGCCAAGGTCCTAGTGACAAACCCCGCCGACGTCATTCCCATTGGCCTCTAAAATGTAAGACTTTCGAACGGCGACAAGCGCTTGGCCCGGGCCGGCCGCCCGCTCTAAGTCGCCGCCATGTCCTGCCCCCACCCTGCTCCCGGCGCCGTCGCATCGGCGTTCCAACAGGCCCTTGAAGCCGGCGCGGCCCTGGCCGGCGCCACCGCGCCCAATCCACCGGTCGGGTGCGCCGCCCTAGCCGCCGATGGCGAGATCCTGGCTGTCGCCGCCCACCATGGCGCCGGTCACGCCCATGCCGAGGTCGCCGCGCTGGAAGCCTGTCGCCAGACCGGCCGGCTGGATGCGGTGAGCGCCCTCGTCGTCACGCTCGAACCCTGCAATCACCACGGCCGCACCCCGCCCTGCGTCGAGACCATCCTGGCCAGTCCCGTCCGCGCCGTCTGGATCGGCACGCCAGATCCGAACCCGGCGGTGCGCGGCGGAGGCGCGCGCCAGCTCGCCGCCGCCGGTCTGGACGTGACCTTCGCCGCCGACCTGCCCCACCCGATGGCGCCGCGGCTGGCCGCCCGGAGCGCCCGGCTCATCGCGCCCTTCGCGCGGCGCCTGCGAAGCGGCCGGCCGTGGGTGACGGTCAAGCAGGCCCTGCGATCGGATGGCTCCATGATCCCGCCCGCCGGCGCCAAGACCTTCACCAGCGCCACGTCGCTGGACCTGGCGCACGCCTTGCGCCGCCGCGCTGACGCCATCGTCACCGGCTCTGGCACGATCCTGGCCGACAGCCCTCTCTTCACCGTGCGGCGGGTCCCCGACCCGCGCCTGTCCCCGCGCCGCCTGGCCATCCTCGACCGCCGCCGCCGCGTCCCGGCCGCCTATCTGGCCCGGGCACGGATGCAGGGCTTCGCGCCGAGCCTACACGACGACCTGCCGACGCTGCTGGCGCAACTGGCGGAAGATGGCGCCCTGGAGGCTTTGATTGAGGCTGGGCCGACCGTGACCACGGCGGTGCTGGCCGGCGATCTCTGGGATGAGCACGTCGTCATCAGGACAGCGGACGCGGCCGATCAGGACGACCGGATCGAGGTTCGGCTGGCCCACGATCTGGAGGCCCGCGCCTGATGTTCACCGGGATCATCGAGACCGTCGGCGAGACCCTGTGGGTGACGCAAGCGGGGGACGGCGCCCTCAAGATCGGCCTGGCCACTGGGTTTTCCGATCTGACCCTGGGCGAAAGCGTCGCCGTCGATGGCGTCTGCCTGACGGTGATCGCCCAGGACGACGCTGGAGAGGCCACCTTCTTCCTCAGCGCCGAGACGCTGGCGCGCAGTACCTTCCCGACCCTCGCCGTCGGCGCCCGCGTCAATCTCGAACGGGCGCTGCAGGTGTCGGCGCGGCTGTCGGGTCACATCGTGCAGGGTCATGTCGATGGCCTGGCGCGGATCACGGCCATCACCGGCGACGAGGACGATCGTCGCGTGCGCCTCAGACTGCCCGACGGCCTCTGGCCCTACTGCGTCGAGAAGGGATCGATCACCCTGAACGGCATCAGCCTGACCCTGACCGATGTCGGCCCGATCCAGGCCCCTGACGGGTTCAGCGTCGGCGTCGCCCTCATTCCCCACACCTGGACCCACACCACCCTGCGGCACGCGGTCGTCGGCGATCTCGTCAATGTCGAAGTCGACGTGCTGGCCAAATATGCGGAGCGTCTATGTCACGTCTATCTGAAGCGCTCGCACGCCTGAGGGCGGGCGGGATGATCATCGTGGTCGACGACGTCGACCGGGAGAACGAAGGCGACCTGGTCATGGCCGCCGAGCATGTCGACGCCGCCGCCATCGCGTTCATGGCCAAGGAAGGCAGCGGGCTGATCTGCCTGTCGCTGGAGGCCGGGGCCGTCGAGCGCCTGGGCCTGGCGCCCATGGTCGCCGACAACCGCACCCGACGCGGCACGGCCTTCACGGTCTCGATCGAGGCGGCGGAAGGCATCGACACCGGCATCTCGGCCCACGACCGGGCCAAGACCATCGCCGCGGCCACCGCGCCGGGCGCATCCGCCGTCGACCTGGTCTCGCCGGGCCACGTCTTCCCGCTGCGGGCCGCGCCGGGCGGCGTCCTGGCCCGCCGCGGTCACACCGAGGCCTCCATCGATCTGGCGAAACTGGCCGGACTGAGGCCCGCCGCCGTGATCTGCGAGATCATGAACCCCGACGGCGCGATGGCGCGGGGCCCGAGCCTGGACGCCTTCGCGGCGCGTCACGACCTGCCGATCGTCTCGATCGCCGAGCTGGTGGCCCATCGTCAGGCTGTGACCGAAGTGGCGCGCTCGCACCTGCCCAGCGCGCGCGGCGACTTTGAAGTCGTGGCGTTCCGGTCGGCGGAAGCTGAACACCTGGCCCTGATCGCCGGTCCGCGCGATGGCGCCGCGCCGTTGGTCCGTATCCACTCGGAGTGCCTGACCGGCGACGCCCTGGGCTCTGGGCGATGCGACTGTGGCGAGCAGCTGCGCGCCGCGATGGACCGCATCGGCCAGGAAGGCGGTGTGCTGATCTATCTGGGCGGTCACGAAGGGCGGGGCCTTGGCCTGGCCAACAAGATCGCCGCCTACGCCCTGCAGGACCAAGGTCTCGACACGGTGTCGGCCAACCATGCCTTGGGCTTCGTCGACGACGCGCGCGACTACGGCGCGGCGTGCCAGATCCTGCAGGCCCTGGGCGTGCGGCAGGTGCGCCTGATGACAAACAATCCGCGCAAGGCCGAGGCCGTGACGGCCGGCGGCCTGACCGTGGTCGAGCGCGTGCCGGTGCTGGCCCCGATCACCGCCGACAACGCCGCCTATCTCAACGCCAAACGCGACCGGCTTGGCCATGACCTCGGTCACGTCGCCTGAAAGGACCTCACGCCATGACCCATGATCTTCCCCGCATCGCCCTCGTCGTCAGCCGCTTCAATGCCGACATTGTTGACGGCCTGGTGCTGGGCGCCCGCGCGGTCCTCGAGGCCGAGGGCGTCAGCCTGGGCGAGGAGGACATCGTGGAGGCCCCGGGCGCTTTCGAGTTGCCGCTGATCGCCCAGACCCTGGCCGCCAGCGGGCGGTTCGATGGGATCGTCTGCCTGGGCTGCGTCATCAAGGGCGACACCGCGCACTTCGAGTATATCAGCCAGGGGGTCGCGGCCGGCCTGATGACTGCGGGGCTCAGCACCGGACGGCCGATCAGCTTCGGCGTCCTGACGACCTACGACGAAGACCAGGCCCTGGCCCGCAGCCGCGAGGACGTAGACAACAAGGGCCGCGAGGCCGCCCACGCCTGTCTCCAGGCCTGGCGGACGCTCCGGTCGATCAGATCACGCGCGGCCTAGACGGCGCCGCAGGCCGACGACCGCCCGGACTGAACGGCGTCGCCGATTGGGGAGCGGGTGACTGCCACAGGAACGGGCGAACACGCCCATTCCTGTGTCGAACACTCGACATCGAATACTGTCTAACCTCCTGACTTTGCTCTGGAACCAAAGTCTTTCGCTGGGATTGAAGCTGCAGTGAGCGGCCTCGGCAAAGGTTGTCCGGGCCGGCGGTGAGGACAGGGCCAGCCCATGACGACGGCGTCACGCGACAAGATCTTCGAAAAAGAACTGGTTTCGCAGATCCCCCACCTGCGCGCGTTCGCCCGCTCGCTCTGTGGGGATGCGGTTCAGGCCGACGACTTGGCCCAGGACGCCGTCGCCAAGGCCTGGCGCTGCCGTGAAAGCTTCGAGCTGGGCACCAACATGCGCGCCTGGACCTTCATGATCCTGCGCAACCAGTTCCTGTCTGAGAAGCGGCGCAGCTGGCGGTCGGTGGAACTGGATCAGGAACGGGCCGAGCAGACCCTGGTCGCCACCGACAATCCAGCCGCCGCGATCGAGCTGGACGATGTCCGCCAGGCGCTGATGGCGCTGCCGGTCCCGCAGCGCGAAGCCCTGATCATGGTCGGGGCCGGCGGCTTTTCCTACGAAGAGGCCGCCGCGGTGATGAACGTGGCGATCGGCACGGTGAAGAGCCGGGTCAACCGCGCGCGCACCGAGCTGCAACGCCTGCTGGAGACTGGCGACTATGCCCGCGATGGCCGCCCGGTCGGCGAGGCCATGGCCGCGCTCACCCCCTGGGACGTGGCGCAACGCGCCGACGTCGTGCTGGACGCGCAGTCGGCCGCGTGACGGCCGCCCCGCCCCCGGACACCACCCAGCGCCCGGCGACCAGCCTGCTGCGCAAGCTCGGACCTGGTCTCGTCACCGGGGCGGCGGACGATGATCCCAGCGGCATCGCCACCTATTCCCAGACCGGCGCGCAGTTCGGCTATGGCCTCTTGTGGACCATGGTCCTGACCTATCCGCTGATGAGCGCGATCCAGCTGGTCAGCGCCCAGATCGGTCGGGTGACCGGCAAGGGCCTAGCGGCCAATCTTGGCGAGGTGATGCCGCGCTGGGCGGTCAATCTGCTGGTGGTTCTGCTGCTGGTGGCCAACACCATCAACATCGGCGCGAACCTGGCGGCCATGGGCGCGGCCGCCGAGCTTCTCGCCCATCGCGGGTCCCACATCTTCACCGTGGGGTTCGCGGTGCTCTCGCTACTGCTGCAGCTCTTCGTGCCTTACCAGCGCTACGTCGCGTTCCTCAAATGGCTGACCTTCGTCCTGCTGGCCTATGTCGCGGTGCTGTTCACCGTGAAGCTCGATTGGACCTCGGTCATCCAGGGTCTGGTCTGGCCGCGCGCGCAGCCGTCGGCGGCGCTGATCACGGCGATCGTGGCCATCTTCGGGACCACGATCAGCCCGTATCTCTTCTTCTGGCAAGCCGCCCAGGAGGTCGAGGAGGTCAATCGCAAGGCCCATGCCAAGCCGCTGACCGAAGCGCCCAAACAGGCCGGCCGGGCCATGCGGCGCATCCGGCTCGACACCCTGGTCGGCATGGCCGTCTCCAACCTGGTGGCCATCGCCATCATGCTGGCCACCGCCGCCACTCTGCATGTCCAGGGCAAGACCGACATCACCAGCGCCGCCGACGCGGCGCGGGCCCTGGAGCCGGCCGCCGGGCGCTTTGCCTTCCTGCTGTTCGCGCTGGGCATCATCGGCACCGGCCTATTGTCCGTCCCGGTACTGGCCGGCTCGGCCGCCTATGCGGTCGGGGAGTGCCGCAAGTGGAAGTGCGGCCTGGCGCACAAGCCGTGGGAGGCGCCGGGGTTCTATGGCGTGATCGCCGCGGCCACCCTGCTGGGGGTCGGTATCGACTGGTCGCCGCTCGACCCGATGAAGGCGCTGTTCTGGAGCGCGGTGATCAACGGCGTGATCGCCGTGCCGATGATGGCGGCGATGATGCGGGTGGCTTCGCGGCCCGGCCAGATGGGGCAGTTCGTGGTCGGGCGCGGTGTGCGCCTGCTGGGATGGATCGCCACGGTCGTGATGGGCCTGGCGGTGGCGGCCATGGCGCTCTCGCCGCTGCTGCCGCGCGGCTGAAGCGGCCGGGCGCGGAGTCCTCGCGCAACTGGAACCGGGTCAGGTCCAGTTCCGTTGAGCCGATGGAACCGACGCCGAGAGATAGCGCCCGATGATCTACGACGCCCTCATCGTCGGCGCCGGCCCGGCAGGCCTGACGGCGGCTACCTATCTCGGGCGCTTCCGCCGCAAGGTCCTGGTGCTCGACGGCGGCCCGTCCCGCGCCAGCTGGATCCCCGAGAGCCACAACACGCCGGGCTTCCCGCAGGGAGTTGGCGGCGGAGCGTTGCTCGCCCGTATGCGCGACCAGGCCGAACGCTACGGCGCCGTGTTCCAGACCGCGCGGGCAGAGACCTTCGAGCGTCGCGGCGACCTTTTCGCGGTACGCCTCTCCGGCGAGAGCGGCGGAACGGTTCAAGGGCGCACCCTGCTGCTCGCCGCTGGCGTGGTGGACATCAAGCCCGACCTTCCCGGGATCGATGCGGCCATCCGGCGGGCGCTCGTGAGGATCTGCCCGATCTGCGACGCCTATGAGGCCATCGACCAGGCCATTGCGGTGCTCGGCGATGGGCCGCTGGGCGCGCGCGAAGCGATCTTCCTGCGCACCTATTCCAACCAGGTGACCTTGCTGCATCTGGGCGCGAGCGACGATCTCGACCTTGTGGCGCTGCGCGAGGCCGGCGTCACCGTGATGGCCACCTCGCTGGGCGCCGTCAGGCTGGAGGACCAGGTGATCGTCGAGACGGGCGACGGTCGGGCGACCTTCGACTGCCTCTATCTGGCGCTCGGGTGCGAGATGCAGAGCCGTCTGGCGGTGCGGTGGGGCGCCGAGCACGACGACGACGGCAACCTGAACGTCGACGCCCATCAGCGCTGCTCGATCGACGGCCTCTATGCGGCGGGGGACGTGGTCCGAGGCCTCAACCAGATCGCCATCGCCACGGCCGAGGCGGCGGTCGCGGCCACCGATATCCACCGACGCCTGCGGCAGATCGATCCTTCGCCCGGCGCCTGAAGGCGGCGCCGGGCGGGGATTACCCGTCGGCCTCTTCCTCGCGCTCGTCGAGGACGGCCATCGCGCCCATCAAGTCCAAGATCTGACGCCGCGCGGTGGACGGCAGGGCTGGAAAGTTCCGCGCCAACTCGACGCCCTCGGCCGACATCAGGAAGGCCTGCGTGGTGCGGGCGATCCGCTCGGCGTCCTGAGCCAGGGCGCTCTCGGGCTCGACGGGATCGGGCAAACCCTCGAAGAACCAGCCGACCGAGGTGTTCAGCACCGCCGCCATGCCGTGGAGCTTGGAGGCGCTGATCCGGTTGGCGCCGCGCTCGTATTTCTGGAGCTGCTGGAAGGTCAGGCCGACCGCGTCGGCCAGGGTCGTCTGGCTCATGCCCAGGCTCTTTCGGCGCAGGCGAAGCCGGGCGCCGACATGCAGATCGACGAAGTGGGGTGATGTTTCGGTCGGCACGTCGGTGCTCCCTGGGCGCAATTGTCCTCAGGGGACATGACGGTTGACCGCCGTTACGCCGAGTCGGTCCAGCAGCCAGCGGTCGCGCGCGGGCGAGTCTCGTCCCAGACGCGAAAGTCGAGACGCGCAACATCCCCGATCAGGGTTCGCGGCCACGGTCGGCCCGCCCCTCGCGCGTCCTCAGCCAAGGGCGCGCACAGCCGCCAAGAACAACATCAGGGCGCCGAGTAACCCGGCGATCCGGCTAGCGCCCAGAACCAGGCGCTCGAGGCCACGCGTGGTCACCGACGCGCCGAAGCTGCTGAAGGTTTCCAGCCCGGCCATATTGCGCCGATAGAAGCGACGGCGTTTGACCCACAGGTCGGCAGCGACGGCCAAGGCCACTAGCCCGATACCAACAATCCATTCCATGGCAGCCTCCACGCGCCGAACTCAACCCTGGATAAACTATCACACCCCTGGCGACATCCAGAGCCGAACGATCAAGCCACCCGCCCGTCAGGTCCGCCCACGACCCCGACAATC
>NZ_LSJA01000270.1 GCF_001556515.1 Caulobacter sp. CCH9-E1 | reverse complement strand
CAGGAAGTCCATAGCCCAGACGTCGTTGGGCCGGGAGGCCGGTTGACGGTCCTCACGCAGCTTGGCTTTGACCTTGCGCTTGGGTGTCTTGTTGCGCCGCCGCCGCCTCCGTCGTGGTTGTCCTGGGTCTGCCCTGCGCGCTTTACGTCTCGGCTTCGCCTCGGCGCCTTTCGAATGTCCTTAAGGGAGAATTTGAGCCGGCCAGACCCCTAAATAACTTCCCTATTCGTTACCGTTATCCTACAAGCTCAACACCTCCTCCCCGAGGGCACCGCAGTCGCCGCCCCGCCGCCCCGCCGCTCCGCGGCGTGAGCGGCGACTGCGGCGCAGCGACTCGGCGCGCCCTGACACGCGCCATGATCTTCACGAGCACGGACGGATCATGACCACCGCTTCGCCCGCCAATCGATTTTCCGCGGTCGGCCCTGAAGCTCGACCGCCCGCAAACGCCCTAACCGCCATTCCAGGAGCATAAGATGGTCAACAAGCATGAGATCGAAGGCCAGTGGAAGATCATCTCGGGCCGCATTCACCAACTCTGGTCGGAGGCTTTCAATAGCAAGGAAGGCGCGATCAAGGGCGAGCTCACCGAAATCGCCGGCCTCCTGCAGCGCGAGTTCGGCCTGACGCTCGACGAGGCGAAAAAACAACTCGACCGTTGGCGCGCGGACGCTCAGCCCAAGGCCTTGATCGAAGCGCAGTGGCTGCGCTTCAACGATGTCCTGCAGGATCGCTGGACCGACCTTCGCGTCCGCTTGCAAGACGGCCGCGCCAAGGCGGAAGATTTGCGCGAGGTGGTCGAGGCGAACACCGGGGATCTGATCACCGATTTGCAGGCGCGCTACCAAATCAGCAAGGAAGAGGCCGCCGCTCAAGTCCAGGCGTGGCTCGACGAAGCACGCCGCTGGATCGAAGCCAACCGCCCCTCAAAGTCCTGACCCCGATCTGTGCTTCTCTCATCCAGACAGGAAAACCCAGTGCCTCGCTTTGGCTTAATCAGCGCTCGCCTTTCGCTGGGCGCGCTCGCTCTCCTCGCCATCACTAGCGGAGCGGCGCGGGCCCAGCCCCCCTCACCGGCCGATCTTGCCGCGCGCCGGTCGCTCTGCGCCCAGTCGGTGAGCTTGTCAGGCCTGGAAAGCGACATGGACAAGCAGATCAACCAAGCGGTCGAGGAAACCTATGATCGGCTCATCGCCGTGTCGCCTCCGGGCGACGCGGCGGTGACGGCCTATCGGGACGCCCTGTCGGGCGCTCTCCTGGCCGCCAAGGCTCCGGTCATCGACAAGCTGGTCGAAGCCTGCGCCCTGACCTTCACCAAGGTCGAACTGGAAGATATCAATCGCTTTTATGTCAGCTCGTCGGGCAAGGCGTGGCTCGAAAAAGGCCGGGTGATCATGCTGCCGGTGCTCGAAAAGGCGGTGGACGACGTGGCCCCGCAAGTCGCCGCCGATGTGGAGCGGCGGTTTTGCGCCAAGATCGATTGCACGCCGGCCAAGGCATCGCCGCCATCGCCTCGAAAAGATCGAACACTCTAGCGGCAGGCTGCAAGGGACCATCCGCGCGATCGGAGCTCGATCCCCGATCGCGGGGGATACTCAAGGAGATCAATCATGACGCCCATCCAAGGCCGGTTCGCCGGCAAGACCGTCATTGTCACGGGCGCGGGAGCTGGGATCGGCTGGGCCACCGCCTCCCGGCTTTTGGAGGAAGGGGCGCGCGTCATCGCCAGCGACGTGGCCGAAGGCCGGCTGGCGGCTTTGACGGCCGCCACGTCCTCAAGCGCGCTCGTGACGATCGCCGGAGACATCTCCCGTGAAGAAACCGTGCAGCGCGTCCTCGCCGCGTGCGAGGCGCGCGTTGATGGGCTGGCCAATGTCGCGGGCGTCATGGACGGCTTCCTGCCCGCGGCGGAAGTCGATGATGCGACCTGGGAGCGGGTTTTCGCCGTCAATGTCACGGCCGTCATGCGACTGACCCGAGCCGCCCTTCCGGTGATGCTCGTCGCCGGTGGCGGCACCATCGTCAATGTCGCCTCCGAGGCCTCGCTCCGCGGCTCGGCGGCGGGCGTGGCCTACACCGCGTCCAAACATGCCCTGGTAGGGTTCACCAAGAGCACCGCCTTCATGTACGGGCCCAAGGGGGTGAGGGTAAACGCTATCGCGCCGGGGCCCGTGCGGACCTCGATCAACGGCGCCAGTCGGTCTGACCATGGATGGTCGCGGATCGCTCCGCTTCTGGAGGCCCAAGCGCCGCCCGTGGCGGAGCCAGGCTCGCTGGCCGCCAATATTCTCTGGCTGTTGAGCGACGAGGCCGAAAACATCAATGGCGTCGTCCTGCCTTCGGACGGGGGCTGGGCGGCCGGCTAGACTCTTCGCCATAAGGCAAATTGCTATGTCAGCGCGCGTTCTGCCCCCTGGCCGACGGCGGCGCTTGCGGGCCGTCTGGCCAAGCCGAGCTCACGCCGCGCCCTATGGGACAGGCCGGCTCCCGACTTCGACGGCCAAGGTGTCGCTGATCGGATGACCGTCGTTGGAGATCAGGACGGCGATCCAGCGCAGGCTCTCGAACTGCGCCAACTGCAGCATCAGAGCCAAGGTCAGCGGAATGGCCAGGAAGGCGCCTGGAATGCCCCAAAGAACGCTCCACACCCCGACAGTCAAGAGTCCGATGGTCGGGTCGATATTCTGGCTGGCGGCCTGCATCTTGGGCAGGACGAGATTGCCGACCAGGAATGAGACAGCCTGTATCCCCAAGAAGATGGCGAGCGCCGGCCACACTGTGGGAAACTGCAGCAATGCGAATAGGGCTGGCGCGAGGCTGCCGACGCCAACGCCCAGCACCGGTATGTAGGAGAGCATAAAGAGCGCCAAGGTCCAGAATAGCGCATTGTCCAGGCCCGCCAGCGCCATGATCGCCCCCGAGGCGGCGGCGATCATCAGGCCGGTTACCGTCTGGATCCAGACATAGGTCTCGACACCCTTTACCGTTCGTTCCAACACCGAGGGCATTCCCGTTGGGCGTCGGAAGCTGGCGATGATCTGCATCTTGTTTCGGATCAGATGTCGTGAGGTGAGGATAAAGATCAGGAACAGGACCGTCAGCAGCATCCCCGAAACCGCGCCTTGCAGGCTGCTCAGGACCCTGGCGGCGAGGGAGGGCAGATCCAGGCCGGACGCCAGGCTCGTCAAGCTCACCCCCTCCAGCTTCACCAACTGGCCGGCCCGCTCGAACAGGGCGTTGAGACGAACCGCCAACTGCGGCAGTTGACCGGCCAACTCGGCCGCGCCGCTGACAACGACGACGACGCCGACCATGAGCAAGCCGGCGACGACCGCGCTGGCCAGCACCATGACCGTCAACCGGCCGGCCGAGGGCCAGGCGTGAACGATCACCCTGACCAGGGCGTTTATCAGGACCGCCAACACGAAAGCCATGGCCAGCGGCCACAACAAGGCCCTGAAGACATAGAGCAGCGCCAGGGCCGCCGCTACGCCGGTGACATTGAGGGCGACCGGCAAGGGGGCGACTTTCATGCGTGCTCCAAACGGTAAGGCGGCCGGTCGATGCGTGTGCTCGGCCGACGACGCTGGCGATATCCCTCGCTCCTTAAGGGATAATCAGGAGGGCGTCGGGACCTAAATAACTTCCCTAACCATTACCGTTACCTTACAGGTGCGGGAGCGACGTCAGCTAGAAAGTTGAGGGCGCCGCCGGGTCGTCATCAACGGATGCAAGGATGGGCGCGGTCCGCTCGCGGTCGCGCTCCAAGGTAACCGATCAGGAGTTTGGTCATGACCGCCGCCCTCGCCCCCCTGCCGCCCCCAGACCCCCTCGACGGTATCGCCGAGATGCTCGACCGGGCCGCCACGGCGACCCTGGCCCAAACGTTCCACGGCCTTTCGCCAGCGACGATGATGCAGTCCTTCTCGGATTGGGCGATGCATCTGGCGCTAGCGCCGGGCAAGCAGATGCAACTGGCGGCCAAGGCTGGGCGCAAGTACGCGCGCCTTGGCGACTATGCGCTGCGGTCCGCAAGCGAACCGACCGCCACGCCCGCGATCGACCCCCTGCCCCAGGATCATCGGTTCGACGATCCCGCCTGGAAGCAGGCTCCGTTCAACCTCCTGGCTCAGGGCTTTCTGCTAAACCAGCAATGGTGGCATGCCGCGACCACCGGCGTGGCGGGCGTCAGCCGCCACCATCAGGACGTCGTCCAGTTCACGACCCGGCAAATCCTGGATGTCTTCGCCCCGACCAACAGCCCCCTCACCAATCCCGTACTGCAGAAGCGGATCATCGAGTCTGGAGGCCAATGCCTGATCGAAGGCGGCAAGCACCTGCTCGAAGACATGCAGCGGATGGTTCGGGGGGAGCCTCCTGTAGGGACCGAAGCCTTCGGCGTCGGCGAGGTGCTGGCGACGACGCCCGGCAAGGTCGTCTATCGCAACGACCTGATCGAACTGATCCAATACGAGCCCAGCACCAAGCTGGTGAGACCCCAGCCGGTGCTGATCACGCCGGCCTGGATCATGAAGTACTACATCCTCGACCTGCGGCCGGAGAACTCGCTGGTCCGCTGGCTGGTGGGCCAAGGCTATACGGTGTTCATGGTCTCCTGGCGCAATCCCGGAAGCGAGGATCGCAACCTCGACATGGAGACCTATCGCCGTCTGGGACCGATGGCGGCGCTCGACGCCGTCTGCGCCATCACCGGGGCGAGCGCCGTTCACGGCGTCGGCTATTGCCTTGGCGGCACCCTGCTGTCGATCGCGGCGGCGGCGATGGCGCGCGACGGCGACGAGCGCCTGGCTAGCCTGACCCTGCTGGCCGCCCAGACCGAATTTAGCGAACCGGGCGAGCTTGGCCTGTTCATCGACGAGGCCCAGCTCAATTTGCTCGAGAACATGATGTGGACCCGGGGCTATCTGGACAGTTCGCAGATGGGCGGCGCCTTCCAGATCCTGCGTTCCAACGACCTGCTCTGGTCTCGGGTGCTGAGCACCTACCTGATGGGCGAGCGCGAGCCGATGTCGGATCTGATGGCCTGGAACGCCGATGGCACGCGCATGCCCTACGCCATGCACAGCCAGTATCTGCGCCATCTGTTTCTGGAAGACGACCTGGCCGAGGGCCACTACAAGGTCGGTGGCCGAAGCATCTCGCTGTCGGCCTTGCGCGGGCCGATGTTCGTGGTTGGCACCGAGCGCGATCACGTCGCCCCCTGGCGGTCGGTCCATAAGATTCACGGCCTGTGCGGCGCCGAGATCTGCTTCGCGCTGACCAGCGGCGGACACAATGCCGGGATCGTCTCCGAGCCGGGCCACGCCCACCGTTCGTACCGGTTGCTGACCCGCGAAGCCGGGGGACCAGCCCTTGATCCGGACGAATGGACCGCTCGGGCGCCGGTTCAGGAGGGCTCGTGGTGGACCGCCTGGGGCGCGTGGCTGGACGAACACTCCGGCGCCCCGGTCTCGCCCCCGCCAATGGGCGCGGCGGACAAGGGCTACGCCCCGCTGGAAGACGCTCCAGGCCAGTACGTCTTGGAACACTGATCCATGAGCGCTCCGGACATGATCGAGAACCGCACCTTCGACGAGATCGCCGTTGGTGACGCCGCCAGCGTCGTAAGAACCTTCGCCGAGCGGGACACCCAATTGTTCGCCCTGATGTCGGGCGACGTCAATCCGGCGCATCTGGACGCCGCCTACGCCGCGACCGACATGTTCCACCGCGTGATCGCCCATGGACTGTGGGGCGGCGGCTTGATCTCGGCGGTGCTGGGCACCGAACTTCCCGGCCCCGGCGCGATCTATCTCAGCCAAAGCCTGAAGTTCGTGCATCCCGTGGGCCTGGGCGACACCATCACCGCGACGGTGACAGTGGTCGAAAAACTGGCGGAGCATCATCGCGTCAGGCTCGACTGCCGTTGCACCAATCAGAATGGCCAGGACGTCATCACTGGCCAGGCTGAGGTGGTCGCTCCGACGGAGAAGGTGCGCCGTCCCCGCGTCGTTCTGCCCGATGTCCAGCTTTCCGATCACGACGCCTATCGCCAATTGATGGCGCTGACGACGGGACACCATCCCGTGCCCACCGCCATCGCCCATCCCTGCAGCGCCGCGGCGATCACCGCCGCCGTCGAGGCTGCGGAGGCCGGACTCATCGCGCCGATCCTGGTGGGTCCGGAGGCCAAGATCCGATCGGCCGCCGAGGCGGCCGGCAAGGACATCACGGCCTATCGTATCGTCGCGGCGCCGCACAGCCACGCGGCGGCGGCCCAGGCGGTGGCGCTGGTGCCCTCGGGCGAGGCCCAACTGCTGATGAAGGGATCGCTGCACACCGATGAACTGATGGGCGCGGTCGTCCCGTCAGCGACCGGCCTGCGAACCGAGCGACGCATCAGCCATGCCTATGTGATGGACGTCCCGGGCCACCCGACGCTGCTGATCATCACCGACGCGGCGATCAACATCGAGCCCACCCTGGAGGACAAGGCCGATATCATCCGCAACGCGATCGACCTGGCCCATGTCATCGGCATCGAGCAGCCCAAGGTCGCGATCCTCTCGGCGGTGGAAACGGTGACCCCGACCATCCGCTCGACCCTGGATGCGGCGGCGCTGTGCAAGATGGCCGACCGGGGGCAGATCACCGGCGGCCTGCTGGACGGCCCGCTGGCCTTCGACAACGCCATCAGCGAGGCGGCGGCCAAGGAAAAGGGGATCGTCTCCCCGGTCGCCGGGCGGGCGGAAATCCTTGTCGTTCCCAACCTTGAGGCCGGCAACATGCTGGCCAAGCAACTGACCTTTCTGGGCGGCGCTGACGCGGCGGGGGTCGTGCTCGGCGCACGCGTGCCGATCATCCTCACCAGCCGCGCCGACAGCCTGCGCACACGCCTGGCCTCCTGCGCGGTCGCCGTGCTGATGGCTCGGGCCGCGACCAAGGCGGCGCCGGGCCTGACGGCGGGCGCCTGACATGAGCCGCGCCATCGTCAGCCTCAATGCCGGCTCGTCGAGCATCAAGTTCGCCCTGTTCGTCCTGACAGGCGATGGCCCAAGCCGCGTGGCGGCCGGCAAGCTGGAGGGCGTCGGCACGGCGCCCCATCTGGTAGCCCGCGATCTGAACGGCGACGTTCTGGTCGATCGCACCTGGGACGGTGGCGCGGATCTCGATCATGAGGCACTGCTGCAGGATCTCTTCGCCTGGGCCGGCGCGCACCTGGAAGGCCGCGAGATCGTCGGGCTGGGACACCGGGTCGTGCATGGCGGCGGACGGTTTACCGCTCCCGTGCGGGTCGATGATCAGGTCCTGACCGCACTGGACGCCTTCTGCCCCCTGGCGCCGCTGCACCAGCCGCACAACCTGGCCGCCATCCGCGCCATCCAGACCCTGGCGCCGGACCTGCCGCAGGTGGCCTGCTTCGACACCGCCTTTCACCATCAGATGCCCGAGATCGCCACGCGGTTCGCCCTACCCCGCGCGCTGCATGACAAGGGGGTGCGCCGCTACGGCTTCCACGGCCTGTCCTACGACTATATCGCCCGTACGCTTGGCCAGATCGATCCGGACCTTGCCCGCGGCCGGGTGATCATGGCCCATCTTGGCAATGGCGCCAGCCTGTGCGCGATGCACGACGGCAAAAGCCTGGACACCACGATGGGCTTCACCGCGCTGGATGGTCTGGTGATGGGCACACGCTGCGGCGCGGTCGACCCGGGCGTGGTGCTGCATCTGCTGTCGCAAGAGGGCATGAGCATCGCCGAGGTCGAACGGCTGCTCTACACCCAGAGTGGTCTGCTGGGCGTTTCGGGCGTTTCGAGCGACATGCGCACGCTTCACCAGAGCCAGGATCCGCGCGCCGCCGAAGCCATCGACCTCTTCGCCTGGCGCGTGGCGCGGGAAGTCGGCGGCCTGATCTCCTCGCTGGCCGGACTCGACGGCCTGGTGTTCACGGCCGGCATCGGCGAGAACGATCCGGCCATCCGCGCGCTGATCTGCCAGCGGCTGGCCTGGGCGGGGATCGTGATCGAGCCTGCCGCCAACCAAGCCAACGCCGCGCTGATCAGCACACCGGCCAGCAAGGTCGCCGTGCGGGTCATGGCAACCGACGAGGAACGCATGATCGCCCTCCAGACGATCAGCACCTTGGGTTTGAACGCGCAAGGCCGAGCGCCTTAGTCCTCCGATCTCGGCGGCTTGCATCGCCCGGGGTCTGGCTTAGCGATGTGGCCTTGAGCTGCGGCGACGGGAGGCCTGCTTGGCGCAAGGAGGAAATTCTAGATCGTGACGTCAATAGCAAAGAGGTGAAACGTGGCTAGACGAGAAGTGGTGCTCTGCGATCCTGTCCGGACCGCCATAGGAACCTATAACGGCAGCCTGAAGTCCGTCCCGGCCGTCGAGCTTGGCGCAACGGTGCTGCGCGAAACGCTCAAGCGGTCCAAGCTCGATCCCAACCGCCTGCAGAGCGTGGTCATGGGTAATGTCGTTCAGGCCGGCAACAGGATGAACCCTGCCCGTCAGGCCACCATACTTGGCGGCGCGCCGGTCGAGGTTCCCGCCATGACGGTCAACCGGGTTTGCGGATCGGGGGCCCAGGCGATCGTTTCCCTGGCGCAAGAGGTCTTGCTTGGCTTCGTCGAAGCGGGCGTCGCGGGCGGCATGGAGAACATGGACGCCGCCCCCTACCTGATAACGAGCGGCCGCTGGGGCTACCGAATGGGAGACGCCCAGATCTACGACGCTATGCTCCATGACGGACTCAACGACGCCTTTTCCAATCAGCATTCGGGGTGGCACACCGAGGATCTGGTCACGAAATATCAAATCAGCCGCGACGATCAGGACCGCTGGGCGGCGGGCTCGCAGCAGCGCTTTTCGCAGGCGCAGGCGGCGGGGAGATTCGATGCTGAGATTGTCGCCGTCGATATCAAGGGCAAAAAGGGGCCCGAGCCGTTTTCGCGCGACGAGCACAATCGTCCCGACACCACGCTTGAGAGCTTGGCCAGGCTAAGGCCCGCCTTCCGGACGGATGGAACCATCACGGCGGGCAACGCGCCCGGCCTCAATACTGGAGCGGCGGCGATGATCGTCGCCGAACGCGCCTTTGCCGAGGCCCACGGCCTAACGCCCATGGCCAGACTGGTCTCCTATGGCGTGGCGGCGGTCGAGCCCGGCCTGTTCGGCATCGGCCCCGTCCCTGCGGTCAGGCAGGCCTTGGCGCGGGCCGGGTGGACGGTCGGCGACATCGAGCGAATCGAGATCAACGAGGCCTTCGCCGCCATCGCGCTCGCGGTCACGCGCGAGCTTGGGCTTGCCGAGGACATCGTCAATGTCGAAGGCGGCGCCATCGCCCATGGCCATCCGATCGGCGCCACCGGGGCGATCCTGACGACGCGCCTGCTACACGCCATGAAGCGTGACGGGCTAAGGCGCGGCGTCGTCACCCTCTGTATCGGCGGCGGCCAGGGCGTCGCCCTGGCGCTCGAAACGCTCGCCTGAAAATTGGCGCGCCCGCAAAGCCCCCTTGGGACGTCACGGGCGCGTCCTTGAGCTCAGCGCAGGGCGATGCTCACACCGCCTGCGGCCAGGGCGATCTTCAGGCCCTGGCTCTGGGTGTGGAGCCTGATTTCGACGCCTTTGGCGTTGCGCAGAACGGCTGTCCCGCCCCCCATGGTCACGAACGCCCCGCTCCGGCCGGCGACGGCGTAGAGACCCGGAAAGTCCTCCACGCGTTTGAGATTGTAGATCTCCGCCTCACCCTCGACGCGATCGGCGCCAGCCTCGATCAGGGTCACGCCGGTGAGCGTGAAGGGCGTGTTGCGGCCCTGGAAGGACAACACCCCCCTTCCCCAGCCATAGCCGACACCCAAGGCCACCGAATCCCCCGACAATCGCGCGGTAGCCGAGGGCTGGGCGCGCGGCGCGGCCGCAGCCAGGGTCGCCGGGCCAGCCAACACGACGACGGCCGCCATGGCGATGTTGAAGGGCTTCATCACATAACTCCAGTTGAGGCGCCCACCGGAACCGAGTGACCGCGGAAGATGGATAGCCGCGCACCGACCGCGCACCGCCTTGATCGGGCCGTCCCAGCCTAGGCCATCGTACCGATCGCCTTGCGAAAGCGGGTCAGGGCCACGACAAAGAACACCGCGCCGATGGCTGCGATGGCCAGGAACTGCGGCCAGACCACCTCCAGACCCGCGCCTCGGTAGAGGATGGCCTGGGCGAGCTTGACGAAATGGGTGGTCGGCGCGGCCAGCATGACGGTCTGAACGAACGACGGCATGCTTTCGCGCGGCGTCATGCCGCCCGACAGCATCTGCAGCGGCAGCAGGACCAGCATCAGCAACAGCCCAAACTGCGGCATCGAACGGGCGATGGTGCCCATGAAGATGCCGATCGAGGTGGTGGCGAACAGGTGCAGGGCGGCGCCGCACAGAAACAGCGCCACCGAGCCCTCGATCGGCACGCCCAGCACCCCTTCAACCATGATCAACAACGACAGGCCGCAGGCCACCAGCACCACCAGCCCCATGGACCAGACCTTGCTGACCATGATCTCCAGCGGGGTGACCGGCATGACCAGAAGATGCTCGATCGTGCCGTGCTCGCGCTCGCGGATCAGGGCCGCGCCGGTCAGGATGATCGACAGCATCGTGACGTTGTTGATCACCTCCATCACCGAGCCGAACCACGCCTCGGCCAGGGTCGGATTGAAGCGGGCGCGCAGCGCCAGAGTGACGGGCGACGCGGTCGCGCCGCGATGACGCTGGACGAACTCCAGGACCTCCGCGCCGAGGATCTGCTGGATGTAGCCGGCGCCGCTGAACGCTTGGCTCATCCGCGTGGCGTCGACATTGACCTGCACCGTCGGTCGGCGGCCGGCCAGCACGTCGCGCTGAAGATCGGGGGGGATATCGACCGCGAAGGTGTATTCGCCCGCATCCATGCCGCCGTCGACCGCGTCCTGACTGACCACGGCCGGCGGCGTGAAATAAGGGGGATAGAACGCGCCGACCATGCGATCGGAGAGCTGGGAATGATCCTCGTCGACGATCGCGATGGGCGCCTTGTGCAAGGACTCGGGGATGCCCGTCGCCGCCATATAGATGGAGAACGAGAAGGAGAAGACGATCAGGACCAGCATCATCGGATCGCGCCCGACGCTGCGCAGTTCCTTGACGCCCAACCTCAGGATGTTGGCCCCGCGCACCCTATTGTTCCTGTTTCTTGAGCAACATGACGCAGGCGGCCAGCAGCAGCGGGAAGGTGACCGCCAGGCTCAGCAGTTCCGGCTGGAGATCGGGAAACCCCAGTCCCTTGGAGAACACGCCGCGGCAGATGGTGACAAAATGACTGGTCGGGAAGACGCGACCAATGACCGCCCCGGCTCCCTCCAGCGACGAGACCGGATTGATCAGTCCCGAAAACTGCACGGCCGGCAGGATCGTGCCGATGGCGGTGGCGAACAGCGCTGCGATCTGGCTGCGCATGAAGATCGAGAACAGCAAGCCGATCGCCGTCGAGGACAGGACATAGAGCAGGGCGCCCAAGGTCATGGCCACGATGTCGCCAGTGATCGGCACGCGGAAGGTCGACAGGGACAGCACGACCAGCAGGGCATAGTTCAACATGGCCAGCGCCACATAGGGCGCCTGCTTGCCCAGCAGAAATTCCAGCGCCGTGACCGGGGTGACGTAGAAGTTGATGATCGAGCCCAGCTCCTTTTCCCGCACGACGCTCAGCGCCGTCAGTATGGCCGGAAACAGCAGCAGCAGCACAGGGATGACCGCGGGCGCGATCGCCACCAGGCTCTTGACGTCGGGATTGTAGCGATAGCGGGTTTCGATGTTGATCAAGCCAGTCGACGGCCGCACCCCAAGCTCTCGAACGGACATGTCGCTCAGCCATTGGGTGTGCAGCGCCTGGACGTAGCCTTGCACGGTTTCGGCGCGCTGGGGCATGGCGCCGTCGATCCACACGCCCAGCGCCACCGTGTCGCCCCGGCGCAGGTCCCGGGCGAAGCCGGGCGGGATCTCGATCGCCACGCTCAGTTCGCCCGACCGCATCCGTCGATCCAGTTCACCATAGTCCGAGATCGGCCGTCGCTCGACGAAATAGGGCGAGCCGGCGATGTTGAGCGCGTAGTCCTGGCTCGTGGTCGTCCCGTCGCGGTCCAGCACGGCGAACGGCAGGTCCTTGACGTCCATGCTGATGCCGTAGCCCATGATGAACATCAGGATCACACTGCCCAGCAGGGCCAGAGTCGCCCGGATCGGGTCGCGGCGCAGCTCAAGCGCCTCGCGCCGCGAATAGCTCATCATCCGCCGAGGACTGAAGCCGCCCAGCCAGCCGCGCCCCGGGCGCGGCGGCTGAGCGACCGTGTCGCTGGGGGGAGACGCAGGCGCGGGCGGCGGGGCGTCGTCTCCCCCGGCCGCCTTCAGATAGCTGATGAAGGCATCTTCCAGGGACTTGGCGCCCTGCTGCTCGACGATGCGCGCCGGCGCATCGCTGACCAGCACCTTGCCCGCGTGCATCAGCGAGATGCGATCACAGCGTGCGGCCTCGTTCATGAAGTGGGTGGAGATGAAGATCGTCACTCCGTCCTGCCGCGACAGGTCGATCATGCTCTGCCAGAACTGGTCGCGTGCGATGGGGTCGACGCCAGAGGTCGGCTCGTCCAGGATCAGGATTTCCGGCCTGTGGATCATGGCGACGGCGAGGGAAAGACGCTGGCGCTGCCCCAGGGGCAGAGCGTCCGGTAGCGCGTCCATCAGGTCGGCCAGTCCAAAGCGCTCGGCCATCTCCGCCATCCGATCCGGGATGTCTCGCGCCTCCATCCCGAACAGCTGCGCGTGGAGCTCCAGGTTTTGCGCGACGGTCAGTTCCGAATACAGCGAGAAGCCCTGGGACATGTAGCCGACCCGCCGACGGGTCTGGATGTCGCCCGCGTTCACCAGGCGGCCAAACAGATGCGCCTCGCCGGCGGTGGCGGGCAGCAAGCCGGTCAGCATCTTCATCGTGGTGGTCTTGCCGCAGCCGTTCGACCCCAGGAACCCGAAGATCTCGCCGCGCTCGATCTGGAAATCCACCTGATCGACAGCGGTGAAATCCCCAAACCGCATGGTCAGGCCCTTGGCCTCGATGGCGATGTCGCCCTCGCCCGCGTGCAGACGCGGCGGTATGGTCACGGGCTGGGCGCCGCGCCGGCGCTCCTCCGGCAGCAGGGCGATGAAGGTCTGTTCGAGATCGGTGGTGCCGGTGCGTTGATAGAGCGCGTCGGGAGAGCCGGTCGCCAGGACCTTGCCGGCGTCCATGGCGATCAGCCAGTCAAACCGCGCCGCCTCCTCCATATAGGCGGTGGCCACCAGCACGCTCATGCCAGGCCGCGCGGCGCGGATGCGGTCGATGAGATCCCAGAACTGCGACCGTGACAGCGGATCGACCCCCGTCGTCGGCTCGTCGAGCAACAGGAAGTCGGGATCGTGGATCAGGGCGCAGCACAGGCCCAGCTTCTGCTTCATGCCGCCGGACAGCTTGCCGGCGGGCCGGCCCCTGAAGGGCGCGAGACCGGTGCTGTCCAGCAGGTCAGTGATCCGGCGCTCACGCTCCGCCCCGTCCTGGCCAAACAGCCGGCCGAAGAAGTCCAGGTTCTCGAAGACCGACAGCGTCGGATAGAGGTTCTTGCCCAGCCCCTGGGGCATGTAGGCGATGCGAGGGCAGACCGCCTCGCGGTGCCGACGGTCGGCCATGTCGCCGCCGAGCACCTCCACCGTGCCCGAGGGGATGACCCGCGAGCCGGCGATCAGCGAGAACAGCGTCGACTTGCCCACCCCGTCGGGGCCGATCAGCGCCACCATCCGGCCCGCCGGGATGTCCAGATCGATGTTGTCCAGGGCCCGCGTACCCCGATAGTCGAGACTGACCCCCGCGAGCCGGGCGACCGGAGGCGTCGCGTCCGGACCGGGTCGGGCCGTCATGGCGCCTTGAGCTCCAGCTTGGCCGGCCAGGGCGTCTTTGGATCGATCCGCACATAGGCCATGCCCGGCAGGCCGGTCTTCACCTGACGGATGTGCCGTCGCAGGAGGTCTGGATCGATCCGCGCCTTGACCCTGAACATCAGCTTCTGCCGCTCGCTCTGGGTCTCCACGGTCTTGGGCGTGAATTGGGCGACGTCGGCGACGAACGACACCTTGGCAGGCACCACATAGTCGGGCGCGGCGTCCAGGACGATCCGCACCTCCGTGCCGAGCCCCACCCGCCCCGCCACCGTCTCCGGCAGGAAGAAGGTCATGTAGACGTCCGACAGGTCGACTAGGTTGAGCACCCGCCCGCCACCGGCCACCACCTCGCCCGGCTGAGCCACCCGGAACTGGACCCGCCCGTCGCGCGGCGCCTTGAGCGCGCTATCGGCGATGTCGGCGTCCAGCCGGCGCAAGGCGGCCAGCACGGCGTCGACGTTCGAGCGCGCGCCGATCACCTGCGAACGGGCCGTGGCGATGGCCGCGTCGACGGCGGCCATCTGAGCCCTGGAGGCCTCAAGCGCCGCCTGGGCGCCCTCGACCCGCGCCTGATCGTCATCCCGTTCCTGCATGGCGGTCGCGCCTTCACGCGCCAGGGTGTCTGATCGCGCCAGCCGACGGCGCGCCGCGTCCAGTTCGGCTTGGCGTTGCCGGGTCCCCGCGAACGCAGCGGCGCGCTCGCTCTCGCGCTGGATCACCTGGCTGTTGGCGATCTCGATGGCGTTGAGGGCTTGCTGATGCTGCGCCTCGGCCTCGGCGCGCTGGGCTTGCAGCACGTCGGTGTCCATATGGGCGACGATCTGGTCCGCCTTCACATAGGCGCCCTCGTCGACAAGGATGTCGCGGACCCGGCCGGGGGTCTTGGCCGCCACGTCGATCTCGACCGCCTCGATCCGGCCGTTGCCGCTGACAACGCCCTCGGGAAGCGCTGGCGGGCGCAACAGTCGCCAGCCGAGGAACGCGACGACGACCACTGCCGCGACGACCCCGCCACGCACGAGCCATTGTCTGCTGGTGGCCTTCATCGCGCCGGTTCCTTGAGGGTCTGGTGGGGAGGTGGGAAGGAGGCGTCGTCGCCGACCCCGCCGCCGAGCGCGGCATAGAGCGCCACGCCGCTGGCCAGATAGCCGCGACGCAACTGGACCAGGGCCTGCTCGGTCTCGAACAGGTCGCGCTGGGCGTCCTGCACCTCCAGATAGGTCGAGCGGCCATTGGCGAAGCGCAGATCGGCGAGCCGCGCGCGCTCCTGTAGGGCCGCGAGCATGTCCCGCGCATCGGCGATCCGCGCCGCGAGTTGCCGGCGCTGGACCAGCGCATCGGCGACGTCGCGGAACGCGCCCTGAATGGTCCGCTCATAATCCGCCACCGCGATATCGCGTCGCGCCAGACTCAGATCGAGATTGGCGTCGCGACGACCGCCGTCGAAGATCGGCAGATCCAGGCTGGGCGTGAAGCTCCAGGCCTGACTGCCGCCCCTGAACAGGCCATCCAGCTGCGCGCTGGCGGTTCCGCCGGCGGCGGTCAGGGTGATATTAGGAAAAAACGCCGCGCGGGCGGCGGCGATATTGGCGCTGGCCGCCCGCAGGCGGTGCTCGGCGGCGATGACGTCGGGACGATTGACGAGCAACTCAGAGGCCAGACCGGCGGGAAGCGGCTGATCGGGCCCCACCTCGGACAACTGCAACGGCCCCGAAGCCATCTCCACGGGCCGTCCCACCAGAACGGCGAGCGCGTGGCGGTTGACCGCCTGGTCCTGATCGAGCGCCTCGACCGCCGCGCGCGCCTGGGCCAGGAGCGTCTGGGCCTGGGTCATCTCCAGCTTGGAGCCCGCCCCCACCTCGTAGCGACGGCGCAGGATGCGCAAGGACTCCTCGCGCGAGGCGACCGTGCGGCGGGCCAGGGCGATGCGTTCGTCATACTCCCGTTCGGCCAGATAACTGTTGGCCACCTGCGCGATCAGGCTCGTCGCGACGGCGCGGCGGGCTTCATCGGTGGCCAGATATTGTTGCAGGGCCGCCTGGCGCGAAGCGCGCAGACGACCCCAGAAATCGATCTCCCAACCGGCGCTGAGAACCGAACGATATTCGCTGCCCGTCTCGGCCCGTCCGGTGATCGACAGGTCGGCGGGGGTGCGTCCACGGGTCGATGTCGCCACGCCGTCCAGGCTCGGATAGAGCGCCGCGCTCTCGATGCGAAGGGCGGCGCGCGCCTCGTCCAGCCGAGCCGCCGCGATGCGGACGTCGCGATTATCCGCCAGCGCCGTCTCGATCAGGCCCCGCAATTGGGGATCCTGGAAGAAATCCCGCCAGCCCACCGCCCCGACCGAACCCTTGGCCTCGGGCTGGCCGGAAAAGGTCTGCGGTGTCGGAAGTGGTGGCGGAGCGAAGGACGCCGTCGAGGCGCACCCCGCCAGGATCAGCGACACGGCGACAAGAACCGCGCCGCCGCCCCGGCCCGGAGCGGCGGCGGATACGGATTTGATTTGATCCATGGCGTGTCGCGCCGCTCGTTGATCTATCAATCGGCAGCCTTGGCCTTGGCCGCGCGCACATCGGATTTCGCCCCTTCGGCCGCCGCAGGCTTGAACGCGCTCCAGGGTTGAAGAAGGCCCTGAAAGGCTTTGGTCGCGGCCTTCTGGTCCAGCGTCGCGCTCCAGGCCTGGGTCCAGGCCTTCTGCCAGTCGGCGAAGGCAGCAGCGGCCTTCTTGGCGGCGGCTTCGCGATCGCGCTGAAACTCCGCGACAAGCGGCGATGCGTCAGCGAAAAGGCCGGTCATCTCGCCGCTCGCCAGATGGCGAGCCTGCTCAGCGAAACGCGTCGCGGCCTGGGCTCCTAGCCGCATATTGGTTTCGCTGCTAGCCTGGGTGACCTCGGCCAAGGTCCGCGTCAGCCGCAGGTTGGCTTCCATCATGTTCGTCACTTGGTCGAGAGAGCCGCTCATCTGGGTCTTCCTTCTAAGGGTCATGGCTTGCTAGGAAACAATCGAGTTTTGCCGGATGCCGCGGCCCAAGGTGATGGGACGCGCCGTCATCCGTTGGCGATGTACTGCCCGCCGTTGATGGTGAGGACAGACCCCGTGCAGAAGGCGGCCTTCTCCGAGGTCAGATAGCAGACGGCTTGGGCGATCTCTTCGACGTCCCCAAGGCGACCCAGGGGAATGCCCGCGACAATGCCCGCCCGCACCTCCTCGGCCACCGCAGCGACCATGTCGGTATTGACGTAGCCTGGGCACACGGCGTTGACCGTCACGCCGCGCGAGGCGTTTTCGAGCGCCAGAGCCTTGGTGAAGCCGATCACACCAGCCTTGGCGGCCGAATAGTTGGTCTGACCGACCTGGCCCTTCTGGCCATTGATCGAGGAAATATTGACGATGCGTCCAAAGCGGCGCTCGCGCATGCCCTCGATGACCACCCGGGTCATGGCGAACATCGAGTCCAGATTGGTGCTCAGCACCGCGCGCCACTGGTCCCAGGTCATGCGATGGAACATGCCGTCGCGGGTGATGCCGGCATTGTTGACGAGGATGGACACCGGCCCAAGATCGGCCTCGACCTGTTCAATCCCGGCGCGGCAGGCGCTCTCGTCCGCGACATCCCAGCGATACACAGGAATGCCGGCTTCCTGCTTGAACCGCGCGGCGGCGGCTTCATCGCCGTGATACGTGACCGCGACGCGGCGGCCTTCGGCCGCAAGCGCGCGCGCCACGGCCGCGCCTATGCCTCGGGTTCCGCCGCTCACCAAGGCCACGTTACTCATGCACCAATCCTCGACCGAAGCGGAGACGACCAACTGCCGCCCCCATGGATGTACCCTTATCGGTTTCGTTATGGCATTCGTTTGACTTAGATCAACCCCGTTGTCTAGACCTGCCCGGAGATTGGGTTATGCTAAGTTGATGATCAAAACGACGTCGCGAAGCGGCAAAAGCAGGCTTCCGCCGAGAGATCCCAAGGGGGGGCGTCCGCCTCGAAGCGTCGCGGCCAAGCTTGGCGCTCACATCCTTGACACGGCGCTGGAGCAGTTCATCCGCCAAGGCGTTGAGGCCACCAGCATGGAGGCCATAGCATCCGCCGCGAGCGTTTCGAAGCGGACGCTTTATGCGCGTTTCGGCTCGAAGATGGACCTGCTCGTCGCGAGCATCGAATATGGCGTGGCCAAGCACCTGAACCCACTCTCAAGCCGCAGCGCCGAGGGCTCCCTGCGTGAGCGGCTTCTGGACGTAGGCGCGAGATTTCTAGACCTGGCGCTCAAGCCGGAAGTCATCGGGCTGGAGGCCTTGGTGGCATGGGTGGCCAAAGAGCAGCCGACCTTCCGCAAGGTGGTCCACGAACGCGGCGTGGATATGGCGATCGCCATCGTGGAGCAAATTCTCGAAGATGGCGCCCGTCGAGGAGAGGTGGTCCTAAAAGACAAGGCGTTCACGGCCGCCTTTGTGCTAGACGCCCTCGTCACCGTGCCTCGAGATCGAATAGTCGTCAGCATGAGGCTTGGCGACACCAAGGCGGCCAAAGGCGCCTACCTGCAAGGCGCTGTCGATCTGATCCTCATGGGCCTTTCGCCTCGGTCAGAGTGACAACAATCGCCAGGACGGCGGCCTATGGGCCAGCCATAAGCACAAACTGGTGCGATCTGAACCTGGGCCGACCTTAGCCTTGCTGAGTAATCCCGGGATGGTCTGGAAAGCGACCAACCCGGGCTCCGCGGACGGGATCCCCGCCACGCCCCCTCTCGCCTTGAGGCTAGCGCAGAAGAACCTCGAGCGCGGTCTGAGGCAATCCTCCGAAGCACTTCGCCAT
>NZ_LSJA01000269.1 GCF_001556515.1 Caulobacter sp. CCH9-E1 | reverse complement strand
CCGCCACGCCTGCGGGGCGAACCGGGCCTGTCTGGCGAGGAGCTATGATCGTCGGCTGGTCGAGCTGAACCGGGTGATGCAGCGGGTCTACCGCCAGGGGCCGTTTTAAGAGCCCCTTCCCCCTCGCGGGGAAGGGGTTGGGGATGGGGGCGCCAGCGCCGTACTCTGGAAGTCGGCGAGCACACCCCTACCCCTAGCCCCTCCCCGCAAGGGGAAGGGGGAGGTCATTTCCCCTCGACCGCCGCTTTCAGGCCCGCGACCTGCTGGCCGATCATCCCGTCGACAGGGCCGGCCCATTTATCGAGCCCACCCTTCACATAGCCACCGACGTCGTAGGTGACCGTCACCGTCGTCTTGCCGTCCTTCTCCGCCAGCAGGACGGTCAGCGCCCCGGTCGCCCCCGAGGACTGCAGCGGCCCCAGAGCCCCAGAGAGCACCAGCCTCGTCCCCGGCGTGGCGTTCACCGTGGTCATGTGCAGCACCGATCCGCCGCTCGGCAGGCGCTCGCAGAAGCAACCGCCGGACGCCGGGGCCAGCGACAGGTTCGCGGCGGAACCCGACCAGGTATGAGACGACGCCCACCATTTCGAGGGCTGGACCAGCACATTCCAGACCGTCGCGGCCGGCGCGTTCGCCACCACCTCGTGCTTGACCTCAAAGCCGTTCGGCTGGGCGTCGACCACCTCGGCCTGGGCCCCGCCGGCGGTCAGCAAGGCTAGGCCGGCGGCCGCCATCATCGTCACTCTCATGCCTTAGCTCCCTCCCGAAAGGCGGGCGGAGGCTGACGGTTTCGAGACCCAGCCGTCAAGCCGGCGAGCGTCGTTATTCGACGGGCGAGGTGATCGTGGCGCCGCCGGCCTTCAGCCGGTCCAGCACGCCGTTGGCGGGCAGCAGGAAGCCCAGGTCCACCACCGCCACGGTGACGCCGGGCCGCTTCAGCGCCTCGGTCATGGCGTTCGTCGTCAGGACAAGGCCCTTCTCCAGCAGCTCGGCGCCGCCAGGCGCGTGGATCAGGCAGCGCTGGGCGGCGCTGGCGCGGTAGCGGGCGCGCACGGAGGCGAGGTCGCCCTCGGCCCAGTCCTGGCCGATTGTCGTCGAATGCGCGCCGTCATAGGCGATCTCGTCCAGCGCCACCCGCAGGCAATAGAGCTGGTCCTCGGGCGAGAGCTTGGAGGCGATCGTCGTCACCGCGCTCATCCGGTATTGGCCCACGGCCTTGACCTTCAGCTTGCGCGCCTTGGCCATGCGCTGGACCGTGCTGACCGGCTTGGCTTCGGAGAGGCCCGCCGCCTGGCGGAAGTCCGACAGCAACAGAAAGCCCGCCACGGCCGGCTTCCAGTTCTTGTATTCGCCCGCCCCCTTGCGGGCCTGGGTCCGCGCCTCCACGAACCGGGCCCTCAGATCCGGCGGCAGCTGGGGCTCCAGCGACTTGCCCAGCGGTTGGCGCAGGCCCGCGCCGAACCGCAGCACGAAGCTGGCGATCTGGGTGACGCCGACCGAGGCCTCAGGCGGGACCAGCACGAGGCTGGCCTTGTCCAGCGCCTTCTCCAGGCGCGGACTGGACCATTTCAGCTGATGGGGCAGGGGCGGGGCCGAGCCCAGGATGTAGAGCTTGGCGCCGTCCTTTTCGACCAGCCAGACGGCGGGGCCCGGCGGCTTGGCCACCACGGTCAGCTCGGCGACCACCGCGCTCTCGTCCTGGGCCGGCGCCTGGCCGAGGTCCACGGTCGGCGGAGCGGTCTGGGCGAAGGCGGGGGTCGCGAGCGAGAACGCGAGAGCAAAAGGGACAAGCTTGGACGCGGCCATCGGTACTCCTTCAGCCCCTGCTTCCAGATAACCCTTCTCCCCCTGCGGGAGAAGGTGTCAGCGAAGCTGACGGATGAGGGGTCGCGCGAACGAAAACCGCCGCGACGGCGGTGCGGCTGTCGCGGCGGTCCCGGTTTTCAACCCCTCACCCGGCCCTTCGGGCCACCCTCTCCCGCAAGGGGAGAGGGGAACCGGTCTAAGCCCCCGGCGGAACCGGGAAGCCGCGCTTGCGCATCAGGGCGCCGATCTTGACGTCGCGACCGCGGAAGGCGCGGAACTGCTCGACCGGATCGACCGTGTTGCCCTTGGACATGATGTCCTCGTAGAGCCGCTTGGCGACGGCCTTGTCGTAGAAGCCGCCGGGCGCTTGCTCGAACGCCTCGGCCGCGTCGGCGGTCAGGGTGTCGGCCCACAGATAGCTGTAGTAGCCGGCCGAATAGCCGTCGCCCGAGAAGACGTGACCGAACTGCGGCGTGCGGTGCCGCATGACGATCTCCTTGGGCATGTTCAGCTTGGTCAGCTCCTCGCGCTCGAACTTGTCCGGATCGATGTCGGCATCGCCGGCCAGGTGCAGCTTCATGTCGATCAGGGCCGAGGCTAGGTATTCGGTGGTGCCGAAGCCCTCGCCGAACTTGCCCGCCGCCTCGATCTTGTCGACCAGCGCCTGGGGGATCGGCTTGCCGGTCTGGTAGTGCAGGGCGAACTGGTTCAGCACCTGCGGGGTCGACAGCCAGTGCTCGTTCAGCTGGCTGGGGAACTCGACATAGTCGCGCGCCACGGCCGTGCCCGACACCGACGGATAGGTCGCGTTGGCGTTCAGGCCATGGATGGCGTGGCCGAACTCGTGGAACAGAGTGACGGCGTCGTCCCACGAGATCAGCACCGGCTCGCCGGGCTTGCCCTTGATGAAGTTGGAGTTGTTCGAGACGATCGTCGTCACTTCGCCCTTGAACCGCTCCTGGGTGCGGTAGGCGTTCATCCAGGCGCCCGAGCGCTTGCCGGGACGGGCGTAGGGGTCGAAGTACCACAGGCCGACGTGCTTGCCGCCGCGCGTCACCTCGTAGACGGTGATGTCCTCGTGATAGACGGGGATGCCGGAAAGCTTCTTGAATTCAAAGCCGTACAGCTGGCCCGAGGCCCAGAACATGCCCTCGCGCAGCTTGTCCAGCTGCAGGTAGGGCTTCACCTCGTTCATATCGAGGTCGTACTTGGCCTTACGGACCTTCTCGGCGTAGTACCGGTAGTCCCAGGGCTCCAGCTTGAAGCCGCCGCCTTCCTTGTCGATGATCGCCTGCATGTCGGCGACGTCGATCGCGACCTGGGCGATGGCCGGGGTCCAGACCGCCTCCATCAGCGCCATGGCGTTTTCCGGAGTCTTGGCCATGGCGTTCTCGAGACGCCAGTGGGCGTGGGTCTTGTAGCCCAAGAGCTTGGCGCGCTCGGCCCGCAGCTTCAGGATCTTGGAGATGATCGCGTTGTTGTCGGTCGCGCCGCCATTGTCGCCGCGATTGACGAAGGCGCGCCAGACCTTTTCGCGCGCCGCCCGGACCGGGGACTCCGTCAGGAACGGATCGACGCTGGAGCGGGTGTTCACGACGATGAATTTGCCGGGAAGCTTGCGCGACTCCGCGTTGGAGGCGGCGGCGGCCTTGAGGCCCTCGGGCAGGCCCGCGAGATCGGCCGGCGAGAGCTCGATCCAGGTGTTCTCGTCGGCCAGCAGGTTCTGGCTGAACTTGGTGTAGAGGCCGGCCAGTTCGGTGTTGATCGCGCCGACCCGCGCCTTGGCCTGAGGCGAGAGCTTGGCGCCGGAGCGCACGAAGTTGGTGTAGTAGATCCACAGCACGCGCTGCTGCTCGGGCGTCAGCTTGGCCTTGTCGGGCGAGTTGTAGACGGCCTCGATGCGAGCGAAGAGCGCGGCGTTCTGGTTGATCTTGTCGTAGTGGGCCGAGAGCTTCGGATCCATCTCCTCCTCGACCTTCTGGAACTCCGGCGTGCTCATGTTCGAGCCCCAGATGTAATAGTAGGTCGAGACGTCGTTCAGCCCGCGGCCCGCGTCCTCCAGCGCCGCGATGGTGTTCTCGAAGGTCGGCGCGGCCTTGTTGGCGGTGATCGCGTCGATCTCGGCCAGGTTCTTGGCCATGGCCGCCTCGAGCGCCGGCTTGAACTGCTCGACCTTGACCTTGTCGAAGGCCGGCACGCCGCCATAGGGGCCGGTCCACTTCTGGAGCATGGGATTGGACGCTTGGGCCATGGACACGCTGGGGCTGAGGGCGGCGGCGACCCCGGTGGCGGCCGCGGAGGCGAGGAACGTACGACGTTGCACGGAGGATCTCCGATGGATGTTTGTCCGAGACCGTAGGGCAAGGCTCCGAGGCCGTCACATGACAGGACTGTAACCTTTCGCTCGACGGGCTCGCCCCGCGTGACAGATGGCCGCTTCGAGCGCTAAAGCTGGCGCATGATCGGCGTCTTCGACTCCGGCGTGGGCGGCCTGACGGTCCACCGCGCCCTCGTGCAGCGTCTGCCCCGGGCGGACTTCATCTATCTGGCCGACCAGGCCAACGCCCCCTATGGCGTCAAGACCGGCGAGGAGATCGTCGATCTGACCAAGGCCGGCTGCGAGCGGCTGTTCGAGCGGGGCGCCAGCCTGGTGGTCCTGGCCTGCAACACCGCCTCGGCCATCGCCCTGCGCCGCCTGCAGCAGACCTGGCTGCCCGGCTACCGCAAGACGCTGGGCCGGCCGGTCAACATCCTGGGCATCATCGTGCCGACCATCGAGAAGGCCACGGGCCTGCCGTGGGAGCACGAGGCCGAGCGGCGCGGGGAAAAGGTCGAGCAGCTGGATATCCTGGGCGTCTTCGCCACCCAGGCCACGGTGCGCTCGCGCGTCTATGAGATCGAGATCGACAAGCGCAAGCAGGATTTGGCCGTGTTCTCCGAGGCCTGCCCGGAGCTGGTTCCGCTGATCGAGGGCGACGCCTCGGCCGTTGATCTCGCCAAGGCGGTCGAAGGCCATGTCGAGGCGCTGAAGACCCGCATCGGCCGCTATCCGGACCGCGTGGTGCTGGGCTGCACCCACTACGAGATCATCGCCGACATCTTCCGCGCCGCCCTGCCGGCCGGCACGCCGCTGATCCAGCAACCCAAGGCCACGGCCGACGCCCTGGAGCTCTATCTGGAGCGCCACCCGGAATACGACGCCGGGCAGGGGGGAAGCCGCGTCTTCCTGACCACCGGAACGCCGGGGCCTCAGAACGGTCTGGTCCAGAGCTTCTGGGGCGGTCCGTTGGCGTTCGAGGCCGCCTGAACGAAATCCTGACGAACGTCGTAAACGCCTCTTAACTCTCTTCAGCCAAAACATCGGGGTTCGACCTGCTTCGCGGGTCAGGACACAAGGTTTGAGTTCGGAGACTTTCATGGCGCGAGCGGCGCGGCGATCCCCGACGGAGCTCCTTTGGGACGCGATCCGTTACGGCTGGGTCCAGCCTTGGACCGCCCGGTTCCGCGGCGGCGTGGTCACCGTGCTCGGCGCGGTGCTGCTGCTGGCCATCGCCACCTACAACGCCACCGATCCCAGCCTGAACGCCGCCAGCGGCGAGCCGGCCCGCAACGCGCTGGGAAGCGTCGGCGCCGCGATCTCCGACATGCTGATGCAGTCCCTGGGCCTGGCGGCCTGGGGCGTCGCCCTGCTGATGCTGGTGTTCGGCGTCACCCGCGTGTCGCAGGCCGATCCGGACGCCGAGCGCAAGGCGATGCGGCAGCGCGCCATGGTCGGCGCCGTGGGCCTGCTGGCCCTGGCCGCCGTGCTGGCCGCGCCGCCGCCGCCCGCCATCTGGCAGCTGGAGAAGGGCCTGGGCGGTTTCTGGGGCGAGGCCCTGCTGCATCTGGTGGCCGGGACCCTGCGCTTCGCGCACATCCCCGGCGCGACCGTGATCGCCGCCGTGCTGTTCGCGATCGCCGCCGTCTTCGCCCTGGGCTTCGCGATCGGCGTCCGCGACATCGATCCCGAGGTGATCCAGGCGACCCTGCGGCCTCGTCCGCGCCAGGAGCCCGCGCCCGCCAAGGCCGATCCCGCCAAGGCGCCGCGCGTGAAGAAGGAGAAGGCCGAGGCGCCCAAGCGCGAACGGCCCGGCCGTCTGCCACCGCTGGACGAGGAAGACGACGCCACCGCCATCGCCGCGCCGGTCGCGCCCGAGCGCGCCTATACCCCGCCGCCCGCCGTCCAGGACGACGAGGACGACTTCGAGGACTCGCTGGACGCTCGCCCGATGGCGATCGCCAAGCCGAAGGTCGCGCCCAAGGAGTCGGGCCGCGAAGCCCGCGAGCAGCAGAAGGCCTTCGATTTCGAGGGCGACGGCGGCTTCCAACTGCCGGAGCTGGCCATGCTGGCCAAGTCCAAGCCGCGTTCGTCGGAAGTCGATGCGGCCGCCCTGCGCCAGAACGCCCGCCTGCTGGAAAGCGTGCTGGCCGAGTTCGGCGTGAAGGGCCAGATCGACCAGATCCGTCCCGGTCCGGTCGTGACCATGTACGAGCTGGTGCCGGCGCCGGGCGTCAAGACCGCCCGCGTCGTGGCCCTGGCCGACGACATCGCCCGCTCGATGAGCGTGATCTCGTGCCGCGTGGCCGTGGCCCAGGGCCGCAACGCCATCGGCATCGAAATGCCCAACTCGCGGCGCGAGACCGTCTATCTGCGCGACCTGCTGTCCAGCGCCGACTACGAAAAGGCCAGCCAGATCCTGCCGATGGCGCTGGGCGAGACGATCGGCGGCGAGCCCTATGTCGCCGACCTGGCCAAGATGCCTCACCTCTTGATCGCCGGCACCACCGGCTCGGGCAAGTCGGTCGGCGTCAACGCCATGATCCTGTCGATCCTGTACAAGCTGCCGCCCGACAAGTGCCGCTTCATCATGGTCGATCCCAAGATGCTGGAGCTGTCGGTCTATGACGGCATCCCGCACCTCTTGGCGCCCGTCGTGACCGACCCGAAGAAGGCCGTCGTGGCCCTGAAGTGGACGGTCCGCGAGATGGAGGACCGCTATCGCCGCATGTCCAAGATCGGCGTGCGCAACATCGCGGGCTACAACGAAAAGGCCAACGAGGCCCTGGCCAAGGGCGAGCACTTCGAGCGCACCGTCCAGACCGGCTTCGACGAGGCGGGGCGCCCGATCTACGAGACCGAGCAGATCCGCCCCGAGGCCATGCCCTACCTGGTCGTGGTCATCGACGAGGTCGCCGACCTGATGATGGTGGCCGGCAAGGACATCGAAGGCGCTGTGCAGCGCCTGGCCCAGATGGCCCGCGCCGCCGGCATCCACCTGATCATGGCCACCCAGCGCCCCTCGGTCGACGTCATCACCGGCACCATCAAGGCCAACTTCCCGACCCGGATCAGCTTCCAGGTCACCAGCAAGATCGACGCCCGCACCATCCTGGGCGAGCAGGGCGCCGAGCAGCTGCTGGGCCAGGGCGACATGCTCTACATGGCCGGCGGCGGCCGCATCACCCGCCTGCACGGCCCGTTCGTCAGCGACGGCGAGGTCGAGGCCGTGGCCAAGTTCCTACGCGATCAAGGCACGCCCCAGTACCTGGAAGAGGTCACGGCCGGCGGCGACGAGGAGCAGGAAGAGGCCATCGAGTCGGCGTTCGGCGGCGAGGGCGGGGCCAACGACCTCTACGACCACGCCGTGGCCGTGGTCACGCGCGACCGCAAGGCCTCGACCAGCTACATCCAGCGCCGCCTGCAGATCGGCTACAACCGCGCCGCCTCGCTGATGGAGCGGATGGAGAAGGAAGGCGTGGTGGGACCGGCCAACCACGCCGGCAAGCGCGAGATCCTGGCCCCGCCGCCGCCCGCGCTGTAAAATTATCCCGATCTCCCCGGCGAATGCCGGGGTCCAGACGCCAAGACGCCCGCGATTCCGAGAGGTCGCGGGCGTTCTTGCACGAACCTCAGAGCCATACGGACTGGGCCCCGGCATCCGCCGGGGAAGTCGGAAGAAGAATGGCAACCTGGGCCTTTTGCCGAACGTTCTCCCGGTCCCAACCTGAACGGCGCTTCATCGGGGCGCCGGAAAATGGCCTCGCGCCGGCCTTCGCGCGGGCCAAGGTTGCGGCTAAGGAGTTCGCATGACCACTCGCCGTTTCCTTCTCGCGGCCGGCTTGGCCGCCGCCCTGTCTTCAGCTTTGGGCGCTGCGCCGGCCCTGGCCCAGAACGCCGCGCCGGCGCCCGCCGTCCTGAACGCCGAACAGAAGGCGCTGCTCGACAAGGCCACCGCCTATGTCCAGGGCCTAGGTTCGGCCAAGGGCCGCTTCGTTCAGACCGACGCGCGGGGAACCCGCACGCAAGGGACCTTCTACCTGCAACGGCCGGGCAAGGCGCGGTTCGCCTATGACGCGCCCGCCGGTCTGCTGGTCGTGTCGAACGGCAATAACGTCAACCTCTGGGACAGTCGGCTGAAGACCTATGAGAGCTATCCGCTCAGCAAGACGCCGCTGAACCTGCTGCTGGCCCGCGAGGTCCGGCTGGATCGCGGCGTGGTCATCACCGACGTCCGGCGCCTGGCCGACGGCTTCACGATCGTGGCCCAGGACGCCAAGCGCCAGGCGCTGGGCAAGATCGCGCTGGATTTCTCGGATGGGCCGGTCGCCCTGATGGGCTGGACCGTCACCGACATCAAGGGCGGCCAGATCCGCGTGCGCCTGACCGACTTCGGTCCGGCCTCGGGACTCGACCCCAAGCTGTTCGTCCTCACCGACCCTCGTCCCAAGGTAGGCCGCCCCTAGGCCGTTTTGTGACATTCTCACAACATGCAAGAATCAAGACGCGCCTTACTTGACTAAAAATTTGGACGTGGCATATTTAACACGCATGGCGATGAGCGACCGACCCGCTCTTCGCGAACCGTGCCGGATTCTATCCCCTCCCGGCGGCGGCATGAGAGACTAGACTTTCGCCCCCCGGACACACGGTGTCCGGGGGGCGTTTTTCTTTGGGCCGCCGACCAACGGTCGGCTGGGGGACACACGGTGTCCGGGGGCGTTTTTCTTTTCAGGCCAGGACAAACACCCTAAAGCCGACGCATGCGCCTTCGTATCGCCACCTGGAACGTCAATTCCGTCCGTCTTCGCGCCGAACAGGCCGCCCGCTTCGTCGACGAGCAGGCGCCGGACGTCCTGTGCATGCAGGAGATCAAGTGCCAGGAGGGCGAGTTCCCGCGCGAGGCCTTCGAGGCCATGGGCCTGAAGCACCTGAAGATCGCGGGTCAGAAGGGCTGGCACGGCGTGGCGATCGCTTCGCGCCTGCCGATCGAGGACGTTCCGACCCTGATGAACTGCCGCGAGGGCCACGCCCGCTGCGTGGCGGTCAAGGTGGCGGGGGTCGAGATCCAGAACTTCTACATCCCGGCCGGCGGCGACCTGCCTGATCGCGTCGCCAATCCGAAATTCGACCACAAGCTGGATTTCTACGAGACCCTGACGGCCGCGCTGAAGAAGCGGAATCCCAAGGATCCGCTGATCGTCACCGGCGACCTGAACATCGCGCCCGGCGAGAACGACGTCTGGAGCCACCGCCAGATGCTGAAGATCGTCAGCCACACCCCGGCCGAGCTGGAAGCCTTCGACGCCATGATCAGGTCGATGGACTTGCTGGACCTGCCGCGCCTGGCGACGCCGGAGCCCGAAAAGCTGTTCAGCTGGTGGAGCTATCGCGCCGCCGACTTCCGCAAGTCGAACCGCGGCCTGCGGCTGGACCATATCCTGGCCAGCCCCGGCCTCCGTGATGCGGCGATCGTGGACGGCAGGGTCTCATCCCGCGTCCACGACGACGTCCGCGAATGGGAGCGACCCAGCGACCACGCCCCCGTCACGGCGGACCTGAAGGTCTAGAAGTAGCCCGCCGTCTCGATGTCCTCGATGAGGCCCGGGCCGGTCGGAGTCCAGCCCAGGGCTTCGCGAGTCCAGGCGCTGGAGGTCAGGGCGTCCATGCCGGCGAACAGGGCGAACCAGCCGAAATGCTCGGGCGGGCGACTCTCGACGGGCAGGTTCAAGCCTCGACCGATGGCCGCGGCGATGTCGCGGAACGCCACGCCGTCCTCGGCGACCGCATGATAACGCTCGCCGCCGACGCCGCGCTCGAGCGCCAGTCGATAGACCTTGGCCGCGTCCAGGCGATGGACGCCCGACCAGCGGTTCTCGCCGTCGCCGATATAGGCCGAGACCCCCGTGCGGCGGGCGATGTCGATCAGCATCGGCACGAAGCCGTGGTCGCCGGCGCCGTGGGTCGAGGGCGCCAGGCGCACGGTCGAGGCGCGGACGCCCTTGGCCAGCAGGCCGGCGGCGGCGCCCTCGGAGACGCGGGGCCAGTCTGGCCCCTCGGCCGGCAGGTCGGTTTCGAGCGCCGCGCGCCCCGCGGCCAGCCGCGCCGTGCCGGAGGTGACCAGCAGCGGCTTGCCGGATCCCGCCAGGCCTTCGCCCAAGGCCTCGATCGCCCGCCGGTCCAGGTCGCAGCCTTCCGCGAACCGCGAGAAGTCGTGGTTGAACGCGGTGTGGATCACACCGTCGGCCGAGGCGGCGGCGCGGGAAAGGGCGTCGGCGTCCTCCAGAACGCTGCGAACGACCTCGGCGCCGGCCGCCTTCAGGGCCGCCGCGCCATCATCCGAGCGCGCCAGGCCGAGAACCTCGTGGCCGTTCGACAGCAGCTCCTGAACGACGGCGGACCCGACGAAACCCGTCGCGCCAGTGACGAAAACACGCATGGGAATGATCTCCGACATTTACGCGGAGATCCTGGCCGCTAGAGTTATCCTGTTAAAGTAGTGACTTTATACAGGTATAAGGGCTAACAGGTTGAACGGGCCGCTCACGACCGAGAACCGATTGGGCGCCTATCTGCGCGACCGCCGCGCCCGGTTGGACCCCATTGCCCTGGGCTTCGCCAGCGCGCGGCGACGCACGCCCGGCCTGCGCCGGGAAGAGGTCGCCCAGCGCGCCCACATCAGCGCGACCTGGTACACCTGGCTGGAGCAGGGACGGGGCGGCGCGCCGTCCGCCGACGTGCTGGACCGTATCGCTCGGGCCCTGATGCTGACCGACGTCGAGCGCGAACACCTGTTCTTGCTGGGCTTGGGTCGCGCGCCCGAGCCGCGTTATCGTGAGACCCTGGACGTCTCGCCCCGTCTTCAGCGCGTGCTGGACGCGCTGGATCCCAGCCCGGCGATGATCAAGACCCTGACCTGGGACGTCGTCGCCTGGAACCGCGCCGCCGCGGTCGTCTTCGGGGACTACGGCGCCGCGGCTCCCGAGGACCGCAACATTCTGCGCCGGATCTTCTGTCATCCCCGGTCCCGGGCGGCCAATTTCGACTGGGAGGCGGTGGCCCGTTTCGTGGTGGCGGCGTTCCGGGTGGACGTCGCGCGCGCCGGCGCGGGCGCCGAGGCGGCCGCCGCCGCCCTGGTGGAGGAGCTTAGTCGGAGCAGCCCCGACTTCGCCGCCCTGTGGGCTTCCAACGATGTCGGCGATCACCACAACGGCGTGAAGCGGTTGCGGCATCCGCTGCTCGGCGAGGTCGCCTTCGAATATTCCGCCTTCGCCGTCGACGGCCGGCCTGATCTCGGGATGATCGTCTACAACCCGATGCAGGTCGAAACCGTCGAGCGGCTCGGCGCGCTCATTGCCGATGCGAAGCGCTAGGCCGCCAGCGCCCGCGAGGCCGCTTCGCTGACCTTGAACTGGCTCATCAGGCGAGCCAGATCGTCGGCCTCGGTCGCCAGGCTGTGGCTGGCGGCGGTGGCTTCCTCGACCATGGCGGCGTTCTGTTGCGTCACCTGGTCCATCTGGTTCACGGCGACATTGACCTCGCCCAGGCCGGTGGCCTGTTCGCGAGCCGAGGCCGCGATCTCGCTGACGATCCCGCTGACGTCGATGACCTTGGCCACGATGCTTTCCAGCGCCTTGCCCGTCTGGCCGACCAGCTCGACGCCCGTCGTGACGTGATTGGTCGACAGGGTGATCAGCGACTTGATCTCCTTGGCCGCGTCGGCCGAGCGCTGGGCCAGGGCCCGCACCTCCTGGGCGACAACGGCGAAGCCGCGCCCCGCCTCGCCCGCCCGCGCCGCCTCGACGCCGGCGTTCAGGGCCAGAAGGTTGGTCTGGAAGGCGATCTCGTCGATCACGCCGATGATCTGGCTGATCTGGC
>NZ_LSJA01000268.1 GCF_001556515.1 Caulobacter sp. CCH9-E1 | reverse complement strand
GCGCGCTCGACATCCGCGTGGCCCGCAAGGCCGGCGAGAGCACCCTGGCCCGCGTGGTGCGCATGGTCGCCGAGGCCGAGGCCCAGCGCTCGCCCACCCAGCGCTTCACCGACCGGTTCGAGAAGGTCTTTGTTCCGGCCGTGCTGGTCCTGGTCGCGACCCTGATGCTGGCCTTCCTGGTGCTCGATGAGCCCTTCAGCCGCAGCTTCTACCGCGCCATGGCCGTGCTGGTGGCCGCCAGCCCCTGTGCTCTCGCCATTTCGGTGCCCAGTGCGGTGCTGAGCGGCGTGGCCCGGGCCGGCCGCGGCGGCGTCCTGGTCAAGGGCGGCGGTCCGCTGGAGAACCTGGGCACCCTGACGGCCCTGGCTTTCGACAAGACCGGCACCCTGACCGAAGGCAAGCCCAAGCTGACCGATATCGTCCCGGCCCAAGGCGTCGAGGAAGACGAACTGCTGGCCATCGCCGTGGCGGTCGAGGCGCTCAGCGACCACCCGCTGGCCGCCGCCGTCGTGCGCGACGGCGAGGCCAAGCTGAACGGCCAGGCCCGCCGGGAAGCCACCAGCATCAAGAGCCTGACAGGGCAGGGGATCCAGGCGCAGGTGGACGGCAAGTCCGCCGTGATCGGCAAGCCAGGCCTGTTCGAAGCCGAGGGGCCGCGACCGCCGGAAGATGTGTGGAGCGAGGCCCAGAAACTGGAAGCCAATGGCCGCACCGTCGTCATGGTGCGCCATGGCGACCGATATCTTGGCGTGCTCGGCCTGATGGACACGGCCCGTCCGGCGGCGCGCGACGTCATTAAGCGCCTGCGATCCCTCGGGATCACCCGGATGATCATGCTGTCAGGCGACAACCAGTCGGTCTCCGACGCCATTGCCCGTGATCTGGGTCTCGATGAGGCCCGTGGCGGTCTGATGCCGGAGGACAAGGTCGCCACGATCAAGGCCCTGCGCGAGCAGTTCGGCAAGGCCGCGATGGTCGGCGACGGCGTCAACGACGCCCCGGCCATGGCCAATGCCACGGTCGGCATCGCCATGGGCGCGGCTGGCTCGGACGTGGCCCTGGAGACCGCCGATGTCGCCTTGATGGCCGATGACCTGAACCATCTGCCGTTCGCGGTGGGGCTCAGCCGAAAGACGAGCGGCATCATCCGCCAAAATCTCTGGGTCAGCCTGGGCATGGTCGCGGTGCTGATCCCGGCGACCTTGTTTGGCTTGAAGATCGGCGAGGCGGTGATCTTCCACGAAGGCTCGACCCTGCTGGTCGTGGCCAACGCCCTGCGCCTCCTGGCTTACAAGGAGCGCCGGGCATGAGCGTCCCTGAATCCCACGACGAGGCCGCGGCCTGGGCCCGCCGTTCGGCCCGCCGCGCCCTATTCGCCCTGGTGGCCGCGATGGTGTTTCTCGCCGCAACCATCGCCGTGGCGGTGATCGGCATGGGGCATCGGCCATGATCGGGCATCGATCCGTCCCGGCCATGGCGCTTGGTCTGGCCATGATTGGCGCATCGATCGCCGGCTCGGCCCTGGCCGACACCATCGACAAGCCGATCGCGCTTTCGACCCCGCGCGGCTTTGTGCTGGACTCGGTCCGCGCCGTCGCCGAGGGCCAGGGCGTGCGCTTCCACGGCGCGGTCTGCCGACGCACCGCCGGTCCCGCGCCGCGCTTCGTGCGAGCCGATCGCCTCGATCGCGACGGCCACATCCTGAGCACCGCGTCGAAGGTCCTTTGGGATCTGCGCGGGCGCGAGCGCCACTGCACGTTCTTCGACTTGCCCACGGCCAGTCCGCCGATAGACGGCGAGCTGTTCCGTGTCTGCTTGCTTTCCACGAACCGCCCGTGCCCGGAGCCCGTCGTGGCCCCATCGGGCGCGGGCGACAAGGCGACGAAAGGCCGCCCATGATCATAGAATCAGAGATCGATATCGCCGCGCCCCCGACCAAGGTCTGGCGAACCTTGACGGAGTTTGGCGCCTATCCGCGCTGGCACCCGCACTGGGAGATCGAAGGCGTGCCGGTGCAGGGCGCTAGGGTCTATATCCGCATCGGTTCGAACCCGGAGAAGCGGCTGCGGTTCAGGGCCAAGGTGATCGGCATGGCGCCGGCCGAGGAAGTCGCGTTCCAGTCGGGGCCGTTCTTCGCGCGATCGTACGAATACTTCCGGCTCGAACCGAGTGCGCGCGGCACCTTGCTTCGCCACACCAACGAGATCACCGGTTTGGCGGCCTTGCAGTTCAAGTTTAAGGCTGAGCACGAAAAGTTGGTTAGAATCTACAACTTCCGGCTGGAAGCTCTCGCGAAATATATCACCACCAGCACGCCTTTGCGTGCAGTGACCCGGTCACGTCCGCGGACCCGGATCTGACCCTTGCGGCTGCGCTGATGCGCCACGCCAAGTGTATCTTGTAACGTATTTCCTCGACGCAACACGGACGCTATAGGCCCTTTTATGTTCGACGTGCCGACATGGCTGAAGACTTGGACGGGAGCGCTTTTCGCGTGCCTGCTGGTGCTCGCCGTCGCCGCGCCGTCGTTCCGGTTGGACGTCTGTCCGCCGGAGACGTCGGTGACCGCCGAGCATGGCGCCGCGGCTGAAGCCGCGAGCTTCACCCAGATCGACGACCAGGACGCGGCGGACGCCTCGGACGCCAAAGGCGGCGAACCGGGCGGTCACTGCCACCATGTGCCTCAGCTGATGAACCCGGTCGTTGGGGCGCAGCACGTCGTGTCCGCCGACCGTATCCGGTTGGTCGCCTCGGCCCTCAACATGCCGCCCTCGCGCATGCCTGACGGCCCCAACGAGCCCCCTCGAGCCTGACCCTGGCCGCGCCTTCGCGCGCGTAATCGCCATCGTCAGTTCTCACACAGGGACCTCCCATGCATTCCCGTTATGCCCGGCCCGCTGCCGTTCTCGGCGCGGTTCTGGCGCTCGCCGGTGTCGGCGCGTTCTCGCGCGCCGCTGCCGAGCCGCTCACCCTGGACGCCGCCATTTCGCGCGCCCAGACCCAGTCACCGCTTGTCACGGCCGCCGAAGCTTCGGTGAAGGCGGCGGAAGGCCGCGCGCGCCAGGCTGGCCTGATGCCCAACCCCGAAGCCGGCCTCCAATCGGAGAACTTCGCCGGCTCGGGCCCCTATGGCCGGTTCGGCGCCGCCGAAACCACCGCCACGATTAGCCAGCGCCTGGAGCTGGGCGGCAAGCGCCGCACCCGCGCCGCCGCCGCCAATGCCGAAGTCGATGCCGCCCGTATCGGCTTCACCATCGCCAAGGCCGACCTGACCCAGGAAGTTCGGGTCCGTTACGCGGAGGCGTTGGCCGCCCAGGATCGCCTGGTCCTGGCGCGTGAAACCGCCGCCCGCGCCGAGGGGCTGTCCAAGGTCGCCGGCACCCTGGTCGAGGCCGGACGCGAGCCGCCGCTGCGGGCCTTGCGCGCCGAAGCCGCCAGCCGCGAAGCGGCCGCTGCGGTGATCGCCGCCGAAGCCGAGGCGCTGGCCGCCCGGCGCGCGCTCGTCACCCTCTGGGGCGACGCGGGCGAGACGATCGAGCTTGTGCGCGGTCAGGACCCGGCCGCGCCCCCCCAGACCACGATCGATCCCAGCGAGACCCTGGACGTGCGCCAGGCGCGCGCGGACCTCGAAACGGCCCGCGCCGTCATCGATCGCGAGCGCGCCGCCGGCCGCCCGGACCTGACGGTTCAGGCCGGCGTGCGGCGGTTCGAGCAGACCGGGGACTCGGCGATGATCGTCGGCTTCACGGCCCCGATCCCGATCTCCAATCGCAACCAGGGCACGGTCGCGGCCGCTCGCGCCGACGCGACCGCCGCCGAGGCGCGTGAGCGCCTGGCGCTGGCTCGCTCGGTCCGGGCGGTGCGTGACGGCGAAGCCTCGCTGCGCGCGGCCAATGCCCGGCTGGAAGTGCTCGACAGCAAGATCGTCCCGCAGGCCCAAACCGCCGTCGATCTGGCGCGCGGTGGCTTCGAGGCGGGGAAGTTCTCGCTGCTCGAAGTCCTCGACGCGCAAGGCGCCCTGACGACCGCCCGCACCGAACTCATCGCCGCGCGCCTCGAACGCGCCAAGGCGCTGGCCGCGCTCGAACGCGCCGCCGCGCAATAGGAAAGCTCACCATGAAGTCCAACGATAGAAAGACCCTGCTGACGGCCGTGGCGGTCAGCGCCGTCCTGGCCGCCGGCGCCGGCGTGCTGATCGGCAAGACCATGCTGTCCTCGCCCGCCAAGGACGCCCCGGCCGCCGAGGCCAAGGAAGATCACGCCGGCGAAAAGCCCCATGTCGCGATGACCGCCGAGCGCATCGCCGCCGACGGCATCCAGCTGGTGACCCTGGCCGGCGGCGGGCTCGATGCGGCCGTTCCGGCCCAGGCCACGGTGGTGGCCACGCCCAATGGCGCGGCGATCCTGGCGGCTCGCGCCGACGGGGCCATCGTTCGTATCAACAAGCGCCTGGGCGACCCCGTCGCCGCCGGCGAGGTGATCGCCGCCATCGAGAGCCGCGACGCCGCCGCCATCAGCGCCGACCGGAGCGCCGCGGCCGCCAAGGCCGCCGCCGCCCGCCAGGCCCTGGTCCGTGAGCAGCGCCTGTTCGAGGCCAAGATCACCGCTCGCCAGGACCTGGAAGCCGCCCAGCGCGAGGCCGCCATCGCCGAGTCCGAGCTGCGGCGCGCGAGCGGCGCCAGCGCCGCCGCTGGCGTCAGCGGCAATGGCCGCACCCTGGCCGTGACCAGCCCGATTTCGGGCCGGATCACCGCCGCCACCGCCACCCTCGGCGCCTATGTCGCCGCCGGCTCCGAACTCTTCCGGGTCGCCGATCCGGGCCGCATCGAGATCCAGGCCGCGCTCCCGGTCGCCGACGCCCAGCGCGTCAAGCCCGGCGACGCGGCCGTGGTCGAGACCGCAAGCGGTTCGGTGAACGCCACCGTGCGCAGCATCACCCCGGCGCTGGACGCCGAGAACCGTTCGGCTACCGCCGTACTGGCCGTCAGTGGCGAAGCCCCGATGCTGACCCCCGGCCAGGCGCTGCGCGCGCGCATCACCCCGCGCGGCGCCGCCGCCAGCGTCAGCGGCCGCATCTCCGCACCAGACGAGGCCGTCCAGACCGTCAATGGCGCCGAGGTCGTCTTCGTGCGCACCAAGAACGGCTTCGAGCCGCGCCCGGTCCGGGTCGGTCGCCGTGGCGGCGGCCAGGTCGAGATCCTCTCGGGCGTGCGCGCCGGCGAGCAGATCGCCGGCAAAGGCGCCT
>NZ_LSJA01000026.1 GCF_001556515.1 Caulobacter sp. CCH9-E1 | reverse complement strand
GGCTTGCGAGGAAGGGGCGGGGGGCTTGGCGTCTTGAGCTTGAGCGCCGCCGGCGGCGACGCACCCCAGAAGACCGACCAGGGCCAACTTACGACTCGTCAAAAGTCACTCCGAAGTCTCGACGTCCCAGCATCGCCAATGGCTGCGGGATATGGCGTATGGATTTCAATGTTTGCCCAGACTGCAACATCCCGGCCTTGCGAAGGCCTAACGGACGGAGGTCCAGGGGCGGCTCAGCAGCACCGCGCAGTTGATCAGCCCGACCAGCGAATAGGTCTGCGGATAGTTCCCCCATAGTTCGCCGTCGGCGAAGCCGATGTCCTCGGACAGCAAGCCCGCGCCGGTGCGACGGCTCAGCATGTCCTCGAACAGCTCGCGCGCTTCGTCCGAGCGGCCCTGCAGGTGCAGCGCCTCGATCAGCCAGAAGGTGCAGATGTTGAACGCGGTCTGCGGTGAGCCGAAGTCGTCGGGGATCGCGTAGCGCAGGAGATAGGCGCCGCGCCGCAGGCCTTCCTCCACGGCCTTGAGCGTGGCCACGTTGCGCGGGTCCTCGGCCTTCTGGAAGCGCAGATCGACCAACTGAAGCAAGGACGCGTCCAGTTCGTCGCCCTCGAAGGTGGCGGCGAAGCGGCCCAGCTCCGCGTTCCAGGCGCGATCCTCGATGACCTTGCGCACGTGGGCGGCGCGACCGTTCCAGAAGGCGGCCTTCTCGGTCAGGCCCAGCTTCTCGGCGGCGTTGCCGAGACGATCACAGGCGGCCCAGCACATGGCCGAGGAATAGGTGTGGACATTGGCGCGGCCCCGGAACTCCCAGAGGCTGGCGTCGGGCTGGTCGTGCAGGCGGAACGCCTGCTCGCCGACCGGCTCAAGCGCCTCGAAGTCGTCGACCGTGGCGGGACGCAGGAGACGCTCGTCGAAGAAGGCCTGCACCGTCGACAGCACGATCTGGCCGTAGACGTCGTTCTGGATGTGCTCATAGGCCTGGTTGCCCACGCGCACCGGCCCCATGCCGCGATAGCCGGGCAGGTCGGGGGCGAAGCGCTCGGTCAGCACCTCCTCGAAGCCGACGCCGAACAGGGGCTGGATATGGCCGCCCTCGGCCCGGTCGACGATGTTGCGCAGATAGCCGAGATAGTTCTCCAGCACGTCCACCGCGCCCAGCCGGTTCAGCGCCTGGACCACGTAATAGGCGTCGCGCAGCCAGCAGTAGCGGTAGTCCCAGTTGCGGCCGCTGTCGGCGTGTTCGGGGATCGAGGTAGTCAGCGCCGCGACGATGGCACCGGTCTCCTCGTGCTGGCAGAGCTTCAGGGTGATGGCCGCGCGGATTACGGCCGTTTGCCATTCCAGCGGCACGGCCAGGCCCCGCACCCAGTGCTTCCAGTAGCTCTCGGTCTCGCGCAGCATCCGCTCGCAGGTCGGGCCGACCGGCGCCTCGAAGCCCTCGTCGGCGCCCAGGAACATGGCGATCGGCTTTTCCAGGCGGAATGTGCGCTCCTCCAGGACGTGCGAGACCGGCGCGTCGGTGGTCAGCCGCATCGTCATGTCCGAGCACAGGTAGCGGATGTGGTGCGAGCCGCGCGTGTGCTCGGCGACCTTCGCGCCCCAGCTCGCCGTGGGCCGCAGGCGCAGGGTGATCCGCGCCACGCCGACCAGCGGCCGGATCAGGCGGATGAAGGCCGTGGGGCGGAAGATGCGGCCGAACTGCTCGTAGCGCGGGGCGAAGTCGATGATCTCGATCCGCGCCCCGTCCAGGTCGGCGATCTCGGTGCGCAGGATCGGCGTGTTGCGAATATAGCCCTGGCGGACCTCGGCGCGGCGGTCGACCTGGACGTCCCACAGGCCCTTGGCGGCCTGGCCGTCGGGATCGGCGTCGTCGAGCAGGGCGCTGAACACCGGATCGGAGTCCACGCGCGGCGCGCAGGCCCAGACGAAGCGGCCGGCTGTGTCGATCAGGGCGCTGACCGCGCAGTTGCCGATCGGAAAGAGGTCGAGCGTCTTCTTTTGCAAGGTCTTGTTCCCTATCGCCCCCAGCGGCTCCGGTCGCCGTTGAAACCAACAGTGTGGCTTGCGGGTTCCTGTCTTTGAGAAATCCGTTGCGATCGTGCGGCGGAAGGGTGGGGCGCGGTTGCGTCGCGTTGACGGCGCAGGTCCAGGCGACCATCTGATTTGGACGACGCGGCGCGGCCGCGCGAGACGACGGATAGTGTGACGGTGAAGCGAGTCTTGAGATCCTGCGGCGTCCTGGCGGCGGCGCTGAGCGTGCTTCCCGTCTCGCCGGTCCTGGCCCAATCCCAGAGCCCGCCGGTCGCCGCCGGTCGCCAGGTGCAGGCGGTTCCGATGGTTCCCGCCAAGCCGGCGATCGACCTGACCGCGCTGTCGCTGAACGCCAGCCAGGTCGACGCCCTGGCCCAGGCGCTGCGCGGCGCGGACGCCCACGGCTTGCCGCCGGAGAAGTTCGCGCCAGAGGCGGCGATGGCGTTGCTGGCCAGCCAGGATCCGGCCTCTCGCGCCAAGGGCCAGGCGCACCTGATCGACCTGACCTTGGCCTACGCCCGCGCGGTCCATGTCGGACGTCTGCCGGCCAGCGGCTTCATGACCGAGTGGGGGCTGCGGCCGGACGCCTACGACCCCGCGCCCGACTTCGCCGCCGCCGTCCAGCAGGACCGGCTCGCCGCGTGGCTGGCCAGCCTGCCGCCGCCCTATACGGGCTATCAGACGTTGATGACGGGCCTGGCGACCTATCGCGGTCTCGCGGCCAAGGGCGGCTGGGCCGTCACGCCCTCGGGACCCAGCCTGACCGAAGGCATGACCGATCCGCGTGTGAAGGCTTTGCGGGCGCGTCTGTCGGTCGAGGATCCGACGGTCGCCCGGACCGGCGGCGACGTCTACGACCCGGCGTTGGTCCAGGCCGTGCAGCGGGCCCAGAAGCGATTCGGCCTCGATCCCGACGGCGTGGTCGGGCCCGGAACCCTGAGCGCCCTCAATGTCCCGATCCAGCGGCGCATCGACCAGATCGTGGCCAATATGGAGCGCTGGCGCTGGCTGCCCCAGACGCTGCCGGCCGACCGCATCCAGGTCAACGTCGCCGCCGCCGTCATGTCGGTGTTCCAGCAGGACGCGCCGACCCTCACCATGCGCGCCGTCACCGGGCGTCCGGGCGACGAGACGCCGATGCTGTCGTCGATGATTCACAGCGTCGTGCTGAACCCGCCCTGGAATGTGCCGCAGTCGATCGCCACCAAGGAGCTCTGGCCCAAGGAGAAGGCCAGCCCTGGCTACCTGGCGCGCAACGACTTCATCGTTATCCCGACCGACGACGGCGGTTCTCGCTTGCAGCAGAAAGCGGGTCCCAAGGCGGCGCTGGGCCAGGTGAAGTTCGACTTCAACAACCCCTATGGCGTTTACCTGCACGACACGCCCAGCCGCTCGAAGTTCGACAGCTTCAGCCGCCTGGCCAGCCACGGCTGCGTCCGCCTGCAAAAGCCGATCGAGCTGGTGAAGCTCCTGATGGCTGGCGACCCAGTGTGGACGCCCGAAAAGATCGACGCGACCCTGGCCTCCGGCGAAACCGTGCGCGCCAAGCTGCCCCAGCAGATGGCGGTCTTCCTGCTGTACTGGACGGCCTATGTGACGCCGGACGGGCAGGTGAACTTCCGCGACGATCCATACGGCTGGGACAAGGAGCTGGTGCAGCGTATCGCCGCACTTTGATCCGGCTCAGCTTGCATTCTTGACGTTCTTGCGGTGTCCTGCCCGCACTTCAGTGTCGGGTAAGGGCGTAAACGCATGCATCGACGTAAGCTGCTCCAGTGGGGGCTGGGCGCTTTTGGGGCCGGACTTCTGCCGCTCGCGGCGGCGCGCGCCGACGATGACATCATTGGCGCGATCCTTCAGGGGAAACATCCGACGCCGGCTCCGGTTCCCGCGCAGCCCGTCCTGCGCGCCACGCCGGCGGCGGCCCCGACTCCCGTCGAGACCCGCTGGGTTCACCTGCACAACGTGCACACGGGCGAGAAACTGGAAGCGGTTTATTGGGAGAACGGCGAGTACGTCCCCGACGCGGTCCAGGCCCTCAACAAGGTGCTGCGGGACTATCGCAACGACCAGGTCCACCCGATGGACCCGGGCCTCTACGACATCCTGGGCAAGATCCAGGCCCGCACCGAGGCCAAGTCTCCCTTCCAGGTGATCTCTGGCTATCGCTCGCCGGCGACCAACAAGATGCTGTCCAACCGCAGCGGCGAAGTCGCCAAGCACAGCCTCCACATGGAGGGCAAGGCGATGGACATCTATCTGGAGGACGTGGCCCTCGAACACGTAAGGGCCGCCGCCTTGGATCTCGGCATGGGCGGCGTGGGTTATTACCCGCGAAGCCGGTTCGTCCACGTGGACGTGGGCCGGGTGCGCCAATGGAAGGGCGCGTAAACGAAGCGAGGCAGGATGAGCGAACGTCGCGGCGGCCGGTTCGGCTGGGTCTTTGTCGGCTTCGTCCTCGGCGTCCTCACCACCTTCGTCGCGATCTTCTTTCTGAACCTGGCGGATGACGGCGGCGCCGGGGATTATATCGAGCCAACCACCAGCGCTGCGGAACGCGCCGCCGACGCGGCCATGCTCGGAGCGCCAGCCTCGGAAACGCCTCCGCCCGCCGCTCCGGCCCCCGCGACCGCGCCAACGCCCGAAGCTCCTCCAGCGGCCGCGCCGCCGGCCGCTCAGCTTGATCCGCAGGTCGCCGAAGACGCGGCGGCCGCCGGCATGACATCGCGGGCGCGGCCGAATTAGTCCGCGACAACCCGCCGCGTGATGCATCCACAGCCTGCTGACACCGCGCTGGCGGCAGGAGAGGCGCAGTTTCCTTGAGCAATCCAAGGAGATGCGCTTGACCATCAAGGGAAGCTGCGTTTGCGGAGGCGTGCGGTTCGAGCTGTTCGAGCCGCCGGCGATGATGGGCGCCTGCCACTGTTCGCGATGCCGCAAGGCGGGTTCGGCCGCCTATGTCTATGTCCGCGCCGAGGCCTTTCACTGGTTGGCGGGCAGGTCGCTGCTGACCCGTTACAGACCCAGGCCGCCGTTCCGCTTCACCCGGACCTTCTGCCGTCGCTGCGGCACCGCCTTTGGCGATCCTGAGACGGGGCGCGTGGTCGCTGTCGCCGCCAGCTGTCTGGACGACGATCCCGGCGTTCGGGCGACTTTCCATGAATACGCGCCGGACGAAGCAGCCTGGAGCCCAGGATGCGAGGATGCTCCGTTCCTGCGAAACGAAAAGGGCGGCGGCCCGTGAGGCCGCCGCCCTTAACAAGGTCGCACGTTTAGGTGCTTATTCCTTCGGCATCGGCATGGCGGGCATGGAGCCGGCCTTGCCCTTCATCGCCTGGTGCTGGGCCGGGGGCAGCGGGATCAGGCCGCGGCCCTGCAGGTAGCCGCCGCGACCGGTGGCGGCGTCCGACACGAACTCGGTGACGAACTCCTTCAGGCCCGGCGTCACGCCGACTTGCGACTTCTTTACGTAGATGTAGAGCGAGCGCGACAGCGGATACTGGCCGCTGGCGATCGTCGCCGGGGTCGGCTTCACGCCGTTGATCGACGCGCCCTTGATGCGCGAGGCGTTCTCTTCCAGGAACGAGTAGCCGAACACGCCCAGGGCGTTGGGGGTCTTCTCGATCGTGCCGACGATGGCGTTGTCGTTCTCGCCCGCGTCGACCCAGCCGCCGTCGGTGCGCATCGGCGAGACGGTGGCTTTGAACTTCTTCTCGTCCTCGGCCTTCATCTTGGCCAGGGTCGGCAGCTTGCCGGCGCCGCCTTCGATGCCCAGTTCGATCCAGGCGTCACGGGTGCCCGAGGTGGGCGGCGGGCCATAGGCCAGGATGCGCGCCTTGGGCAGGTTGGGGCCGACTTCGTTCCAGTTCTTGTAGGGCTGCTTGACCAGCTGGCCGCCGCGCAGGGTCTGGTCGGCCAGGCCCAGGTACAGCTGCTCGAGCTTGAAGTTGAAGTCCGGGCCCTTCTTGTCGCTGGCGACGACGATGCCGTCGAAGCCGATCTTGATCTCGACGATGTCCTTCACGCCGGCCTTCTGGCAGGCCTGGAACTCGGACTTCTTCATCGGGCGCGAGGCGTTGGCGATGTCGGGGAACTTCTCGCCCGTGCCGCCGCAGAACATCTTGATGCCGCCGCCGGTGCCCAGGCTCTCGATCTTGGGCGACTTCTTGCCGGTCTTCTTCGAGTAGTTCTCGGCCACGCGCGTGGAGAACGGGAACACCGTCGAGGAGCCGGCGGCCCAAACGTAGTCGCGGGCCGCGTGGGCCTGATCAGCGACGCCGAGCAGGGCGATGGTCGCAACCGCGCCAAGGAGCTTGTTCATGTCGTCAAATCCTGTGTCGTCCGGAGGAGCGGGGGGAACATGCCGGACCGATGCTCGGGGTTTTGTCACAGTTAGGCGACAGTTTTGAGACAGTATCCGTGGGCGGACGAAGCTTGACTATATGACGGTCAGCGCCTTCTCGACCGGACGCGCCAGCACCACGCCTTTGGGGCCATCGACGATCGGGCGGTTGACCAGGATCGGGTGCTCGACCATCGCCGCTAGCAAGGCCTCGTCCGAAACGTCCGCGTTCAGAAGGCCCAGCTCCTTCGCTGGCGTACCGCGTTCGCGCAGCAGGCCCTTCAGGTCGGTGTCCGAGCGCTTGACCAGGTCCAGCAACTGCTCGCGCGTCCAGCCGGTCTTCAGATACTCCACCACCGTCGGCGCGTGGCCCGCCTCGCGCAGCAGGTTCACCACCTTGGTCGAGGTCGAGCACTTGGGGTTGTGGTAGACGGTGAGGCTCATGCGCGGGCTCCTGGCTGGGCCGCCGATGTAGGCGAGGGCGCTTGACCCGTCCAGCCGGCGCGCCTACGCCGGTCCTCGAAGGCATGGAGGCCGCAAGGCCTCCGGGAACGCGGTGACAATCCGCGGCTGCCCCCGCAACTGTGATCGTCCGTCGATCGTCGCGGCCTCACGCCACTGGAGCTTCGGTTCTGGGAAGGCGCCGCGACAGGAGGGCGTAAGCCAGGAGACCGGCCTTCGTCATATCAACGCGGCCGGCGGGGTGTCCGGCGAAGGACGGACGATGAACGAAGCACCGCAAGACGGGGCCGCCCAAGAGGCTGCCCAGAACGAAGCTGAAAAGAACGCGCGCCATAGCGCCAGGATGAAGGTCGTCCAGACGGCCCGGGCCAGGATGATGGCCGAGAAGACCATCGAGAAGGGCCTGCTGATCGTCCACACCGGGGCGGGCAAGGGCAAGACGACGGCGGCGCTGGGCATGGCTGTCCGCGCCATCGGCCACGGTCATCGGGTCAGCGTCATCCAGTTCATCAAGGGCGCGATGACCACCGGCGAGAAGGTGGTGTTCGACGCCTTCCCGGATCAGGTCGAGTTCCGGCCCATGGGCGAGGGCTTCACCTGGGACACCCAGGACCGCGCCCGCGACATCGCCGTGGCGCGCGAGGCTTGGGAGGTCATCAAGGCCCGCATCCTCGACCCCGACGACTGGGACATGGTCATCGCCGACGAGCTGAACATCATCCTGCGCTACGACTATCTGCCGCTGGCCGAGGTGCTGGAGGTCGTGGCCGCGCGGCCCGAGGGCAAGCACGTGGTGATCACCGGCCGCAACGCGCCGGACGCGCTGATCGAGGCCGCCGACCTCGTTACCGAGATGGCCCAGGTCAAGCACCCGTTCCGCGCGGGCGTGAAGGCCCAGGCGGGGATCGAGTTTTGAGCGTCCTTCGCGAGGCCGACGACGGCCCGGCGGTGGTGGTCTGCGACACCTGCCGCTACTCGGCGGAAGAACGCGACAGTCCCGACGGCGCGCGCGGCGGGGCGGTGCTGGCGGCGGCTTTGCGCGAGGCGGCCGAGGGGACCGGGATCGCGATCCAGACCATGCCGTGTCTGTTCAACTGCGGCCAGCACTGCTCGGTCCACCTGCGCGCGCCGGGCAAGATCGGCTATGTCCTGGGCCGCTTCGAGCCGACGGCGGACGCGGCGCGGGCGATCCTCGACTACGCCCTGGCCTATGCCGACACCGAGGAGGGCGTGGTGCCGTACCGCCAGTGGCCCGAGGGCGTGAAGGGCTGCTTCATCGTCCGCGTGCCGCCGGCGGGCAGGCTGGTCGCCGACTAGCTCACCATCCGCCGTAACGCGGCGCGAAGCGGGCCCTCAGGTCATCGACCTCGCGCTCGGCGTCGCGGATGGCGTCGGCGGCCCGGCGACCGTCCTCGACCGCCTCGCGGCGTTCGCGGCGCAGGCGGCGCAGGCGGTCGCGCAGTTCGCGGATCTGCTCGTCGTTGAGCTTGGGATTGCGCAGCTCGTCCTCGACTCCATCGGCCTCCCGCGCGCGCCGGTCGGCGCGGGCGTCGGCGCTGCTGAGGTCAGAGCGGGCGCTTTCAAGGCGGCTAACGGCGGCGTGGACCCGCTCGCCGTCGGCATAGCCGCCCAGGAACTCCGGCTCGACGGGCGGCGGGCAGACGCCGGCGTAGGCATGGCCCTGGCGGCCGACGCGGAAGCCGTTCCCCTCGGTGCAGTAGCGCATCAGGCCCTGGTCGCGGCCCTGGGCGTAGAGGCTCATGTCCGGCGCGGCGCCGGTCTTCTCGCAGGCCTTGGCGTGGTCATCGATCCGGCTCATGGGCCGGCCGTCCGCCCCGTCGATATAGCCGATCGCCCGCCAGTCGCCCTGCAGGCACTGCTCCTTGCTCAGCGTGGCGCAGGCCGCGACCGTCAGGCCGGCGATGATGACGGTTCCAACGATCACGGACCGCTTCGCGGAAATATGCACTTCAACCTCCCCAGGGCCTGGCCCTCGAGAGCACTTGGAGCTTGGCCGTGTGAACCTGAGCTGAACGAGGCCTAGGGTCTAGGCTCGGCGGGCGGCGGGGCCTGCGGGACGCCGCTGTTCGGCGCGGCGGGCGCGGCGGGCGCGGCCGGTTCGGCGGGGACGGTCAGCGGGACCACCGGCAGACCGTCGGGACCGATCTCGCCCTCCAGCGGCAGACCCAGGTCCTCCAGCGGGTCCTCGGCGGGACGCGGGGCGACGTCACGGCCCAGGGCTGACAGCATGAAGGCCTTCCAGATCTTGGCCGGCTCGCCGCCGCCGACCACGCCGTTCATCGGGCTGTTGTCGTCATTGCCGACCCAGACCCCGACCACCAGGTCGTCGACATAACCGACGAAGATGGCGTCGTGATAGTTCTGGGTCGTGCCGGTCTTGCCGTAGGCGCCGTCGATGGCCGCCTCCAGCCCCGTGCCGCGATGGGTGGCCGAGCGCAGCAGGTCGCGCATATTGGCCAGCACCTTGGGATCATAGGGCGTGGTCCTGGGCTTGCTGAAGCCCTCAAGCGCGTGTGGAACGATCGGGTACTCGCCCGCCGCCACCGAGGCGTAGGCGGCCGTCAGCCGCGTCAGGCTCATCGAGCCGGTGCCCAGCGCCATGGTCAGGTCGTCGGGGATCTTCTCGGTGACGCCTAGATCGCGAGCCACCTTGATCACCTTGGCCGGACCCAGGTCGTGGGCCAGACGCACGGCCGCGACGTTGGACGAAGCGGCGAAGGCGCTGATCAGCGGGATCTCGCGGTCGCGATACTTGCCCTCGTGGTTCTTGGGCATGTAGCCGCTGACCTGCACGGGGGTGTCGAGGATCGGGCTGGTGGTGGTCATGCCCTCGCGCAGAGCGGCCAGATAGACGAACAGCTTGAACGACGAACCCGGCTGGCGCTCGCCGTCGGCGCGGTTGAACTGGCTTTGCTTGTAGTCGCGGCCGCCGACCATGGCGACGACGCGGCCGTCCTTGCGCATGGCCACCAGGGCGCCTTGGGTGATGTTCAGGACCTTGCCGTCGCGCTCGATGAAGTCGTTGAGGATCTTCTCGGCCTTTTCCTGGAGCTTGGGGTCCAGGGTGGTGCGGACGATCGTCTCGCCATAGCGGGGGCCGATGCTGGCGCGGGCCTGGGGCAGGGCCCAGTCGGCGAAATAGGAGCCGGTCGGCACCTTGTCCTCGACCTGGATCGGCGAGACGTCGCCGACCGCGTCGGCCTCTTCCTGGGTGATCGCGCCCGTCTCGACCATGGCGCCCAGCACCACGCGCATGCGTTCGCGCGCGCCTTCGAGATTATTGGTCGGCGCCAGGCGCGAGGGGGCCTTGACCAGGCCCGCCAGCATGGCGGCCTCGCCGATCGACAGCTGCTCGGGCGCCTTGCCGAAATAGTGGCGGGCGGCCGCGCGCAGGCCAAAGGCGCCGTCGCCGAAATAGACCGACGACAGATAGCGCGACAGGATCTCGTCCTTGGAGAGCCGCGCTTCCAGATAGACGGCGATCAGCGCCTCCTGGGCCTTGCGACGCAGGTTGCGGTCGCTGGACAGGAAGGCGTTCTTGGCCAGCTGCTGGGTGATGGTGGAGCCGCCTTCCGACACGCCGCCAGCCTGGGCGTTCCTGCCCAGGGCTCGCGCGATCGCCTTCGGGTCGACGCCCATGTGGCTGTAGAAGCGGCGGTCCTCGATGGCGATGAAGGCGCCGGGCACGTAAGGCGGCAGCTTAGCCGCGTCGATTGGCGCCTCCTTGTACGAGCCGCGCTTGGCGATCGGCGAGCCGTCGCTGGCGACCAGCACGATGGCCGAGTTGTTCAGTGGCTCCAGCGCTCGGCTGAGCGGCAGCGACCAGAAAAGCGACGCGATCAGCACCACGACCAGAAGCATGGCGGCGGCGGTTCCGCCGACCAGCCACATGTGTCGCTTCCAGAATGGCTTGCGGGCCGGTGCGGGGACGGGATCGGAAACAGGCTCCGCCGGCGGAGCGTCGGAAGGCGCCGCTTGCCCGGGATCGGCCAGCGCCGCCTGCGGGTCGCGCGGCCGGCGCGGCGGCGTGTTGGGGTCGAGGTCGTTCGGCTCGTCGGACATGGATCGGCGCTCGCTTCGGGCGCACGCCCGCACTCGTCGTGGGCGCTCATACCACACGGCCCGGCCAATCCAAGCGCGCGGAACGGGAAGTTTTTCCGTCCACGACCCTTGAATGGGGGCGGGGCGATCATAACTGACCCCCGTGAGGCCGATGCCTCTGCCCTTTCCTGGGCGTTTCCTCCCTGACTTTTCAAGCCCGGCCTCGTCGCCGGGCTTTTCTTTTGGCCGCTATTTCGCCAGCAGCGCCTGGAGCTGGTGAACGGCCCGGTCCGGCGAGGACTGATAGGGGATCGGCGCCACGAACTGGCCCTGGGCGTCGAACAGATAGACCGACGAGGAGTGGTCGATCGTGTAGCCGCCGCCGTCCAGCGGGACCTTCTGATAATAGACCCGATAGGCCTTGGCCGCCTGGGCGACCGTCTCCGGCGTCCCGGTGAAGCCTTGGATGCGCGGGTCGAAGTTCGACAGGTAAAGCCGCATCTGCTCGGGCGTGTCGCGCTCGGGATCGACCGAGACGAACACTACGTTCAGCTTGTCGGCCTCTGGCCCCAGCGTCTTCAGCCAGACCGTCAGGTCGGTCAGCGTCGTGGGACACACCTCCGGGCAATAGGTGAAGCCGAAGAAGATCGCCGTGGGTTTGCCCAGCAGCGACTTCTCGGTGACCGGCTTGCCGTTCATGTCGATCAGGTTGAACGGTCCGCCGATCTTGACCAGCGAATGGACCGGGCTGGCGCCGTCCTGCCGGTTGCAGGCCGCCAGGGGCGCGGCCGCCAGCAGGGCGGCCGCGGTGATGAGAAGCGCCCGCCGCATCAGTGGGCCATGCCCGGCATCGGCGGCGTCTTGACGACGGCCTCGATGGTCAGCGGCGGCGCCGACTTGAACTTCAGGGTCATCGGCACCCTGGCGCCTTCCTTCAACTGGGCCTTGGGACCGATCAGCATGATGTGGTCGGCGCCCGGCTTCAGCGCCACGGCCTTGCCGGCCGGCAGCGCCAGGCCGTCGGGCAGCTTGCGCATGCGCATGACGCCGCCGTCCATCGACATGGTGTGGATTTCGCCGTGGTCGGCGGCCGTGGTCTCGACGGCCACCAGGCGATCGTCGCCCTTGGCGGTCAGGGTGACGTAGCAGCCGGCGGCCATGGCGCCGGCGACGGTCGGGCGGCACCAGGCGTCGGTCGCGGCGACCTTTGGCGCGGGCGCGGCGTGGGCGGCCGACGCGACGAGGGCGGCGGCCGAGGCGGCGATCAGGGTCAGGGTCTTCATGGTCAGGCTCCAGCCTTGAGGTTGGGCGAGGTCAGTCGCCGAAGGATAAGATCGATCAGAAGGGCCGCGATCAGCGAGGCGGCCCTTGGGGCGGCGCTTCCACCACATCACGACGGCCGAGATCCCCAGCAGCCAGATGGCGACGCAGCCGGCCAGCATGACCAGCTTGTTGACCAGGCCGAACTGCTGGCCCTGGTGGACGGCGATGCCCCACTCGATGGCCTTGGCCGCCGGACCAAAGTCGCGATAGCCGAGATCGGCCAGCACATGGCCGTCGCGGCCGTCGAAATAGACGGTCCGCGTCCGCTCGACCCGGGCGGGCATGTAGGCGGCCGTCCAGGTCCCGCCCGGCGTCTTGGGCAGGGTCAGGGTGAAGCCGTCGGTCAGCCCCGACCCGCGCGCCTTGGCGACGATGGCGTCGGCGTCCAGCGGCGCGGCCTGCTCCATCATCATGGCCGCATGGTCGTGACCCGCCATGCCGGACATCGGCGGGACCTTGGTCTGCAGCGCCCACGGCACGCCTTCGGCGGGTTCGGGGGACGGCTCGGGAGCGGGCTTGGCGGCGTGGTGCTGCTCGGCGACCGGCGGCTTGGGGCGACCAAGGCCGGCCTGGGTGGTGATCTCCCGGACCTCCTTGCCCCAGAACGCCGACCACGGCATGCCGGTGACGGCCAGGAACACGATCACCAGGCCGGTGAAGGCGCCGGTGACCGCGTGGAAATCGCGCCAGAACAGGCGCTTGGCGGGTTTGCTCCGTACCGTGACGATCCCGCCCGTCTGGCCGCGCGGCCACCACAGGAAAATCCCGGTGGCGACCAGCACGATGGCCCAGCCGGCGACGACCTCGACCAGCAGGTTCATCACCGGTCCGGCGATATCCAGGCTGTGCAGCCGCTTGACCAGGCCCATGGCGCCGCCGGGCTCGGTCTGGCCCAGATACTGGCCGGTGTGGGGATCGACATAGGCGGTGCGCTTGCCCGACGCGGTCTGCACCGTCGCCTGGACGGAGCGGTCGCCGCGCGCGGGGATCGCCAGTTGGCCGACCTTGCCGCCAGTTCCGGCTTCCACCGACGCGATCCAGGCGCTGGGCGCGGTCGTGGCGGGGCTGTCGGCGATCACCACCAGCGGTCGCTGGGCGATGGCCGACAGCTCGTCCTTGAACAGGTACAGCCCTCCGGTCAACGCCATCAGCATCAGGATCGGCAGGACCAGCAGGCCGGCGTAGAAGTGCCAGCGCCAGAAGGCGCGGTAGAGATCGCCGGCCGGGGCCGGGGTTTCCTTGGTCTCGATCGCGGACATCGCGAGCTCCGAGGTATGGTCGACGGCTCTTCAGAGCCGTCGACCGGTCAGGATCAGAAGTTGACGGTCACGCCGCCGAACACCGAACGTCCGTCGCCCGGCCACAGGGTGGCGGTGGCGGCGGTCCAGGTGGTCGCGGCCTGGGTGTTGGAGACGTAGGCCTTGTCGGTCAGGTTCCGCGCGTCGAGGAACAGCGAGACGGCGGGGGTGACCTTCCAGCCCGCGTTCAGGTTCAGGATCGCGTAGCCCGGGGCCTTCTGGGTGTTCTTGTAGTCGATCCACGGGTCGGCGGCCGACCACTCGACCGACGGCGCCAGGAACCAGCCGCGCGGATCGTCGTAGCGGACTTCCGAGCGGTAGAAGTTCTTCGGCACGATCGGCAGGCGGTTGTCGCCGTACTGGACGTCGTCCTTGAAGCGGAAGTCCGAATAGGTCCAGGTCTGGCGAATGCGCCAGCGCGGGGCCACGGCCCAGTCCAGCGCCGCCTCGATGCCCTGGTGCAGGGTCTTGTCGGCGTTGAAGGTGGCGGCCGGGATCAGCCCCCCCGGCGTGTACTGCAGCATCTCGTCCTTGAGCTCGGCGCGATACAGCGTCACGTCATAGGTGAAGGGACCGCGGCGCCCGCGCGCCCCGACCTCGCCGGTCCAGGCCTTTTGCGCCTTCACGGGCGTGAAGCCGGTGTTCATCGGCGACATCGAGCCCAGGTTCGGCGGCTCGACCGAGCGGGTCAGGTTGGCGAACACCTGATCGCCCGCCGCGTTCTGCCAGAGCAGGCCCAGGCGCGGCGAGATCCAGGTGTAGGTCTTGTCGGCCTTGAGGTTGAAGGTCGAGCTGACGCCCGGCACGGCGAAGCTGGTGTAGTCGCGCTCGGCCTGGCCCCAGGTCGCGCCGGCCACCAGAGCGACCTGGTCGGTCACGAACAGCCGGCCTTCGCCGAACACGTCGATCGCCTTGGCGTTCTGCAGCGTGCGCGAGGTCGGCGCGCCGCGCGCGCCGCGATTGTTGACGTAGAAGTTGGAGTCGAGGTCACCCTGTCGATACCAGGCGCCGAAGAAGGCGTCGGCGCGTTTGCCGCCGATCTCGCCGTCCCAGTCGAAGCGGCCGAAGGCGCCGTAGTTGCGGCTCTGCTGGTCGATGACCTGGAAGATCGGGTGGTCCAGATCCTTCCACACCGCATAGACCGCCCCTTGGAAGACGACCTGCTCGTTCACGCGCCAGGTCGTCTGCAGCGAGCCGCGCACGCCGCGCTGGTTGCGGCCCTGGTCGGCGTTGGCGTTGGCGACCGGCGTCTGGCGCGGGTTCTTGTTGAACTGGTCCAGCGTCAGGGCGCCGGGGATCTCTTGGTTGATGTTCGAGCCGTTGACGATGAACCGGACCTCGCGGTCCTGGCCGAAGGCGCGGCCGACGTTCAGGCTGCCGAACTGGATGTTCTGCTGGCTTTGCGAGCGCCAGCCTTGGCTGGTCTGGTTGGTGGCGGCGACATAGACGTCCCAGTCGCCGGACTGGCGCGCCAGGGCCACGTGCTCGCGCAGCAGGCCGTGCGAGCCGCCATCGACGCGGACCTGGTTGGAAAAGCCGGCGTCCTTGCCGGTCGGCGTGACCATGTTGATCGCCCCGCCCAGCAGGGCGCCGCCGAAGCGCAGGGCATTGCCGCCGCGATAGACCTCGGCGTAGCGGGTGTTCAGCGGGTCGGCGACCTGGC
>NZ_LSJA01000267.1 GCF_001556515.1 Caulobacter sp. CCH9-E1 | reverse complement strand
CGGTGTCGGCGGAGGCGGCTATCTATCCAACCTCGAATTCCGTGTCAAATCGTTTCTTGAAGAAACTCTCCGACTTTTTCCGCCAGCCAGCCCGGAGGGCTTTCGGCGGAGCCGGCAGCTTCTAAAGAAGTCACCGGAGCCAGTCAAGCATCTTTTTCAAAAGAAAGAGAAGCTCTTCTGGAGTGAAATACTTCAGCAACCTTGCGGAGGCCTCCGTATTTCAGGGAGCGCGGCTTCTAGCGAAACCGAATTCCCAGGTCAACCGCCTCTTTTTCTTTTTCTCCACTTGAGACCGAAGCCACTTTAGAGAGCAAAAGCCATCCGAAGCGCGCCGAGAGGAGCGCCAAGACGTGAAAGAGATTCGATTGAGGCTGCGGAACTTAGCGATATGCCTTCCGAAACGCAAGCCCCGAGAGGCGAAGGTTTCGTCCGACGGCCGCGGCCCCGAAGCGAGGGGCGGCTTCTAGAGGCCCCTCCCCGGCCCGGCAAGCCAGAAATCGCCATTTTATCCCCAGATCGGCCATTCCTCTGTGCATGAACGGCGTCACCCAAGACTTGCATCGCGACGATGCGTCGCTCAGAAGGCTGAACGCTCCCTAAGAGACGCGCCCATAAAGGTCGCGCCCTGGCGCGCTTGAACAAGGTCACCGGCGTCCATGCTGTCCCAGAAGGCGCGCTACGCCCTGCGCGCGATGATCGAACTGGCCCGCGAGAACGGGCAGGTCACGGCCGGCGAACTGGCCGAACGCGCCGACGCGCCCCGCAAGTTCCTGGAGGCGATCCTGCTGTCGCTTTCCCGAGAAGGCCTGGTGATCAGCCGGCGCGGCAAGTTCGGCGGCTACATATTAGGACGCTCGCCCGAGCAGATCAGCTTCGCCGAGATCATCCGGCTGGTCGACGGCCCCCTGGCCCTGACCCCGTGCGTCAGCCGCACGGCCTTCCGGCGCTGCGAGGACTGTCGTGACGTCGCCACCTGCGCCCTGCGCGAAGCTCTTCTGAAGGCGCGCGACGCCACCGCCGCCGTCCTTGAAGGCTATAGCCTGGCCGACGCCGCCCAGGGCGTCGGGGCGGAGATGATCGAGGGCTGAAGCGACAGCCCCCTCTCCTCTATGGAACGCTCGGCGTCAGCCGGCGGCGATATAGGCCTTCAGGCCGTCGGCCTCGGCCAGGGCCTCGTTGATCTTGTGCTTCACGAGGTCGCCGATCGAGATGATGCCCGCCAGGCGCCCGCCCTTCACCACCGGGAGGTGGCGGATCCGGCGATCGGTCATCCGCTCGAGCAGGGCGTCGACCGTCTCATGAGGCTCGGCGAAGATCACCTTGGCGCTCATGCAGCTGGAGATCGGCTTGGTCAGGGCCGCGGCCCCTTCCTTGGCGATCACGCGGACGATGTCGCGCTCGGAGAGGATGCCAACCACGGCCTCGGTCTCGTCGACCACCACCATGGCGCCGACGCGACGGGTGTGCAGAAGGGCGGCCGCGGCGCCGACGGTCTCCTGGGGGGAGGCCGTGAACACCAAATCGCCCTTGTCCTTGAGGATTTGAGAAATCAGCACTGAGCTACCTCCCTTGTTCTTTATGGAACGAGGGTCTCGCAAACAGGCTCCGGGATCAATGGGGATCACGCGGCGCGGGATCGGCGGGTTCGCCCAAAGCCGCGAAGGGCCCGATCAGCAGGACGCCGGCGGCGAAGCCGATCAGGTGGGCCTCCCAGGCGACGCCCGCCCCTCCGCCAGTCAACAGGCCGCCGGCGACGGCCATGACGAGATTGACCACCAGCCAGCCCAGTCCCATCGACAGGACCTGGGGGCCGAACATCGGCCCAAGACCTCCTCGCCCGTCCATGGTGCGCGCCGCCGCGCCCATCAGACCCGACACCGCGCCCGAGGCGCCGACCACCGGCCCGACGCTCTCGGGATGCAGCATCGCATAGCCGAGGCCCGAGACGATCCCGCATGCGAGATAGAAGAGCCAGAAGACCGCGCCGCCGCGCCCGCCCGTTCCGAGCAGTCGAGCCACCGGCGCGCCGAAGGCGATCGCGAAGGCCGCGTTCATGAAGGCGTGCAGCCAGCCGCCATGCACGAACATCATGGTCACGACGCCGGTCCAATGGCCGGCCCAGAAATCCTTGGGGACCAGGGCCAGCGACAGGATCGTCGGCTCGTCCGCCTTCATCAGGAACGCGGTCGGAACCAGGACCGAAGCTGCGGCCAGCAAGGCCGGCCAGGGCGCGTTGAAGATCGGTTCTGGACGTTCACGCGCCATAGCTACTCAATCCTGGACCGGGCGACTGAATCGCGGCCCGCGTCCTTACGACTTATCTAGTGAGGTCCGGCGCCGGCACAAAGCAAAGACGGCGCGGGCCTGATCAGGCCGGGCCGCCGCTGGACCGTGATCGACCATCGCCCGAGCGCCGCGCGCCCCAGCTTGCGACCTTCGCCAGCAGCGCGCGGGCGTCGATGGGCTTGCCGACATGATCGTCCATGCCGCTGGCGCGATAGAAGGCGATCTGGTCGGGCAGGACGTTGGCGGTCAGGGCGATGATCGGCGTCGAGGCCGCCTCCCCCGCAAGATCCCGGATCGCGCGCGTGGCGGCCAGTCCGTCCATGCGGGGCATGTGCACGTCCATCAGCGCGAGATCATAGCCGCCGGCGCCCACCGCCTCGACCGCCGCGACGCCATCGGCGACGGTCTCGACCTGATGGCCTAGCGCTCGGATCAAGGTCCTGATCAGTTCGCGATTGGCGTCGTTGTCGTCGGCGACCAGAATCCGCAGGGCTCTCGCTGGCGCTGGCTGAGCGTCCTCCAAGGCCCTTGCGGGCGCCGCCGCGACGGGAAAGTCCGCCACGCACCAGAACCGCGCGCCCTGTCCCGCGACGCTGTCGACCCCAATCCGGCCGCCCATCAGCGCGATGATCTCCTTGCTGATGGCGAGGCCAAGCCCCGTGCCGCCGAACCGGCGAGAGACGTCGGGGCCAGCCTGGGCGAAGCGATCGAAGACCTGGTCCAGCATCGCGGCCGGAATGCCAACGCCCGTGTCCGAAACCGAAAGCTCGATCCGCTCGACGCCCAGCGCGGCCGCCGGCCGCCGCTCGACGGCCAGGGTGATCCCTCCCGCCTGGGTGAACTTGATCGCGTTGCCCAGGAAGTTGACCAGCACATGGCGCAGCCGCTCAGGATCGCCCTCCAGCCACTGAGGACAGTCGGGACCGATGCGGACCGTCAAGGCGAGCCCTTTGGCCAGGGCCGCCGCCTCGAACATGCCCGCCGCGCGCCGGGCCAGATCCGGCAGGTCGAACGGCTTGCGCTCCAGGTCGACGCCGCCCGCCTCCAGCTTCGAGAAGTCGAGGACGGCGTTCAAGGTCTCCAGCAGCATGGCGCCGGCGTCCTGGATGCGACGCAGATGGCGCTTCTGATCGTCATCGAGGCGCGTGTCCGCCAGCAATTCGGCGAAGCCCAGGATACTGGTCAGCGGCGTCCGAAGCTCATGGCTCATATTGGCCAGAAAGGCTTGGCGAGCCGCGGCCGCGGCCTCGGCCCGCTCGCGCGCGTCGGCGAGGGCGGCCTGGGCCTCGACCTCGTCGGTGATGTCGTTTTCGTTGACCAGGACGCAAGGCTCGCCGGTCATCGGGTCGGGCGTTCGGCGGATCGTGAGGCTGTGCCAGCGCGGGCCGCCGGCCGTGACCACGTGGTAGCCGCCTTCGATCACCTCGGTGTCTGGGAGCGAGCTCCAGAGGATTTGCCCCGCCTCGGCGTCGGCGAAGATATCGGCGAAGCGTGCGTCGCGCGCCGGATAGGCGGCCAGGGCGGCGGGATTGCCGAACAGTCGGCGCCCTTCGGCGTCATAGAGCGTCACCAGCGCGCTGGTGTGGCGCAAAGCTTCGATCGCCCGCTGCTCTTCGGCTTCGGGCTGCAGCCGCACGCCTTCGCACAGAATGGCCGGCCCGCCATCCGGCAGGCTGATCCGCGAGAACATCGTATTGACCGTGACCGCGTCGCCATTGGGATAGAAGGTCCAGCGCTCTTCCACCGCGCCGCCGTTCTCAAGCCGCGCCGCCAGATCGCTCATCCGGGCGCGAACGGCGGGGGACGAGGCGGAGAAGTCGCGGGAGCGCAAGGCTTCGAGGGACGGCGCGCGCCACAGCTCCAGCGCCGCGCGGTTCGCATACAGCGTGCGCTTGCGGACGTCGTCGAAGACCCAGACCGGTCGGCGCAAGGAGTCGAAATCCAGCGCGAGCGACGCCTGGACTTCTGAAGCCACGATGCTGTCAACGCCAGACTTCAAGACAAGTCATTCCGCTTCACGTACGCCAGCTCATAGCAAAGCCGAGTTCTGCGTCACGTTAACGGGGGAAATTTGTCGCACCACGCGACAAGCGGTCCAGGCCCCCCGTGACCGACTGACCGCGATTTGCCGTTTCCTCCGACGCGCGCCTGGGATAGGGCCTCGCCTTCGCGATCCTCCCGCTCCATATCCGTGACGACCATGGCCTCTCCTTCCCGCGCGCCCGTACTCGCCCTCAAGGACGTCCGTCTCGCCGACGGCGCCAAGCCGTTGTTCGACGGCGTCGACCTGGCGCTGGAGCCGCGCGTGCGCGCCTGTCTCGTCGGCCGCAACGGCGCGGGCAAGTCGACCCTGTTGAAAATCCTGGCGGCCCAGGGCGTCGAGGCCGACAGCGGCGAGCGCTCGGTGCAGCCCGGCGCCAAGGTCGTTTATGTCGGCCAGGAGCCGGAGATCACCGGCGAGACCCTGCTGGACTACGCCACGGCCGGCGGCGCCCAGGACTACGAGGCCCAAGCGGCCCTGACCGATTTCGGTCTCGATCCGAACAAGGCCGCCAAGGGCCTGTCCGGCGGCGAGACCCGCCGCGCCGCGCTGGCCCGCGCCTTCGCCGAGCAGCCGGACGTGCTGCTGCTGGACGAGCCGACCAACCACCTCGACATCTTCGCGATCCAGACGCTGGAAGAGGAGTTGGCCGCCTCGAAGTGCGCCGTGCTGATCGTCAGCCATGACCGCGCCTTCCTGAACCGCGTCACCGAGCGCTGCTTCTGGCTGGAGCACCGCAAGATCCGCCGCCTGGACAAGGGCTTCGCCGAGTTCGAGGCCTGGGCGGACAGCGTGATGGCGGCCGAAGCTGAAGAGGCGCGACGGCTGGACAAGGTGCTGGAGCGCGAGAACGCCTGGCTGGCGCGTGGCGTCCAGGGTCGCCGGGCCCGCAATGAGGGCCGCCGCCGCGCGCTGCTGGCCCTTCGCGCCGAGAAGAAGGACCGCCAGAGCGATCAACGCGGAACCATGACCATGGCGGTCGAGTCCGCCGGGATCTCGGGCAAGCGCGTGGTCGAGGCCAAGGGCGTCACCAAGCGCTTTGGCGAGCGGACCATTGTCGAGAACTTCTCGACCCGCATCCTGCGCGGCGACCGCGTGGCGCTGGTCGGTCCCAACGGCGCGGGCAAGACCACCCTGGTCAAGCTGCTGCTGGGCGAGCTGCCCCTGGACGCCGGCTCGGTGCAGCTCGGGGCCAATCTCGAGGTCTCGTACATCGACCAGGCGCGCATGGCGCTGTCGGACAAGATCACCGTCTGGGACTTCCTGACGCCGGGCGGCGGCGACTCCATCGTCGTGCGCGGCCAGTCCAAGCACGTCGCCGGCTACGCCAAGGAGTTCCTGTTCACCGACGCCCAGCTGCGCCAGCCGGTGACCAGCCTGTCGGGCGGTGAGCGTAACCGCCTGCTGCTGGCGCGAGCCCTGGCCAATCCGACCAACCTGATGGTGCTGGACGAGCCGACCAACGACCTCGACATGGACACGCTGGACCTGCTGGAGGACCTGCTGGCCGATTTCGAGGGAACCCTCATCCTGGTCAGCCACGACCGCGACTTCATCGACCGCCTGGCCACCTCGACCATCGCGCTGGACGGCCGGGGCAAGATCGTCGAGACGCCCGGCGGCTGGAGCGACCTGATGGACCAGAACCCCGGCTTCTTCAGCGCCGTCCGCAAGCCGATTTCCGCCTCCGCGCCCAAGGCCGCCCTGGCCGCGCCGCCGCCTCCGAAAAAAAGCGTGAAGCTTTCATACAAGGACCAGAGGCGTCTGGAGGAATGCGAAGCCCTGATCGCCAAGAGTCCGGCGATCATCGCCAAGCTAGAGGAAACGCTGGCGGACCCTAACCTCTACAGCCGCGATCCGACGACATTCGACAAAACCATGAAGGCTCTGGACAAGGCGCGCGCCGATCTTGAACAAGCCGAGATGGACTGGCTTGAACTCGAAGAGAAAAAAGAGAGCCTGTCGGCAAGCTGATCCCATATATTGCTGCGCGACGTCTTAACCACTCTCCATCACGACCTGATACGACTATAGCCCTCTTGAATTACGCCGTGCGGCATGCATTGTCGTCGCGACCCATTACACGGGCGGGACGGGGACGATATCGTCAGGAAGTGGCGGCCGCGGAGGCGTCCTGCGGCCAAACGACACATCCCTCGATAAGCAAGCCCCCCCTCGTCTAGCAGGCGTATTGAATGGTCGCGTCGCCGCCCCCCTTGAGCGGGAAGGCCGGCGAACGTCGGACTCGCGCGACGCGGATCCGACGTGATCAGACATTGCCGCCAAGTCGCGGCGGTTTGGGGGACGAAACGCGTATGCCGCAGAGGCTGGCGCAGCATGAGCGTAAGAGGCAGGCGGCTTTGCTGCAGGGCCTTTCCGTCGCCCTGATCGGCGGTCTGTTCTTCAGCGAGTTCCTGACCCGGACGCTGCTGGGCGTCGCCGCCTTCTGGCCGGCCAACGCCCTGCTGGCGGCGGGGCTGGTGGTTCTGACGCCCCAGCGCCGGCTAACCCTGGGCGGCGTCTTCGTGACCTTCCACATGGCGGCCGATCTTCTCGTCGGCGACAGCCTGACCCGCGCCCTGCTCTATACCACGATCGATACGCTGGAGGGCGTCGCGGTCTGGTGGGTCTGCGTTCGCTTCTGGGGACGCATGCCGCGGGTTCGGACCATGCGGGCCCTGGCGGCGCTGCCCGCCGTGACGACGCCGATCTCCGCGGTCTCGGCCGCGATCTGCGCGTCGATCCTGTCGCTGTTCTTCGGCGAGCCCCTGCTGAAGACCTGGATCGACTGGTTCCTGCGCGGAGCGCTGGGCTTGGCGGTCGTGTTGCCGACGGCGCTGGTGCTGATCGACGCCCAACATCGACGGGCCTATCGCATCTCGTTGCGAGAGCAGGGCGCGCTGCTGTTCGCGGTGGCGGCCGTCACCCTGCTCTGCGCGCACCCCCTGTCCGGCGCGCCCCCCTTCTTGATCTTCCCGGTCGCCCTGCTGGCCGCCTATCGCCTCGGCGCGCGGGGCGCGGCCATGGCCTCACTGATCGTGGCCCTGATCACCCTGCCGATCGCCATGTCGGGCGCTTCACCGCGCTTCAACGCGATCCTTGGCCCGACAGCGCAGGCGCGAACGATCCAGATCTTCATCGCGGTGCTCTTCTACACCTGCATGGCCGCCAGCCTGGTCCTGGCGCAACAGGATCGCCTGAAGCGCATGCTGCAGCGGCGCGAGCAACTGACCCGCGTCGCCCGCGCCCGCGCCCTGGCCGCCACCCAGGCCAAGACCGAGTTCCTGGCCACGATGAGCCACGAGATCCGCACGCCTTTGAACAGCGTGCTCGGCTTCGCCCAGCTGCTGGCCAAGCGCGACGACCTCTCGCCCGACGCCCGACGCCAGGTGAACCTGATCGACAGCGCCGGCGCGGCCCTGGTCACCGTGCTGGACGACATCCTGGATCTGTCCCGCGTCGAGACCGGCCACATCGAGTTGCAGCTCCAGCCAACCTGCGCGGCCGACCTGGTGCGCGAGACCGCGGCGATGATGGCGCCGGAAATCCGCGCCAAGGGCCTGGAGCTCGATGTCGACATCATCGATCCGGACCACCGGCGCCACGCTCTGGACGCCGACCGCCTGCGCCAGGTGCTGATCAACCTGCTCAATAACGCCGTCAGGTTCACCGACCAGGGACGCATTTCCGTGCGGCTGATGATCGAGGCCGTCGCCGCCGGCGACAGGCTTCGCTTCGAGATCATGGACACCGGCGTCGGCATCGCCCTGGAGAAGCAGGCCCTGCTGTTCCAGCGCGCCTCCGCGGACGTGGCGCTGAGCCGGATGCCCGCCGGGACTGGGCTGGGCCTGGCGATCTGTCGCGCGCTGGTCGACGCCATGGGCGGCAAGATCGGCGTCGACAGCGTGCCCGGGCGCGGCTCTTGCTTCTGGTTCGAACTGACGGCCAAGCCGGTGGAGCGCGCGGCTTCGCCCGCGCCGACGCCCGCCGCTCGGAACGCGGCGGGTCGGATCCTGGTCGTCGACGATCATCCGATCAATCTAGAGATCGCCGCCACCCTGATGAGCATGGCCGGCTATGACGTCGACCAGGCCGAAAGCGGCGGCCAAGCGATCGAGCGCGCGCGCAAGACGCCCTATGACCTCATCCTGATGGACATGCACATGCCGGAGATGGACGGCCTGCAGGCGACGCGCGCGATCCGCGCCCTGCCCGGCGCCTTCGGCGCCGCGCCGATCATCGCCATGAGCGCCGACGCCCTGCCGACCCAGGTGGAGCGCTGCTACGCCGCTGGCATGGTCGATCACATCCCCAAGCCGGTCCAGCGCGAGGCGCTGTACGCCAAGGTCGAACGCTGGCGGCGCAAGCCCGCCGCCTGATCTCGTTCGCCTTCGCGCTTGGAAGTCGGCCGGCTCGCCCCTAACTTCACCGCGAACCGTGGGGAGAGCCGCTCGATGCGCCGTCGCGCCTTTGTCGTCCTGGGGGCCGCCTTAAGCCTCGCCGCCCTGACCGCCTGCTCTCCCGCGCCCAGCAAGGACGCCGCGCCGGCCGGCGTCACCAAGCTGAAACTGGCGACCGACTGGCGGGCGGAGGCCGAGCTGGGCGGCTACTACCAGGCTCTGGCCACCGGCGAGTACAAGAAGCGCGGCCTGGACGTGACCCTGATTCAGGGCGGCCCGGCCGTGAACGTGCCCCAGCTCTTGGCCACCGGCGCGGTCGATGTCGGCGTCGGCTCCAACAGCTTCATCGTCATGAACCTGGCCAAGGAGGGCGCGCCGGTGAAGGCCGTCGCCGCCTTCATGCAGAAGGACCCCCAGGTCCTGATCGCCCACCCAGGCCAGGGGATCCATTCGATCGCAGACATGAAGGGTCGCCCGATCCTGCTGGCCGACGCCTCGATCACCGCCTTCTGGGTCTGGCTGAAGGCCAAGTACGGCTTCGGCGACGACCAGGTGCGCAAGTACAACTATTCCAGCGCGCCATTCCTGGCCGACAAGCGCGTGATCCAGCAGGGCTACGCCACCAGCGAGCCCTACCTGATCGAGAAGGAAGGCAAAATCAAACCCGAGGTCTTCCTGCTGGCCGACAGCGGCTACCCGGCCTACGCCTCGATGGCCCTGGTCCCCGACAGCCTGATCGCCAAGAACCCGGCGGCCGTGCGGGCCTTCGTCGAGGCGACCGCCGCCGGCTGGACGTCGTATCTCTACGGCGATCCCAAGCGCGGGGACGCGGCGATCCTGAAGGACAATCCGGAAATGACCCAGGACGTGCTGGACCAGGCCCGCGAGAAGATGCGGTCCTACGGCATCGTCGGCAAGGACGGCGAGATCGGCCAGATGAGCGACGCTCGCTGGGCCGAGTTCTTCAAGGTCGCCTCCGAGCAAGGCGTCTATCCGAAGACCATGGACTACAAGAAGGCCTACACCCTTCAGTTCCTGCCCAAGGGCCAATGACCGACACGATCGCCAGCCTCGTCGGCGTCGAGGTCGACTACGCTCGGGGTCGCGCCCTCGGCCCCATCGACCTGACCCTCGCGCCCGGCGAGATCGTCGCCCTCGTCGGCCCCTCCGGCTGCGGCAAGTCCACGGCGCTGCGCCTGCTGGCGGGCCTGGAAGCGCCCACGCGCGGCGGCGTGGCGCGCGCCGCCGGCAAGGGCGAGACCTCGGTCGTGTTCCAGTCCCCCACCCTGGCGCCGTGGCTCCCGGCGCGAGACAACGTCGCCCTGCCGCTGGAGCTGACGGGCCTCGCCAAGAAGGACGCCCTCGCGGCCGCCGACGAAGCCCTCCGCAAGGTTGGTCTGGGCCAAGCGCTGTCCGCCCGCCCCGCGCAGCTGTCGGGCGGCATGGCCATGCGCGCCTCTTTGGCCCGCGCGCTGGTGACCCGCCCCCGCCTGCTGCTGCTGGACGAGCCGTTCGCGGCGCTGGACGAGATCACCCGCCGCGCCCTCGCCGACGACGTCCTGGCCCTGGCCGCCGAGCTGTCGCCGGCCGTGGTCTTCGTCACGCACAATGTCGAGGAAGCCGTCTACATGGCCCGCCGCGTCGTGGTGATGACGCCCGGCCCCGGCCGCATCGCCGGCGAGATCGCCATCGACGGCCCGACCGTGCGCCCGCCCGGCTTCCGCACCACGGAGGCTTTCCGCGCGGCGGCCGAGGCGGTCTCGACCCTGCTGGCCCGCGCCACGGAGGCGGCGGCGTGAAGCGGATCCTCGCCCCGCTGATCCTGGTCGCCGCCCTGCTGGGCGGGTGGGAGGTCGCCTGCCGGGCCCTGGCCGTCCCCCCCTATCTGCTGCCCGCGCCCAGCGCGATCGGCGCGGCGTTCCTGGAGTCCTGGCCGCTGTTGCTGAGCTCGGCCTGGGCGACCCTGTCGACGGCCCTGATCGCGCTCGTGATCGCCAGCGTCGTCGCCTGCGCCCTGGCCTTGGCGGTCAGCCTGAACAGCCTGCTGGAGGACGCCGTCCGGCCGATCGCCGTCACCTTGCAGGTCACCCCGCTGGTCGCGATCGCGCCGCTGGTGACGATCTGGGCCGGCATCGAGCATCCCGGCCGCGCGGTGACGGGCCTGGCCGCGGTGGTGGCGTTCTTCCCGATCTTCTCGGGCGCCCTGACCGGCCTGAAAGCCGTCGATCCCGATCTTAGCCGCCTGTTCGACCTCTACGGCGCGACGCCGCTGCAGCGCCTGGTCCGCCTGCGCCTGCCGTCGGCCGTTCCCGCCCTGCTGGAGGGCCACAAGGTGGCGGCGGGCCTGGCGGTGATCGGGGCCGTGGTGGCCGAGTTCGTGGCGGGGTCCGGCGGGGCCCAGGGTCTGGCCTGGCGCATCCTCGAAGCCTACAACCGCCTGCAGACGGCCAAGGTTTTCGCCGCCCTCGTCGCCCTGGCCATCCTGGGCGTGGGACTGAACGCGGCGATGGAGATCATCGAGCGTCGACTTCTCAACACTTGGCGCGGTCGTTAGGCCAAGATTAAGCGGCGGGCTCTACGAAAGTAGCCACGTTCTTTCGGTTCGGATGTTCATGCGCGTCGCCGCTTTCACCGCCGCTCTCGCCGATCGGAAAGCCTCTTTCGCGCGTGGCGGGGCGCGCTGATGGAATCCCGCCTCCACGACCTGATCACCCTGGCCAACGAGCCTTCCAGCGAGAAGCGGCGCGAGCTGCTGCGCGGCGTCACCGACATGTTCTTCGCCGGTGAAGGCCACAGCGCCCTGGAAATGGAGCTGTTCGACGACGTGCTAAGCCAGTTGGCCGGCGACATGGAAGAGGCGGTCAAGGCCGAGCTGGCCCAGCGGCTCGGCGACGCCCAGACCGCGCCGCGCGGTCTCTCCCGCGCCCTGGCCTCGGAAAGCATCGCGGTCGCCGCGCCGATCCTACGGGGCTCGGGCGCGCTGACCGACGAGGACCTGCTGCACGTCGCCCGCACCCAGGGCCAGGACCACCTGCGGGCGATCTCGCAGCGCCCCAGCGTCTCCAGCGTCGTGTCGGACGCCATCGTCGCGCGCGGCGACGACGACACCCTGGGCGTGCTGCTGCGCAACGAGGGCGCGGTGCTGTCGCGCGAGGCGCATGAGACCGTCGTCGACCGGGCGACCGCCAATCCCGCCCTGCACGAGGCGGTGATCGATCGCCACAGCCTGCCGGTCGACCTGCTGAACGAGATGTACTTCGTCGCCGAGGCGCGGCTGCGCGACCGCATCCTGGCGCGCAACGCCGGCGTCGATCCGGCGACCCTCGAGGCGGCGCTGGCGGCGGGCCGCAAGCGGATCGCGGCTCAGGACGGCGCGCTGCCGCCCGACCACGCCGAGGCCGAGAAGGAATTCCGGGCCCTGCGCGCCAAGGGGCCGATCTCCCCGCAGATGCTGGCCAACATGCTGCGGGCCAAGCGCACGACCCTGTTCCTGGTGGCGCTGGCCGACCTGGCCGACGTCGACTTCCACACCGCCCGCAAGATCCTGGAGCGGCGCGAGATGGACGCCCTGTCGGTGATCTGCAAGGCGGCCGATTTCGACCGCGCGCTGTTCCTGACCTTCGCCCTGCTGATCCTGGAGCCTTCGGACGAGGTGATGGGCCGGGCCAAGGCCTATGGCGAGCTCTACGCCGCCCTGCCGCGCGAGGCGGCGCTGCGCACCATCCGCTTCTGGCGCCTGCGCCGGCAGACCGGCGACGTCGCCGCCGCCTGATTGGATAAGGACCTAAACCCGCCTTTGTCGCGCCTTGCGCGCGCCATGCGGGACAGCCAAGGTGCGGCTTCCTTTTGCCTGCCTTGGATTCTCGATGATCAGCGCTTCGCGCTTGGCGCTTGTCGCCGCCGCCGGCCTCTCGCTCGCCGCCTGCTCCCATGTTCCGAAGCCTTCGCTGCCGTCGCTGAAGCGCGAGGCCGCCGTTGAAGCGCCGGTCCTGGCCGGACCGCGCAAGGAAGACCTCAAGCCGGGCCAGTGGGCGCAAGCCCTGTCGGACATCGCGCCCGATCCGGCCTGGCGATTTGGCGTGCTGCCCAACGGCATGCGCTACGCGATCCGCAAGAACGCCACGCCGCCCGCTCAGGCGTCCTTGCGCCTGTGGTTCGACGCCGGCTCGCTGATGGAGGCCGACGACCAGCAGGGCCTGGCCCACTTCCTGGAGCACATGGCCTTCAACGGCTCGAAGAACGTGCCCGAAGGCGAGATGATCAAGATCCTGGAGCGTCATGGCCTGGCCTTCGGGGCCGACACCAACGCCCAGACCAGCTTCGACGAAACGACCTATCAGCTGGACTTGCCCAAGACCGACGACAGCACGGTCAATGACTCGCTGATGCTGCTGCGCGAAGCGGCCAGCGAGCTGACCATCGCCCAGGACGCGGTCGATCGCGAACGCGGGGTCGTGCTGTCCGAAGAGCGCGCCCGCGACACGCCCGGCTACCGCGTCGCCATCAAGACCCTGTCGGCGCAGATGGACGGCCAGCTGCCGCCCAAGCGCATCCCGATCGGCAAGACCGAGATTCTCAAGAACGCCTCGGCCCAGCGCATCCGCGACTTCTACGAAGCCTATTACCGTCCCGAGCGGGCGGTGCTGGTCGCCGTGGGCGACTTCGACGTCGACGCCATGGAGGCCAAGATCAAGGCCAGGTTCGGCGACTGGGCCGGCAAGGGCCAGCCGGGCAAGACTCCGGACGTTGGTCCGGTGGCCAAGCGCGGCCCGACCGCCAAGCTGATCGTCGAGTCCGGCGCGCCGTGGAGCGTCCAGATGACCTGGACCCGCAAGCCCGACGGCCTGGTCGAGACCAAGGCGCTGGACGAGCGCGACATGCTAGAGAACCTGGCCTTCGCGGTGCTGAACCGCCGCCTCCAGGCGCTTGGCCGCCTGGCCGAGCCGCCGTTCATCGCCGGCGGTGCCTTCAAGGGCGACCAGTACGGCGCCGTGCGAGTGACGACGCTCGGCGCGACGGCCCGGCCGGGGCAGTGGCAGGACGCGATGCGGGCGCTCGACGCCGAGCAGCGCCGCGCCATCCAGTACGGCGTTCGCCAGGATGAACTGGACCGCGAGATCGCCACCCTACGCGCCAGCCTGGCCGCCGCCGCCGCGGGCGAAGCCACCCAGCGCACGCCGGTCCTGGCCAACCAGCTGGTCGACACCCTCGGCGACGCCGAGGTCATCACCTCGCCCAGCCAGAACCTGGCCGCCTTCGACGTCATCACCAAGGGCCTGACGGCCGAGCGGGTCAATGCGGTGCTGAAGTCGTCGTTCGCCGGCTCGGGCCCGCTGCTGGTGATCGCCGCGCCGAGCAACGTCGACGGCGGCGAGCCGGCGATCCTCAAGGCCTACGAAGACCTCAAGGCCCAGCCCGTCGCGCCGCCGGCCGCGCCGGGCGTGACCGTGTGGCCCTATTCCAGCTTCGGCCCGACCGGCAAGGTGGCCGAGCAGAAGGAGGTCAGCGACCTGGACGCCGTCTTCGTGCGGTTCGAGAACGGCGTGCGCCTGACCGTGAAGCCGACCAAGTTCCGCGAGGGCCAGGTCGTCGTGAAGGTCCGCGCCGGCCACGGCCTGCTGGACCTGCCCTCCGACAAGCAGAGCCCGCTGTGGTCCGGCTCGGCCTTCGTCGAGGGCGGCCTCAAGCAGATCTCCGCCCAGGACATGGAGCGGGTGCTGACCGGCAAGATCTGGAACGCCCAGCTGGGCGTCGAGGACGACGCCTTCACCCTGAACGGCCGCACGCGCCCCGAGGATCTGTCGACCGAACTGCAGGTGCTGACGGCCTTCGCCACCGAACCCGGCTGGCGTCCGGAAGCCTTCAACCGGGTCAAGACCAGCTACGGCACGCTGCACGACCAGCTGCAGAGCACCACCGGCGGGGTCCTGGGTCGCGACCTGGGCGGCTTGATGCATGGCGGCGACCAGCGCTGGACCTTCCCCTCGCGCGAGCAGATCGCCAGCGCTTCGCTCGACGACCTGAAGACGGCGGTCGCCAACCCGCTGACCAAGGACGACATCGAGGTGGTGATCGTCGGCGACACGACGGTCGACAAGGCCATCGCCGCGGTGGCCGACACCTTCGGCGCCCTGCCCCCGCGGGCCGAGCTTCCCGCTTCGGACGCCGCCCGCCAGGCGCCGTTCCCCGCCCCCTCGGCGACGCCGGTGATCCGCACGCACAAGGGCCGCGCCGATCAGGCCGCCCTGTTCATGGCCTGGCGTACGGACGACCTGTTCTCGAACCTCCAGCGCTCGCGCGACGTCTCGGTCCTCGGCCAGGTCATGCAACTGCGCCTGATCGACGAACTGCGCGAGAAGCAGGGGGCGACCTATTCGCCCAACGCTTCGTCGACCGCCAGCGTGGTGTTCAAGAACTGGGGCTATCTGGCCGTCAGCCTGGAAGTTCCGCCCGAGAAGCTGGACGCCGTCGTCGCCGCGATCCGCAAGATCGCCGCTGACCTTCGCGACAAGCCGGTGACCGAGGACGAGCTGGAACGCGCCAAGAAGCCCCGCATCGACCAGATCGAGAAGGCGCGCGTGACCAACGAGTATTGGGTCGGCGCGCTGTCGGGCGCCCAGACCGATCCGCGCCTGCTGGACGCGACCCGCTCGGTGCTGGCGGGCCTCGCGCGCGTGACTCCGGCCGACGTGCAGAAGGCGGCCAAGACCTATCTGGCCGACGACAAGTCCTGGCTGCTTCTGGTCAAGCCGGAGGCGGCGGCCAAGTAGATCTTCACAGGCAAGGGCCTCGCCGCTGGCGGGGCCCTTTCTTATGGTGACGCTCCGAAGAGCGTTTTTGCGCCAAAATGGGACAATCCAGCCCTTGGCCCGGTTCCTCCAGCAAACCCCGTGCGGGCGAAAAACCGCCGCGAAGGAGCCGCCGGGGGACAAGGATGTTCCATCCCAGCACGGAACGACTGATCGACTACTGGCGTGATCGCCGGGGCGATGCGGCCTTGCCGCGCCGCACCGACATCAATCCGGGCGAGTTCCTGGAGCTGCTGCCGCAGGTCTTCGTGTTGGGCCGCGACGGCGGGCGCCTGCCGTTCCGCCTGGCCGGCGGCTTCGTCAGCGAGCTGCACGCCCGCGACCTGCGCGGCCAAGACGCCCTGTCACTGTGGGCCCTGGCCCATCGGCTGGAACTGAAGAGCGCCCTCGACGTCGCCCGCAAGCGCCGCACGCCGGTGGTCGCCGTGGCGGACATCCGCGCGCACGGCGTGCCCTCGGTCGGCATGGAGGTGCTGTTCGCCCCCCTGCGCGGCGCCAGCGGCGAGACCGACCGGTTCCTGGGCCTCTATCAGCCGATCGGCGCGACGGCCCGCCTGATGGGCCGCCCCGCCTACGAGCTGGGCCTGCGCGAGGTCAGGCCGCTGGGCGAGGACAATCGCGACATGCCCCGCCTGCGCCTGGCGACCTTGGACGGCCGCAGGATCGCCTAGGCCGCCACCGCCGTCTCGTCGCCGTAGACCGGGACGTCCAGCGGCGCCAGCGTCTGCTTGCCACGGATCAGGTCCGACGCGCGCTCGGCGATCATGATCGTCGGCGCATTGGTGTTGCCGCCGATCAGGTTGGGCATCACCGAGGCGTCGATCACGCGCAGCCCCGAAAGCCCCTGCACCCGTAGCTGGTCGTCGACCACCGCCAGCGGATCGCCGGCCACGCCCATGCGGCAGGTGCCGACCGGGTGGTAGATCGTCTCGGCCTTGGCGCGGATCCAGGCGTCGATGTCGGCGTCGGAACGGACATCGGCGCCCGGGGCGTATTCGGCGTCGCGATAGGGATCGAAGGCCGCCTGGGCCACGGTCTCGCGGGCGATGCGGACGCCTTCGCGGATGGCGCGGCGGTCCTCGTCGGTCGACAGGTAGTTGGCCAGGATGGTCGGATCATCGAACGGATCGGCCGAGCGCAGGCCGACCTTGCCTCGGCTTTCCGGGCGCAGCTGGCAGACGTGCAGGGTGAAGCCGTCCTTCTCGACCACGACCTTGCCGTGATCCTGCATGATGGCCAGCACGCCGTGGATCTGCAGATCGGGGCGATCGAGGTCGGGGCGCGACTTCAGGAACGCGCCGCTCTCCAGGAACTGCTGGCGGCCAAGCCCCTTGCCGAACAGCATGTAGTTGAGGCCCACGCCCAGCTTGTTCAGGCCCTTGTTGGCCGAATAGGCGGTCTTCAGGTTCTTGGCGGTCCATGAGACGCAGACGTCCAGGTGGTCCTGCAGGTTGCCGCCGACGCCCTTGGACTCGTGGACGACGGAGATCCCCTGAGCCTTGAGGTCGTCCGGCGCGCCGACGCCCGACAGCTGCAGGATGTGCGGCGACTGCACCGCGCCGGCGCTCAGCAGCACCTCGGCGTCGGCATAGGCGGTCTTACGCTCGCCGCCCTTGCCGACAACATATTCGACGCCGACGGCGCGGCGCTTTTCGATCAGGATCCGGGTCGTGCGGGCCTCGGTGACGCAGGTCAGGTTCGGACGCGACAGGGCTTGGCTGAGATAGGCCATGGCCGCGCTCCAGCGCTTGCCGTCGCGGATCGTCAGGTCGTAGGGGCCGAAACCCTCCTGCTGGAAGCCGTTGAAGTCCTTGGTCGTCTTGTGGCCGGCCTGGCGCCCCGCCTCGATCAGGGCGGTGTAGAACGGGCTGTCGGACTCGCCCTTCGACACGTGCAGCGGCCCCTTGTCGCCGTGATAGGCGTCGCCGCCGCCGTGGTGGGTCTCCGAGCGTTTGAAGTACGGCAGCACCTCGGCGTAGGACCAGCCGGTCAGGCCCATCTGCCGCCATTGGTCGTAGTCTCGGGCGTGGCCGCGGATGTAGATCATGCCATTGATCGCCGAGGAGCCGCCCAGGCCCTTGCCGCGCGGCCACCAGAGCTTGCGGTTGTCGAGATGCGGCTCGACCTCGGTCCAGAAGCCCCAGTTCTGCTCGCCCTTGGCCTTGATCAGTTCGCCCACCCCGGCCGGCATCTTGACCAGCACCGAGGTGTTCTTGCCGCCGGCCTCCAGCAGCAGGACCTTGACGTTGGGATCCTCGGTCAAGCGCGCGGCCAGCACGCAGCCGGCCGAACCGGCGCCGATGACGACGTAATCATAGCGTTCACTGGCCATGGCCCGGACGCCCTCCCTCGAAGGTTATCGTTGTTAAGGCGAGAGTGATCCGGCTTTTGGCCCGGCGCAAGAGTGGCGCTACGGAACGCCTAGACCCGGAAAACGCGAGTCTCGCATTTTAACTCTACTTGGACCATGCTACATACAATCCATGGATGAACGGAGCGCAGTACGGCGCACCGTCCTACCTTGCGGAAGACGCCTCCAGCAGGGTGGGTCCCTTCCCGCGTTCGGCCCTTCCCACGCGGGAAGCGGGAGCGCCGCCTTGCGATCCCCCAAGCAGCAGGCGGCGCTCCCACGGCGTTTTGCTTTTCGCGGATGAAAGCATTCCTTGGCGCTGAGGGCCTAAAAGCTCTCGTCATCCCGGAAGCCTCGCAGAGGCTATCCGGGACCCAGGGGTTGAAAGAGCGCCGAGCGAGCCGCCCCTGGGTCCCGGCTCTCCGCGCTGCGCGCTGCGGCCGGGATGACGATGAAATTGATCTCGTCAGATGGAGGCCCCTACACCTCAACCCGCTTCAGATCCCGGGCGTAGCGCTTCCAGTTCTCGACGTAGTGCAGGGCCGAGGCCTGCAGGACCAACGCGTGCTGCTCGCCGATCTCGCGCACCACCTTGCCCGGCGCGCCGACCACCATCGAATTGTCGGGAATCTCCTTGCCCTCGGTGATCAGGGCGCCCGCGCCGATCAAGCAGTTCTTTCCGATTTTGGCGCCGTTCAGCACGATCGCCCCGATACCGATCAACGAGCCGTCACCGATCGTGCAGCCGTGCAACATCACCATGTGACCAATGGTCACGTTCGCGCCGATGGTCAGCGGCGAGCCAAGATCAGTGTGAAGAACCGAGCCGTCTTGGATATTGCTGTTCTCGCCGATCGTGATCGGATCGTTGTCGCCGCGAACCACCGCGCCCCACCATATACTGGCGTTCTTCTTTAGAATAACGTTGCCCATCACGCTCGCTGTCGGCGCTATCCAGTATTCGTCCTTTTGCGGCAGCGTGGGTTTTAGCTGACCCAGCGAATATACATTCATCCGTATGCCTCGTTTCTTATCGGCGATTTCGTTATTAACGATCCATAAACCCTATGACCGCCATTGTAGTCTGGCGATTCAGGAGGGAACATTCCCCCAGCGGGAATCATTCTCCAGATCGTGACGGGCCGGGGCGGCGACGCCCTTGCTCGCCCGCTGACGAAGACGAGGTGTCGCACTTGGCGTTTCGGCGTACAGCACCGTCCCCCGCCCACGGGGAGAGCTCCTCCGAGCCGCCCGGCCGCGTTCGCGGCTTCGTTCAAATCCAGCTCACCGCCAAGGACGACGCCTTACGGCCTCGTCCTTTTTTCATGCCCGAATGGAGGCTTTGATGACCAAGCGAGCCCTGAAGCGGATGGCGCGCGAAGGCGCGTACGAGACCGGCCAATACGACGACGCCAAGGTGCGCCGCCTGCCTGTCGATCACCGCGGCGGCTGGTCGCCTCTGCCCGATGAGGGAGGCGCGAGGGGGGATAGTCGGGACCAGAGCTATCTCAAAACCATAAAACCGAAATCGCCCGGTCAGGCGCAACTGATGGAAGCGATCGACGAGAAGAACCTCGTCATGGCCCTGGGTCCGGCCGGCACGGGCAAGACCTACATCGCCATCTCCAAGGCCGTGGAGGCGCTGGAGGCCGGCCGCGTCAGCCGCATCGTGCTCTCGCGCCCCGCCGTCGAGGCCGGCGAGTCGATCGGCTATCTGCCGGGGGACATGGAGGACAAGCTGGCCCCCTATCTGCGCCCGCTCTACGACGCCCTGACCGATCGCCTGTCGGTGAAGCGGATGCGGGCCCTGATGGCCGAGGGCGCGATCGAGATCGCCCCGGTCGGCTTCATGCGCGGTCGGACGCTGAACAACGCCTTCGTGGTGATCGACGAGGCCCAGAACTGCACCTACATGCAGCTGAAGATGCTGCTGACGCGCCTGGGCTGGCACTCGACCATGGTGGTCACGGGCGACCCGAACCAGTCGGACCTCCTGCCGGGCATCTCGGGCTTGGCGGACGTCGCCGCGCGGTTCGAGGCGGTGCCCAACATCGCCGTCGTCCGCCTGGCCGACCGCGACATCGTCCGCCATCCGCTGGTCGCGGAGATGCTCGGCGTCCTGTAATTTTGTAACAACGGTTTGAACTGAAGGCTTGAGTTTTGGGCGGTCGGACGTGCAAGGTCCGGCCGCCTTAATCGTTTTTTGGACATGTTCATGGCCGACTCGACCGCGCCGCGCACGGAATTGACCCTCCGAGGGGTACTCCTCGGCATCGCCATCACCCTCGTCTTCACCGCAGCGCAAGTTTATCTGGGCCTGAAAGTCGGCCTGACCTTCGCCACCTCGATCCCCGCCGCCGTCATCTCGATGGCCCTGCTGCGGGCGTTCAAGACCTCGACCATCCAGGAAAACAACATCGTCCAGACGATCGCCTCGGCGGCGGGCACGCTGTCGTCGGTGATCTTCGTCCTGCCGGGCCTGTTGATGATCGGCTGGTGGGCCAATGTGCCGTTCCTGCCCACCTTCGGCGCCTGCGCCGTCGGCGGCATCCTGGGCGTGATGTACACCATCCCCCTGCGCCGGGCCCTGGTGACCAACTCCAACCTCCCCTACCCCGAAGGCGTCGCCGCCGCCGAGGTGCTGAAGGTCGGCACCGGCTCGCGTGAAGGCGCCGCCGAGGGCAAGGCGGGCCTGGTCGCCGTCAGCCTGGGCGCGATCGCCTCGGCCCTGTTCGGCGCCCTGGGCGCGGCCAAGCTGTTCGCGGCCGAGGTCGCCGGCTACTTCAAGTTCAACGCCGGCGCGGGCGCGACGGGCCTGGGGGCCTCCAGCTCGCTGGCCCTGATGGGCGCGGGCCACCTGATGGGCATCACCGTCGGCATCGCCATGTTCACGGGCCTGTTCATCGCCTGGGCGATCCTGGTGCCGATCCTGACCGTCGCCACGCCGATGCCGGACGCCGACGCCGCCACCCACGCCCTGGGCGTCTGGAAGACCCAGGTCCGCTTCCTGGGCGCGGGCGTCATCGGCGCCGCCGCCATCTGGACCCTGGCCAAGCTGGTCGGCCCGATCACCGCGGGCCTGAAGTCGGCCTTCGCCGCCGCCAAGCAGCGCAAGTCGGGCGGCGAGGCCCTGCCCCGCGTCGAGCAGGACATCCCGATCGGCATCGTCGGCCTGGTCTCGCTGATCCTGCTGGCTCCGGCCGGCTGGTTCCTGGCCCACTTCCTGGCGGGCGGCCCGATCGTCAGCCTGACCGCGCCGCTGGTCGCCATCGGCATCGGCTATCTGGTGTTCGCCGGCCTGCTGGCCGCCGCCGTCTGCGGCTACATGGCCGGTCTGATCGGCTCGTCCAACAGCCCGGTCTCGGGCATCGCCATCCTGAGCGTCCTGGGCGCCTCGCTGATGGTCGGCATGGTCGGCCGCGGCGTCATCGGCCCGGACGTGACCAAGGCCCTGATCGCCTTCGCCCTCTATGTCACCACCTGCGTGCTGGCCGTGGCCGTCGTGGCCAACGACAACCTGCAGGACCTGAAGACCGGCCAGCTGGTCGACGCCACCCCGTGGAAGCAGCAGGTCGGCCTGATCATCGGCGTGCTGTCGGGCTCGATCGTCATCCCGTTCGTGCTGGAGCTGCTGAACCGTTCGAACGGCTTCGCCGGCGCCCCGAACCTGCAGGCCATCTCGGATCAGCCGCTGGCCGCGCCGCAAGCGACCCTGATCTCGACCCTGGCCAAGGGCGTGCTGGGCGGCGACCTCGACTGGGGCCTGCTGGGCGTCGGGGCCCTGATCGGCCTGGCCTTGGTCGCCGTCGACACGGTCCTGCGCAAGACCAGCAAGGACCGCTACAGCCTGCCGCCGCTGGGCGTCGGCCTGGCGATCTACCTGCCCAGCACCGTCACGGCTCCCGTCGTGGTCGGTGCGGTCGCGGGCTGGCTGTTCGAGAAGATCGTCGCCAAGGACCGCGCGGCCGAGCCGGCCAAGCGCCTGGGCGTGCTGATCGCCTCGGGCTTCATCGTCGGCGAGAGCCTGTTCAACGTCTCCCTGGCCCTGATGATCGTCTCGACCGGCAAGGGTGATCCCTTGGCCGTCCCGTTCGCGCCGCCCGAGCACGTCGGCATGATCCTGTCCCTGATCGCGGCCGCGATCGTGGTCGTCGGCCTCTACCGCTGGGCCCGCAGGGCCGGTGAGAAGGCGCTGGAGGCGTAGGGCGCCTACCACTGACCATGGAGAACCCCGGAAGGTCCAACCTTCCGGGGTTTTTCTTTGGGCGGTTTAGCGCCCCTACTAACCCGGCTTCACCACCGTGAACACCACCTCTCGCCGCCCCTGATAGCCCAGCGACTCGTAAAGCCTGATCGCCGTGGCGTTGTCGGCGTAGCTGTGCAGGAAGGCCTGGTCGCCGCGCGCCAGGATCCTGGCCGTCACCTCGCGCAGGAGCCTCGCCGCGTAGCCCTGGCCGCGATGGTCGGGATGGACGCAGACGCCGCTGGCCTCGGTGTAGCCGTCGGGACGCATCCGCTCTCCGGCCATGGCGACCAGCCGCCCCTCGACCCGGACGCCGACGAACGCGCCGAGCTGATGGGTGCGCGCGAAGAACGGTCCGGGCTTGGTCAGGGTCGCCAGCGCCAGCATCTCGGCCGCGTCGGCGTCGCCGAGCGGCAGCATGTCGAAGGGAACGTCCCAAGCCGGCGCGACGGTCTCGGCGACCATCTGCAGGCAGACGGCGCTGGAGACGACTTCGGTTCCGGGGATCGGCGGCGGCGCGGCGAGTTCGACGAAGCCCACGGAGCCCATCCCACGCACCAGTTCGCCCACGGCCGCGAGGCTCTCGGAGCTGTTATCGGGAATGGCGGCGAAGAGCCCATAGTCGGGCTGCATCCGGATCGCGGGGCCGTGGCGGACGGCGAGGTCAGCCTGGCGTCCGTTCAGCGTGGCCCAGACCGGGCGGTCGAGGATGTGAGCGCTCATGTCCCCATTGAACAGGGACGGCGGACGGGGATCAACGCGTCGGCGCGCCCCGTCCGGTCACAAACAGCCCGAAGGCTGGAAAGATTAGTCCAGGTCTTCGGCCAGGATGGCCATCTCGAACATGAACGAGCCGTCCTCGTCCTCGTCCTGGAAGATGACGCCGATGAACTCGCCGGCGACTTCCACCTCGGCCGAGTCCTTTTGCTTGGGGCGCGGCTTCAGCTGGATGTGCGGGTTCCCGAAGGTCCGCTTCAGGTGCTTTTCGATCTTGGCGATGGTGTTGGCGTCCACGGGGGATCCTTGTCTTTAGCTAGAGCGCCCGGGGCGCGTCTCTCGAGGCGAAACTAGCGTCCGCCGCGCGGCTGGCAAGCGCTTCCGGCGGAAGAGGTGTGGACGCCCCCTCGGCGACGAGCCAATCGCGGAACAGAAGCGTCCGCTCCGGGGCGCCTTCGCGCGGCGTCAGGGCTGCGATCCAGGTCTGACCGGGCGCGAAGCCAAGCGGCGCGACGAGGCGTCCGCTGGCGAGGTCTCGCTGCACGAAGGCCCAGGGACCGATCGCCACGCCCAGGCCCGCCGCGGCGGCCTCCAACATGTAGAAATAATGGTCGAACTCCTGCTCGCTGGTCGCGGGCGGGAGGCTTTCGCCGCCGATGTCGCGGATCCAGTCGCTCCAGCTCTGGACGTAGGTGCGGGTCAGGAGGCGCGGCGCCGCGCAGATCCGATCGAAGTCGGCCACCCCGCCGGCCGCCAGCTCCGGCGACATGACCGGTCCGTGATAGTGGCGCATGAACGGGTCGGACACGGAGTCGGGATAGTCCGGCTCACCGGCGCGTCGGATGCGGATCGCCAGGTCGATTTGGTCCTCGCGGAAGTCGAAGGGGCCGTTCGACTCGGCCACCCGCACGGGAATGTCCGGATGGGCCGCCTGGAAGCGGGGCAGGCGCGGGATCAGCCACTTCATGGCGAAGGTGGGCAGGCAGGACACCACCAGGGGCTTCGGCCCCGCCTCCGCCGGGCGCGGCGTGGCCGCTTCGATCTGGTCGAAGGCCGGCGACAAGGCCTGGGCCAGCTTCAGACCCGCCTCGGTCATGCGCAGCCGAGAGCGCGGCCCCTCGGTGAGGGCGACGCCGAGGCGCTCCTCAAGCTGCCGGATCTGGCGGCTGACCGCCCCATGCGTGACGCACAACTCGTCGGCCGCCAGCGTCATGCGGCCGTGACGTCCAAACGCCTCGAAGGCGCGCAGAGCGTTCAACGGCGGCAGGTTGCGGCGGGCCATGTGAAAAAACCTCACAGAAGGCCGACGGATAAGTCGTTATCCGGCGTCGCGCAATCGCGGGATAAGGCGGACATGCCCCCTGCCCCTCCATCCCGCATCACCCTGCCTCAGGTCCTGGCGCTGCTGGTCATCTGGACAGCGGCGATCCTTGGCCTGGTGAAGCCGCCGGGTTCAGACGCGCGAACCATGGCCGTGAAGGCTCCGACAGTGTCGTGCGCAAAGACGTTTCGGGAGAGCTAGGCCCCAGACAGGGGTGAGCCCCGGCGGCGTCTCGCGCGACCGGGGCTCAGGTCCGCCCACTAGGTCGGGGGGGCGTAGGGGGGCGGACACACGATTAACGCCCTTCCCCGAACGCGGTTCCGCGTTATCGCACGGAAGAGGTCAGTTTGATCTCGAAAAGTTTCGGCCACAGCTTGCCGGTGACGAACAGGCGGTCGCCCGCCGCGTCATAGGCGATGCCGTTCAGCACGTCGTCGCGCTGGCCGGTCACGCCGGCCTCCTTCAGAAGACCGCCCAGTTCGATCCAGCCCAGCACCTTGCCGGTCTTGACGTCGATGCGGGCGATGCGGGTCGTCTGCCAGACATTGGCCAGCAGCTCGCCCTTCACCCATTCCAGCTCATTGAGGTTTCGCACCGGCGCGCCATCGTCGGTGACCTCGATCCGGCCGGTCTCCTTCAGGGTGTCGGGATCCAGGAAGCGGATGAACGCGGTGCCGTCGCTCATGATCAGCCGCTTGTCGTCGCGGGTCAGGGCCCAACCCTCGCCTGGATAGCTGAACTCGCCGACCTTCTCGAAGCTGTCGATGTCGTAGATGAAGCCCAGCTGGTTGGTCCAGGTCAGCTCGTAGAGACGGTTCTTCCAGTCGACGATCCCCTCGCCGAAATAGCGGCTGTCGATCAGGCGCTCCTGCTCGACCGCGCCGGTCTCGAGGTTCCATTTGCGGATGAACGAGCGGCCGGCCAGGCCGGTGCTCTCGAAAATGAAGCCGTCGCGATAGAACAGGCCCTCGGTGAAGGCGCCGGTGTCGTGGGCGTAGCTGCGCACGACCGTATAGCCGCCCACCGGGGCGGGCGCGGCCTCGGCCGGCGCGATGAGCCCAAGACACAGCGCCGCGCACAGCAGCAGACCGGCGAGACGCATACGCGGAACCTTCAACTCAGATGTCGTAGTCGCCGGAATAGACCATCTCGGCCAGAGTGTGGTCCATGGTCTTGGCCGGCTCTTCGCAGGTCGGGCAATTGACCAGGCGCGCGGGCACGCCGGCGGCGGTGCAATGGGCCGGCACGGGGCGCAGCACCACCGAGCCCGAGGCGATCTTGGCGTAGTCGCCGACGGTGATGTTGCCCAGCACCTTGGCGCCGGCGCCCAGCAGGACGCCCTTGCCGATCTTGGGGTGGCGGTCGCCGCGCTCGGCGCCGGTGCCGCCCAGGGTCACGCCATGCAGCATCGAGACGTCATCGCCGACCACCGCCGTCTCGCCGATGACGATGCCGGTGCCGTGGTCGATGAACACGCCCTTGCCGATCTTGGCGGCCGGATTGACGTCGACCTGGAAGACCTCGCTGGAGCGGCTTTGCAGGTAGAAGGCCAGGGTCTCGCGACCCTCGTTCCACAGCCAGTGCGAAACGCGGTGCGTCTGCAGCGCCAGGAAGCCCTTGAAGAACAGGAACGGCTGGACATAGCCCTTGCAGGCCGGGTCGCGCTCGAACACCGCCTTGAGGTCGGCCTCGGCCGCCTCGACGATCGACGGATCGCTGCGGAAGGCGTCGGCGGCGAACTCGCGCGCCGTCATCGCCCGCATCTCCTGGTCGCCCAGCTTGCGCGCCAGCTGGAAGGTCAGGGCGTCGGCCAGGTTGTCGTGGCTGAGGATCACCGCGTTGAGCAGCGAGGCCAGGGCCGGCTCGGCCTTGGCGGCGTGTTCGGCCTGGTTGCGCAGGGCGACCCAGACGGGGGTTTCCGTCTCGGGGGTCACCACTTCCAAGTGCTTGGCCATCGGGCTCTCCCTCCCCAGCAGGCTGGGCGCGTGCAGCATCTATAGACCAAATGCTCCACAAAACCCGAACGGAACGTTCGGGCGCGCCCCGCTCAGATCAGGGCAAAAGCGCTGGCGTCAAGGTCTCGATGAAGAAAGACACGATGTCGCCGGTCCGTTCCAACGGGTTCAGACCCGCCTCGCCGCCGGCCAGCATGGCCGAAAGCGTGCTGCTGGACTCGGCCTCGGGGCCCGTCGGGACGACGTCCGAGATCACCCCGCACTGGATCGCGCGCATCTTGCGGCCCGACGAATTGATCTGCGACGCCGCGTAGAGGTGAGCGCAGTCGAGATTGACGATGTCGCAGCCTTCCAGCCGGTAGGCGTCCAGCATCGGATCGTACTCGCGATAGATCGCATCGCCCGTCGCCACGCGGACGGGCTTCAGCGGCGCCGGACCTGTCCAGAGCTTCTGCGCGGCGTCGATCAGCCTCTGGTCGGCGCGCAGGATGCGAGCGCCGGTGTAGTGCGGGGTCGTGCCGTCCGCCGCCAGGGTGTCCTCGGCGAGGTAGTAGTCGCCCATGGCGATGTCGCCAGTCCCCAGTCCGCCCGCCAGACCATAGGCCAGGACCAGCTCGATCCCGTAATAGGCCAGCTCCTCGGTCGTCGAGCTCGACACCGGACCGCCATAGACGTGGGCCAGCGACAGGAACTGGCGCTCGCCGTGGGTCAGGATCCGTACGCTGTCGGGCGACACGTGGATGAAGTGCTGCCCCTCGACGCGCTCTGGCTGGTAGCGTTCAAGCGCCGAGGGCGGTGGACAATAGCCGACCAGGGCGACCTTCACGTCGCGGAAGACGTCGGGCGGAAAGCGGCGGCCGACGAGACTCTGGGGCGTGAGATGGGGCGCTTGCGTCATGACCGTGCTCGACTCGCGGGTGTGCGGGGCCGCTTCTGGCCTGAAACGCCCCGGCGCGACACGATCAGGATCAATTCCCGGATCGCGACCCCGCTAAAGGATCAGCGCCGCTAGCTGCGCGGGCAGTTGGCCTCGCACCGCCATCAGATGCGTCCGCAGCAGCAGCGCGACGGTGATGGCGTCGGGCATATGGCCGGCGATCGCCGCGTCCAGCGCCTCGCGGAACGGCACGCGGACGACCGCCAGGTCCTCGGTCTCGTCCGGCGCGGTCTCGGTCGGCGACAGGTCCATCGCCAGGAAGCCGTAGGCGATCTCGTCGGTGACCGAGTTGGAAAGCTCCATCCGGAGGATCGGCCGCCAGTCGGCCGCCCGCAGCCCCACCTCCTCGGCCATTTCGCGCTTGGCGCCGTCCAGAGGGTCCTCGCCGTGCGGCGCGCCGCCCTCGGGCAGCTCCCAGCTGTAGTTGGCGAGCGAGAAGCGGTTCTGGCCGACCAGGGTGACCGTGCCGTCCTCGTGCAGCGGCACGATGCCGATCGCCTGGTTCTTGAAGCCGATCTTGCCATACAGCGCCGGCCGCCCCGTCGGCGCGATCGCCTGGTATTCTGTGACCGTGATCCAGGGGTTGTCGTAGACGACCTTGCTGGAAGACACGCCCCAGGGTGTTCCGTGCGGCTTCAGCCAGGCGGGCTTGTCGGACATGGACGCTCCAGATTTTTCGCGGCTTCCGGTTCCATCGGGGCCGCGCGAGGCCTAACTGAACGGCCTTACAACGCCGCAACGCCCATGAGGAGGCCGTCTTGGCCGGTTCCGTCCCCCCCGCTCCCAAATTCGGCGAAACCCTGCCGCTCGAGGCCTCGCCCGAGACCATCGCCTTCCTGGCCCGGCGTCGCTCGGCCAGCGCCATGACCCTGACCGCGCCCGGCCCGGACAAGACCCAGCTGGAGGACCTGCTGCGCCTGGCCGTCCGCGTGCCCGACCACGGCAAGCTGGCCCCCTGGCGGTTCATCGTGCTGCAAGGCGAGGCCAAGGCCGTCTTCGCCGAGCGCATTACCGCCCTCGCCCCCAGCCAGGCCAACCCGACCAAGGCGACGGCCGCTCTGCGCAAGCTGACCAACCCGCCGGTCTGCGTCGCGGTGATCTCGCGCCACCTGCCCGGCGAGATCCCCGAATGGGAGCAGCGCCAGAGCGCCGCCGCCGTCTGCCACCAGATCCTGCTGGCCGCCTCGGCCCTGGGCTGGGGCGCCAACTGGATCACCGACTGGTACAGCTATGACCCCCGCGCGCTGGAGATCCTGGGCTGCGGTCCGGACGAGAAGGTCGCGGGCTACCTCTATATCGGCACGACGACGGAACAGCCGCAGGAACGCCAGCGCCCCGACGCCACGACTCTGACCAGTTACTGGAGCCCGAACTAGTCTCCAGGCGTTGAAGCGCTGACACGGAAGGAAAGCCCATGGCGCGACGCAAGGATCCCTGGACGACACTGGCCTTCGACAGCTGGGCGTTGGGGATGGAGGCCTCGGCCGTCATCGGCCTGCGCATGATGAAGCTGGCCGCCGGCGGCGCGGCGGCCCAGGCCGAAGCCCAACTGATGGTCAGCGAGAAACTGGCCGCCGGCTTGGCGCTGCAGACGATGGCCGCCACGGGGAAGCTCGGCGCGAGCGGACCGGCGATCGCTTCCGGCTCCCTCGCCCACCTGCGCCGCAAGGTTCGCGCGAACCGGCGGCGCCTTTCCAAGCTCTAGATCAGCCGCGTCCGCGATACGGCGCGACGCCTTGGTCCGGAACCCAGAGGCCCTCCGGCGCGGGGCCGGTCTGCCAGAACACGTCGATCGGAATGCCGCCGCGCGGGTACCAGTAGCCGCCGATGCGCAGCCAGCGCGGCTGGGCGATCTCGACGATCTTGCGCGCCACCTTGACCGTGCAGTCCTCGTGGAACGAGCCGTGGTTGCGGAAGCTGGTCAGATAGAGCTTCAGCGACTTGCTCTCGATCAGCCAGTCGCCCGGCGCGTAGTCGATCACCAGATGCGCGAAGTCGGGCTGGCCGGTGACGGGACACAGCGAGGTGAACTCCGGCGCGACGAAGCGGGCCAGATACAGCACATCGCTTTGCGGGTTGGGCACGCGCTCAAGGACGGCGGCTTCGGGGCTGTCGGGCGCGTCGACGACGCGGCCCAGCTGGGTGACGTTGAGATCGGTCATCGCGGCGATTTAGGCCTCCCCCCTTCTCAAGACAAGACTGGGGGCGGGAGACAAGCCGCGCGCGCCTCGCTACAACGCGATCCAACAAGTGTTTGGGGAGAGACGCGATGCTGGGACGCGACTTCGACGGCTTCACCGTGGTGATCACCGGCGCCTCCACGGGCCTGGGCCGGGCGATCGCGGTCGAGACCGCGCGCCGCGGCGCCGGCCTCGTGGTCGTCAACTACGCCCGCAGCGCCGAGGAGGCCGAGGAGACCGCCCGCCTGGTCGAGGCCGAGGGCGCCAAGGCCGCCCTGGTCCAGGGCGATGTCGCCCAGGACGAGGATTGCCGCAAGATCGCCGAAGCCGCGGCCGCCACCGGTCGCATCGACGCCCTGTTCAACAACGCCGGGGTGACCAAGTTCGCGCCGAACCACGCCGATCTCGACGCGGTCAACGCCGAGGACTTCCTGCGGCTCTATTCGGTCAATGTGGTCGGCGCCTTCCAGATGGTCCGCGCGGCCCGCTCGCTGCTGGAGGCCGCGCCCGCCCCAGGCGCTGTCGTCAACACCGCCTCGATCGCCGGCGTCGTCGGCAATGGCTCCTCGGTGCCCTACGCGGCGTCCAAGGGCGCGATGACGACCATGACCCTGTCTCTCGCGCGCGCCCTCGCCCCCCGCATCCGCGTCAACGCCATCTGCCCGGGCTTCATCGACACGCCCTGGTTCGGCAAGGCCATGGACGCCGACCGGGTCGAGCGCCTGCGCGCCGGCGCCGCGGCCGCCACGCCGCTGAAGGTCGCCTCGACCGCCGAGGACGTCGCCGGCGCGGCCGTCTTCCTGGCCTCGCCCGCCTCGCGCCACGTCACGGGAGAGACCCTGCTGGTCGACGCCGGCCTGCACCTGGGCGGCGCCAGCCTGGGAATGCGCTAGGCGACTCATGTTCGCGGAACGGCGCCCGCGCCACAGAACAAGCGCGATTCACCCTTCCGTCGCCTGTTGCGGATCGGCGTACGTTATGAAGCAAAATCGTCACACTACGCCCAAACTTTAGGCGGCAGGCGCCCTTCTCACTGGCGCTTCGCTCGCCTCGATTGCAACTAAAGACGCCTGCACCGCTAATCGACGCGGGACGCACATGCGCTCGCAGGCGCGTCGGGGTCTCGGGATCCAACCCGGGAAACGACACACAGAAGGGGATAACATAATGAAAGCCATGAAGATTGCGCTGGCCGCCGCCGCGGCGACGGTCGCCCTGAGCGGCGCCGCGATGGCCCAAGAACTCAAGCTCTCCTACAACATCGGCGTCGGCAGCGACTACGTCTTCCGTGGCGTGAGCCAGACCCAGGAAGACCCGACCGTTCAAGGCGGCGTCGACGCCACCTACGGCATTGGCTACGCCGGCGTCTGGGCCTCGAACGTCGACTTCGGCGCCGATGATCCCTCGGCCGAGATCGACTTCTACGCCGGCCTGCGTCCGACCGTCGGCGACACCTCGCTGGACTTCGGCGTCCTGTACTACAGCTACACCAAGGACAAGGGCCTGACGCCGGGCGCTTACAGCTACGTCGAACTGAAGGCCGCCGCCTCGCGCACCTTCGGCCCGGCCACCCTGGGCGCGGCCGTCTACTACTCGCCGGAGTATCCGGGCAAGGGTGGCGGCGCGACCTACTTCGAAGCCAACGCCGCCGTGCCGGTCGCGCCGAAGCTCACCCTGAGCGGCGCCGTCGGCCAGCAGACGATCAAGAACTACAAGGACTACAGCACCTGGAACGTGGGCCTCGCCTACGCCCTGACCGACAACCTGTCGGCGGACCTGCGCTATCACGACACGTCCGAGCATGACCTGGGCAAGATCTACGACAGCCGCGTCGTGGTCAGCCTGAAGGCCGCCTTCTAAGGCTGGTCTTCCAAGGGCCGCCTCGGTTCGCCGAGGCGGCTTTTCTTTTTGGGAGACTAGGCCGCTGGCGCCTTGGGCGGCCGCATCATCAGAACCGCCAGGAAGACCGCCGCCGTCACCACCGCGAACAGCTGGAAGGTCGGCGCGAAACCGCCCAGTCGGTCGCGCATCGCACCGGCCACGAACGGCCCTGCCGCCGAGACCGCGCCGACCAGGCAGGTTAGCGAGAACAGCTCCAGATTGCTCTGGCGACCGTAATAGTTCAGCAGCAGCACGGTGACGGTCAGGACGGTCAGGCCAAAGCCGACGCCCGTGCCGATCGCGTAGATCAGCATCAGGGCGGGGCTCGCGGCCTTGGCCAGGGCCAGAAGGCCGATGACCAGCATCCCCTGGGCGAAGACCAGCAGCCAGCGCGGATCGACCCGATCGCCCAGAGCCCCGCCGCCCAGCCGCGCCAGGGTCTGCATCAGCGACTCGAGACTCAGCATCTTGGCCGCCACGGCGCCGGCGGCGACAGCGCCTACGCCGGCGGCGACGCCCAGCTCGGTCAGGTGGGTGACCGAGACGCTGGCCACCGTCACCCCGACCAGCAGATGGCTGAAATAGGCGGCCGCCAGCACGTAGAACTGCGGCGTGCGCAGGGCCTGTCGCACGGTCCACTCATAGGGCGTGCGGTAGACGCGCGCGGCGGCCGGCGCTTCGCGGGCCTCCTGCTCGACCTCGAGGTCGACCTCATGCGCCGCCGCCGTCAGCCACTGGGAGCCGCCGACCATCAGGGCGCAGACCAGACCGGCCGCCGCCGCGAGGGCCGCCTGAATGACCCAATAGAGCCGCCAGTCGCCGCTGCTGTCGGCCATCAGGGTCAGCGCCATCCACGGCCCGGCCGCCCCGCCCAGCGATCCGAAGGTGAAATAGATCCCGAACGGCAGGGCGCGCTTCTTGAACAACGACGACAGCACGTGCGTGCCGGGGATCAGCGCCGCCATCTGGAAGCCGACGCCGCAGGCCGCCGCGCCGGCGTAGTAGCTGAGCAGGCTCTCGGCGTTGGCGATCCCGATGAAGCCGCCCGCCAGCACGACGGCCCCCGCGAGCAGCGTGCCGCGCACGCCGAACCGCCGGATCAGTATGGCCGGCAGCCAGGACGAGGCGCCGGTGAAGACACCCAGCACCGTAAAGCCCAGGAACGCCTTCTCGAAGCTCCACTTCAGCTCGCCGATCATCGTCGGCAAGACGACGCCCAGCGAGCCGTAGGTCGAGGCGGTGATCAGGAACAGCAGCAGGCTGAACGACGCCAGCAGCAGCCAGGGACGGAAGCGGTCTTCGGTTTGGGTCAAGTCAGAACGTCCGCTTCAGGGTGGCCCGCCACTCCCGCCCCTTGCCGGGCAAGGCGCCGAGGTTGGCGTAGGTGTCGGCGTCGGGTGTCACATAGAACGTGTCGAACAGGTTATCGACATTGACCGACAGAGTGTAAGGCCCGCGCGCGACGAACGCCGACGCGTTGACCAGCGCATAGCTCGGATAGCGCACCGCGTTCTGGACCGTGCCGGCGGTGCGGCCGACATGGCTGACGCCCAGGGTCGCCCCGGCCTGGCCCCAGTCATGGGCCTTGCTGGTGTAGGTCCCGTAGAGGCTGAGCACCGACTTCGGGGTCAGGGTGTAGGCGTAGTCGCCGCTCCGTCCCGGCAGGCTGGCGAAGCTCCAGACCACGTAGGAGCCGCCATAGCCTTGCGCGCCCGAGACGCCCGCCGTGTAGGCCGGAATGTACTGGAAGGATGTGTCGGGTCCCCGCACCGTCGTGCGCTGGTTGTTGCCGGCGAAGGTGAAGGACAGGCGCTCGGACGCCAGCCAGCGGACCTCCAGCTCGACGCCCTTGGACCGCAGCCCCTGCACCGTCGGCGGCGAGATCGCCCCGGCGATCTGGGTGCGGGTCTGGCGATAGGCCGCCAGCGAGCCGATCAGCGTTCCCCGCAGCAGCTGGAACTTCACCCCGGCCTCGGAGAGGTCGGAGCTGGACAGCCACGAGCCGTCGGCGACCAGACCCGGCGCGATGTCGCCCGCCTGGCTCATCTCCAGGGCCGAGGCCTTGGCGTAGCTGGCGTAGGGCATCAGGCCGACGGGCAGCTTGTAGGTCAGGCTGGCGCTCCAGGTCGCCTTGTTGCGATCGGCCGACTGGCGGCCCGCGACCGTGTAGCTGAGGAAGCCCGTGTCCTCGCTCTCGACCTTGTAGTGGTCCCAGCGACCGCCCAGCACCAGGTTCCAACGCCCGGCGACGATGTCGGAGGTGATGAAGGCGCCCGTCTCCTTCCAGGTCGAGCGGTTGTCGTTCTCCCAGCGCACGCCGCCGGGCTCGTCGTCGAACGGGCTGTCGATGGTGTCGGTCGCGGTGGCGCCGAAGCTGATGTCGCGTCGGTCCAGGGCGATCAGGCCGCTGTTGTAGCTCTCGCGCCGACGGCCGTCGAACCAGCGGTGCGACACGCCGGTCAGCGTCCGCGCGCGCACCGGCCCGATCTTCGTCGGGAAGGCGTAGGTCAGGCGGATCTCGCTGACCTTGGCGTCGATCGCCGAGGGATAGCCGTACGAGACGAAGCGCTTGTTGTCCTGGCGGTCGTGGAACAGCTGCAGCGTCAGCGACTGGTCGCCGCCCAGGTCCTTGGCGAGGTCGAAATACAGGGTCTGGGTGTTGGTCTTCGAGAAGTCGGCGGGGCTGATATAGACCGTCCGCCGATCCAGCTTGGTCGTCCCGACGCCGGCGTCGAGCGTGTGGACCGCGTCCGTGGTTGGGAAGCCGTAGTACGGCAGGTAAAGGGCGCTTGCGTAGGGGTAGGCCCCGATCTCATTGGGCGTGAGCTTGCCGTTTCCATCCACGTCGCGCAGCGTCGTGTCGCGGCCCGTGACGTACGTCCGGTGGTCGATCAGGTCCTGGGTCAGGCGGTTCCAGCCCGGCGTCTGCACGTCGCCGTCGCTATGGAAGACCATACCGCCAAAGGCCGCGCTCCAGCCGTCTGCGAAGTCGAAGTCGGCGGACGCCTCCAGCGTCTGGTGACGCGGATAGATCCCCCGGTAGTAGCTGTGGCTGTCCTCGGCCTCGCCATAGACCCAGACGCCACCCTCGGCTCGGCCCAGGGTGACCGGCGCGCCGAACTGGCCGGTGACGAGCTTCTTGTTATAGCTCCCGAAGGTGGCGGTGACCTCGCCCTCGGGCTCGACCAGGAACCGGCCCTCGTCCCGCGCCGACTTCGGGATGAAGTTGACCAGCCCCCCGACCTTGCCCGCGCCATAGACCGGCGTCGGCGGACCGCGCAGGATCTCGAGCCGCGCCGCGCCGCCGATCGGAGTCGAATAGGTTCCGCGGTTTTCGACCCGCTTGAAGCCGCGGAAGTAGTTCTCGGCCAGGGCCCCGCGGATGTTCAGCGATCCCGGGACGCCATAGAAGCTGGCGGTGTGAGTCCCGGGCGCGACCTTGGTGGCGTCGTCGAGGGTCTCGACGCCATAACGCTCCAGGGTCAGGTCGCTGACCAGGCTGGCCGAGCGCGGCGTCTCGATCAACGGCTTGTCGATGCCGAACACCGTGTGGCTGGGCGCCTTCTCCAGCAGGCCCGCCTTGTCACGCGCGACGATCACCACAGCGTCGACCTGATCGGACACTTGCGTCTCGGCGCGCGCGCTGGCGGCGGAGAGGGCTAGCAGGCTGACGGACAGCATCAACAGTCGAGACGGCATCGGCTCTCACCTTATCGCCGAGGCGGAAAGCTCGGCGGTCACGCGCCGTTATCTGGGGGTCGCTTGATCTTCGTCAAAATGCCTTCTGACATTTTAGACGAGATTGCGAAGCGACTGTGGCGGCGAAGTCTCAGGTCACGCTGGGGAAGTCGCGACGTAAGCGCGCAGCGATAAACTGAAGGAGCTGAAGGCGCGTATCGTGGCCTTAAGCCCTGCCCTGCGCCTCGGGCTGGACGTCAAGGATCCGCAGCATCGCCCGCCGCGAGGCCTCGACGTCACCGCCCGCGATCACGCGCGCGACCTCTCGGTGCTCCTCGATCTCGTCGATGAGTTCGCGCTCGCTGGCGCCGTTGAACGAGAACACCCAGAACCGCGCGGCCTTGTGCTGCAGCGGAATGAGAATGCGGGCCAGGGCCAGGTTGCCCGAGGCGCGAGCCACGGCGGCGTGGAAGCGCAGGTCCATGGCCACCAGCGCCGGCAGGTCGCAGGTGCGCGCGGCTTCCTCGCCGTCCGCGAAGATGTCGAACATCGCCTGGGCCTCGGCCTTTGAGGCGTTGCGGGCGGCCAGGGCCGCGCAGTGCGGCTCGATCAGCACGCGGGCCTCGAGACCCTGGCGCAGCTCGACGAGGTCCAGCGGCGCGACCGTGGTGCCGGATCGCGCGCGGCGCACGACCAGACCCTCCAGCGCCAGCCGTCCCAGCGCGTCGCGCACGCCGGCCAGGCCGGTCTCGTAGCGGGCGGCCAGGAACTGCTCGTCCAGCCGCGACCCCGCCTTCAGTTCGCCCAGGATCAGGTCGAGCAGGATGCGCTCATAGACCTTGGTCTTCTGCAGCTCGGGCGCCCAGTCATCGAGACCCGAGGAATTGGCGACATCCAGCACCAGCCGACGGCCGGCGGGCGATTTCAGCGTAGGCGAGGCCATGGTGGCTCCGAGGCATGCGAGCGCTGATAGGTACGGTGAAATGTTAGAGGTGACTAGACACTAGATCCTCCCCCGCGATGCGGGGGAGGTGGCCCAGAGGGCCGGAGGGGGCTAGCT
>NZ_LSJA01000266.1 GCF_001556515.1 Caulobacter sp. CCH9-E1 | reverse complement strand
CGTCAGGCTCATAACCTGAAGGTCACAGGTTCAAATCCTGTCCCCGCACCCAAGGGTCTAAATCGACAAGAAGCCGCCTTCGGGCGGCTTTTTTCGTTTCTGGGTCTTCGCCTCACCAGAATGGCTTGGCCTCGACGAGGTCCTTCAGGGCTTGGCGGGCGGCGGCGATCAGGTCGCTTTCTTCATCGCCCAGCACCACCCGTTGCGCCGCGCTGGCGAGGTCCGCGTCGCCGTGGGCCGCCAAGTCGACCAGGCCTTCGCGCACCGAGCGGTCGTTGAGCGCGCCCAGCGTGTCCTGCGCGGTCTTGGCGGCCTTTACGAAGCGGTCGGCGCGCTCGGCGTGGTCCGGAAACAGCGGCGCGAGGTCCTCGGCGGCGTAGCGCAGGGTCTTGCCCTTCAACCGCAGGCGATGCCGGGCCTCGGCGTCGAGGTCGTCGAAGTGCTTGGCGCGCTTCTTCACCGCCTTCCGGCGATGCTCGAGCACCTCGGCGGCGTAGGCCCTGGCGGGGCCGTCGCGGACCTCGGCGAGTTCCGGATCGGTCGTCCAGTCGCCGGCCTCGAGCCAGGCGGCCGCTTCCAGCAGCACGGCGCGGGCGCGAGGGCTTTCCAGCGCCGCCTCCATCCGCAGATAGGCGTTGGCGTGGACCGCTTTCAGCCCCCGCTCGAAGGCGTCCTTGCCGGTGAATTTCGCGCCCGGCGCGGCGTCGCGCCAGACCTCGCCGACGAAGACATCGAGGTCGCGGGCGTTGTCGAACTCGCCGGCCAGCCACGAGAGCGCCTCGTCCAGCCGGTGGGCGGCCTCGTCCTTGGCCAGGGGCTTGAAGATCTTCAGCAGGGCGCGCAGCCGGCGGGTGGCGACGCGGGCCTGGTGCACGGCTTCCGCCTCGGGCCGCTCGCGCAGCGCCTCCAGGGCGGCGCAGAGGTGTCCGAGATCCGCGCGGCCCAGGGCCTGCAGCGCTTCGCTGACGGTCGCCTTGCCGCTTAAGCCCGCCGCATGCCTGCGCGGGGGCGGGCCGTCCTCGCCGGCGGCCAGGCCGTAGCCGCGCTCGGCCTTGCTGACCAGCGACAGGCGCAGCGGCACGCGGTCGGCCAGGGTGCGGGCGAGGTCGAAAAGCGCCCGCGGCGGCCCGGCCTTCAGCTCCAGTTCCAGTTCGCAGACCGGCGCGCGGCGATCAGCGGCGCTGAGCTCGCCGCGATCCAGCGCGGTCTCGATGATCGCGTCGCCGACTTGGATCAGGCGCACCACGCGCTCGACATGGGTCGTGAAGACCGGCGCCAGCGGACGATCCTCCAGCATCGCCGCCGCCGGCGTCAGGGCCAGGGCGTCGCGGTCGGGGCCTGGGCCCTCGATCACCGTCTCCCATTCGCCGCGCGAGAAGACCCCGCCGGCCGAGGCCGACTTCAGGGTCTGCTTGCGGCCGCCTTCGCCGTCGCGCACCCGCAGGCCATAGCCGGCGCGGCGCAGGGCGTGGTCGGGGGTGTCGAAATAGGTGGCGTCCAGCTGGCGCACCGCGCCCTCGCCCGCCTGCACGGCCTTCAGCTCGGCCAGGGCCAGAGCGGCGGCCTCGGGCGGCAGCAGGAACTTCAGCTCGATCTCGCGATCCATGGCCTGATCTACTCCCGCGGGGCGCTGACGACGCCGAGCCCCCTCGAGCCCCCTAGCGCCATGGTGAGCGCCTTGGCAAGGCCTTGCAAACACCATGGCGCCGGTCCAAACGTGCGCGCCATGAGCAAGATCAACGCGTTCGAGCCCCGTCACGACTGGACCCTGGCCGAGGTCGAGGCCCTCTTCGACCTGCCCTTCATGGACCTGGTCCACCAGGCCGCCAACGTCCACCGCGCCTGGTTCGATCCCTCCGAAATCCAGCTCTCGCAACTGCTGTCGGTCAAGACTGGCGGCTGCGCCGAAAACTGCGGCTATTGCAGCCAGTCCGCCCACTTCAAGACCGGTCTCAAGGCCGAGAAGCTGATGGCGGCCGACGACGTCGTGGCCAAGGCCCGCGCCGCCCGCGACGGCGGCGCCCAGCGCTTCTGCATGGGCGCGGCCTGGCGCGAGCTGAAGGACCGCGACCTGCCCAAGCTGGCCACCATGATCGCCGAGGTGAAGGCCCTGGGCATGGAGACCTGCGCCACCCTGGGCATGCTGACCGCCGACCAGGCCAAGGCCCTGAAGGCCGCCGGCCTCGACTACTACAACCACAACCTCGACACCGGGCCGGACTACTACAAGGACGTCGTCACCACCCGCACCTATCAGGAGCGGCTCGACACCCTGGCCCACGTCCGCGACGCGGGCATGAGCACCTGCTGCGGCGGCATCGTCGGCATGGGCGAGACCCGCCGCGACCGCGCCGGCCTGCTGCACCAGCTGGCGACCCTGCCGGCCCATCCCGACAGCCTGCCGATCAACGGCCTGGTCCCCGTCAGCGGCACGCCGCTGGGCGACAAGGTCTTGGCCGACGGCGCCAAGCAGATCGACTCGATCGAGTTCGTCCGCACCATCGCCGTCGCCCGCATCGTCTGCCCCAAGTCGATGGTCCGCCTGTCGGCCGGCCGCGAGGGCATGAGCCGCGAGCTGCAGGCCCTGTGCTTCATGGCCGGCGCCAACTCGATCTTCGTCGGCGGCAAGCTCTTGACCACCCCGCTGCCCGACATGGACGAGGACAGCCGCCTGTTCCAGGACCTGGACCTGAAGCCGATGGGCTCGGTGCGGGCCGAATTCGTGGCGGCCGCGGAGTAGGGCGGGGCGCTCAGGCGCGCTCCATCAGAATCTCACGCCGCCACGCCGCGAGCTCGCGTCGCGTCTCGGCGGCGTCCGCCAAGTAGGCCGCCAGCACTTGGGGCGGATACTGGCGGGTCAGCACGCGCATGTCGTGCTCGGCCTCGTCCAGCAGCGTCGTCACCTTGTCGATCAGCTCCAACCAGACGTCGTCGCTGTTCCGGAGGCGGCGCTTGCGGCGTCTGCCCTTGCCGAACATGCGCTGGGCCCGCGCCGGGATCAGGAGTTGGGTCATTTGGGGGCTGCTCCTCTTGAAATCCTCCCCCCAGCGGGGGAGGATTTGGGACACGGGGTCTCGGCTTCACGCGGCTTGCCGCTGAAGGTGATGGGGAGGCGACGGAGCGGCCGGGCGAACCCGGTGACCGTATGGTTTGTTTGCGTTTCGGTTCGTCGACCGCTCCGCCAGGCTGTTGTTTCCATGAGGACGGCGGGCGTGAGCGTT
>NZ_LSJA01000265.1 GCF_001556515.1 Caulobacter sp. CCH9-E1 | reverse complement strand
AACCCTCCTCTAAACGGAACCCTCAATCTGTCTCAAAGGCGCTGACGGCGGACACGCCAAGAGGGCGGCGTGAACGTGGCCGATGAGATGGTCGGGCTGCCGACGGCGGAGGAATTGGAAGCGACTTTCGTCAACAACCCGATTCTGACGCGGATCGAATCCTACCTCAGCCGCTTCAATCCGATCCGCGTCATGCGGATGGAGCGGATGGAAATACGTCATTCCGCGATCCTGGCCTGGCTGCTCGATCCTGCCGAGAGCCACGGGCTGGGCGACAAGTTCTTGAAGGCGTTTCTCGGCGAGGCCCTTCGTGGCCAGAGCGGGCTTGGCGCGCCGACTGCGATGGACATCGCCAGAGCCGATATGCGCGATGCCATCGTTCGGCGCGAATGGCAGAACATCGACATCTTCATCCACAGCGTGCGGAACGGCTGGGGCTTTGTTGTCGAGAACAAATATGACAGCAGCCAGCATGAGGGGCAGCTTTCGAAATACCTTGATCGGGTGCACGCCGGTCTGGGCGTTGAGGCCGAGCACCTGATAGTTCGCGGCGTCTTCCTGACCTTGCATGATGAAGAGCCCGCCGATCCCCGTTATGCGCCGATCAACTACGCGACGGTCTGCCAACTCCTGGGCCGCTTCGTCAGGCACGAGGATCAGCTATTGGCCGCCGAGGTTCGAACCTTCCTCGGCCACTACACCGAGATTTTGGAAGAGGAGGCCGGATTGAGCGATCAGCGCGCCGAGATGGAGAGGTTGGCCAAGCAACTCTATCGCGAGCACAAGAAGGTGCTCGATTTCATCATGGAGCACGGTTCGGGCTCGGACTTCTCCATCGCTGCGGAAAGCCTGATCGGCGCGGACCTCTCCCATCTCGATGCCTTCGAAGTCGATGGCCAGAAATTCCGCTTCAATCATGTCGATCAGCGGTTTCTCAGCTTCTTGCCAGAGCCTTGGTACCAGGCGCTCGGCCAAGACCATTTTGAGTGGAAAGGCTGCGAGAAGTGGTGGGCGGGCTATCCGCTCATCGCCTGGCTCCAGCTATGGCCAAATGCAGACGGGAAGTCTGGCCAACTGGCGATCTATGGCGAAGTCGGCCCCCTAAGCCAACACGAGTTCCGTCGAGACTTGATCGAGGGCATTCAGCAGGCCGGGGAGGAATTGCCCAAAAGCCGGATCAAATTTCAGAAGGGCGCCGCCGGGGAAGGAAGGAAATTTTCCAAATTTCTCAAAGAGAATTTCCACGACATCAAGGACGTCCAGGATGCGGAGGAAATCGCTGCGGGGATGCGGTCCCTGCTAAAACGGTTCAAGCCCGAATTTGAAGCTGTCGGCGGAATTCTTCCCGCCTTCAAGAAGTATGGATACGCCGACGAATGACCACGGCCAAACCGATCCCCGCCGTCAGCTTCACGACGGCCCGCACCGGCGCCTCCGCGAAGGCGAACGAGATGGGAATGCGCCCGATGCAGGAGCGCGCCTATGCGAAGCGCGGTGAGCAATATCTGCTCATCAAGTCGCCACCTGCTTCCGGCAAGTCCCGCGCCCTCATGTTTATCGCGCTCGACAAGCTTCATAATCAGGGCCTCAAGCAGGCGATCATCGTCGTGCCCGAGAAGTCCATCGGCGGCAGCTTTGCCGATGAGCCGCTGTCGAAGTTCGGCTTCTGGTCCGACTGGACGGTGAAGCCGCAGTGGAACCTCTGCAACGCGCCTGGCCCCGACGAGGAGCGCGTTGACCCATCGAAGACCAGGGCTGTCGGTCAATTCCTAGCCAGTGACGACCAGGTGCTCGTCTGCACGCACGCCACGTTCCGTTTCGCCGTAGACCAGCTTGGAATCGAAGCATTTGATGGGCGTCTGATCGCCGTGGACGAGTTCCACCACGTTTCAGCCAATCCCGACAATCGCCTGGGCAGCCAACTGGCCGAATTCATCAAGCGCGATAAGTGCCACATCGTTGCGATGACCGGCAGCTACTTCCGTGGCGACGCCGCGCCGGTGCTGATGCCCGAAGATGAAAACAAGTTCGAGACCGTCACCTACACCTACTACGAACAACTGAACGGCTACGAACACCTCAAGACGCTGAACATCGGATATTACTTCTACAGTGGGCGCTATCTGACCGCCATTGAAGCTGTGCTCGATGCGTCGAAGAAGACCATTGTCCACATCCCATCTGTGAACTCGCGTGAGAGCACCGCCGACAAGATCAAGGAGGTGGAGCACATCATGCACTGCCTCGGCGAGTGGCAAGGCGCTGATGCGGTCACCGGATTTCACAAGGTCGAATTGGCCGACGGCCGGATCATCAAGATCGCCGACCTGGTGGATGACAGCGACCCGTCCAGGCGGGCAAAGGTTCTTACCGCCCTCAAAGACCCTGCGCGTAAGAACGACCGCGACAATGTGGACATCATCATCGCGCTCGGCATGGCCAAGGAAGGCTTTGACTGGATTTGGTGCGAACACGCGCTGACCGTCGGGTATCGCTCCAGCCTCACCGAAATCATCCAGATCATCGGGCGCGCCACGCGCGATGCGCCTGGAAAGGAAAGTGCGTCTTTCACCAATCTGATCGCCGAGCCAGACGCTTCGGAGGCGGCTGTCGTTGACGCGATCAACGACACCTTGAAGGCCATCGCCGCAAGCTTGTTGATGGAACAGGTGTTGGCGCCGCGCTTCAACTTTACACCCAAGGATCACGGCGAGATCGAGGGGTTCGACTACGGTGACGGTGGATACCAAGAGGGAAAGACGAACGTCGGGTTCAACGAAGCGACGGGCCAATTCCATTTCGAGATCGGCGGGCTGGTCGAACCTAAGAGCCCCGAGGCCGCACGGGTTTGCCGCGAGGACTTGAACGAGGTCATTACGGCTTTCGTGCAGGACAAGACCGCTCTTGAGCGCGGGCTCTTCGACGAGGAAACCGTTCCCGAAGAGCTTACCCAGGTACGTATGGGGAAGATCGTTCGCGACAAGTATCCTGACATGAGCGCGGAGGACCAGGAAGCGATCCGCCAGCACGCCATCGCTGCTTTGAACCTGACCCAGAAGGCCAAGGAACTCGCGGCATCTCCAAGTGTCTCTGGCGACCCGAAGTCGAATACGGCGCTTCTCGATGGCGTCCGTCGTCTTGCCATCGAGGTCAAGGAACTCGATATCGACCTCATCGACCGCATAAATCCCTTCGCCACGGCCTACGCCATCCTGGCGAAAAACATGAACGAGGCCACCCTAAAGCAGGTCCAATCGGTGATCTCCGCAAAGCGGACGGCGCTCTCTCCCGAGGACGCCAGGGACTACGCTGCGCGCGCTGTACGCTTCCGTCGCGAACGCGGGCGCCCGCCGTCCATCGACTCCGCTGACGAGTGGGAAAAGAAGCTCGCCGAAGGGGCTGCGGCCTTTATGCGTTATGACCGGGAAGGTCGATATGGCTGATCTGAGCCTGGATGATCTTCGTGCCGAACTTGCCGACTTCGCTCCCGCCGAAGCGAAGCAGTCCGCCTACACGCCGCGAGAAGAGCGCGTCATTGCGGGGTTCGAGGACATCGTGCGCTTCTATGAAGAGCATGGCCGAGCGCCCCTCCATGGCGAAAGTCGGGACATTTTCGAGCGCCTTTATGCTGTCAGGTTAGACCGACTTCGGAGCCTGGACGACTGTCGCACACTGCTGCTGGCATTCGACAAGTACGGCCTTCTGGACGCTCCACCGGTGACCGCCGATCCAGAGGACATGGACTTGGACGCGCTTCGCGCAGAGCTTGCTGGTTCTGGCGATGAGGACATTACCAAGCTGCGTCATGTCCCTTCGCGCGAAGAGCGCCGTGTGGCCGAAGAGATCGCCGGGCGCGAACGCTGCGTCGATTTCGAAAAGTTCGAGCCATTGTTCGAAGCGGTTCAGAGAGACCTGGACGCAGGTGTCAGAACTACCCGCCGCTTTGTGCGCGACGCCGGTTTCCAGAAGGCCGACATTCGCGCAGGCGAGTTCTTCATTCTCGGTGGGCAGATCGCCTATGTGGCGTCTGTCGGCGAACCGATCAAAGCGCCAAACGGCGAAACCGACGCTCGCCTCCGTGTGATCTATTCGAACGGAACTGAAAGCGACCTGCTGCTGCGGTCCTTACAGCGGGCGCTCTACAAGGACGAAGCGGGGCGCCGGATCACAGAGCCGGATGCTGGTCCGCTATTCGAAGGCATGGCGGAAGCCGCCACCACCGATCCGCTCTTTGGGGATCAAGCCGAGGACGGGGAAGTTGAAACCGGGACGATTTACGTTCTGCGGAGCAATTCCGACCATCCGTTCGTGGTTGAGCACCGCGAGGTGATCCACAAGATCGGTGTCACGAGCGGGCCGCTCGACGCGCGCTTGGCTGGGGGCGACAAGAGTGCGACCTACCTGCTTGCGGGTGTCGAGCCTGTCGCCGAATACAAAGTCTTTGGCGTTCGGTGTCGCCAGCTTGAGGCCTTGCTTCATAAGGTCTTCTCGCCTGCATTGCTCGATCTGACGGTCCAGGACCGCTTCGGCAATCCGGTGCGTCCGCGCGAGTGGTTCTTGGTCCCGCTGAACGTCATCGACGAGGCGGTCCAGCGCGTTCGCGACGGCACCATTGTTGACTATCGCTACGATCCCACTGAGGGGGGGCTGGTCGCGGACTGACCCTTGCCTTGGACGTTTGCGCGCGCGGCGATGGGGGTATGGTCGAACAGTAGGGGTGTGCTTTCC
>NZ_LSJA01000264.1 GCF_001556515.1 Caulobacter sp. CCH9-E1 | reverse complement strand
TGCCGATGGCCATCATCACGAAGGACAGCGGGATGATCAGCACGGCGATGAAGGCGGCGCGGACGTTGCCGAGCAGCAGGAAGAGGGTCGCGGCGACCAGGATGGCGCCTTCGGTCAGGTTGCGTTCGACGGTCTTGATGGTGGCGTTGACCAGCACCGATCGGTCGAGCGCGGTGGTGATGACCACGCCGTTCGGCAAGGCCTTGCGAACATCGACCAGCTTGTCGCCGACCGACTTGGCCACCGAGCGGCTGTTCTCGCCGATCAGCATCAGGGCGGTGCCGACGACCACTTCTTCGCCGTTCTTGCTGGCCGCGCCGGTGCGCAGGTCGCCGCCGACCCGCACGGTGGCGACGTCCTTGACGGCGACGGGTACGGTGCGACGGGTGGCGATGATGGCGTTCTGGATCTCGTCGAGCGTGCGAACCCGCGCGTCGGCCCGGACCAGATAGGCCTCGCCGGCGCGCTGGATGAAGTTGGCCCCGACCGAGAGGTTGGCCCCTTCCAGGGCCTTGGCCAGGTCGGTGTAGGAGACGCCGTAGGCCACGAGCTTGGCCGGGTCGGGTTCGACCACGTACTGCTTCTGGAAGCCGCCGATGGAGTCCACGCCGGCCACCCCCTTGACGGTGCGCAGTTGCGGACGAACGACCCAGTCCTGGATGGTGCGCAAGTACGCGCCCTGCGAGGTGGCGTCGGTGAGGCGCTCGCCTTCCGGCGTCAGATAGGCGCCGTCACTCTGCCAGCCGGTCTGGCCGTCACGCACCTTGGCGCCCTTGCCGCCCGGATTGGCGTACTCCACCGAGTACATGTAAACCTCGCCCAGACCCGTCGTGACGGGCCCGATCTGCGGCTGGATCCCAGCGGGCAGGCTGTCGCCGGCCTGGGTCAGACGCTCGGCCACCTGCTGGCGGGCGAAGTAGAGGTTGGTCTTCTCCGAGAAGATCGCGGTGACCTGCGAGA
>NZ_LSJA01000263.1 GCF_001556515.1 Caulobacter sp. CCH9-E1 | reverse complement strand
ACGATGTAGACGCCGGTCCCCGTATAGGTGAACGGGCCGGGATTGCGGGCGATCACCCGCCGGATCAGCGGCGAGACCTGGTCGCAGCGGCCATACTCGAACGCCAGCTCGCGGACGAAGGGGATCATGCGGTCGCTCCGGTTTCGGGCCTGATCGCGGCGCCGGTCTTGCGCTGAGGTCCTTCAAGTATCCCAGGGGGACAGGATCATGGCGACGGACGCGGCGATTTTTGTTTCAAAACGACTTCAGCGCGCGGCCTTCGCCGTTCTCTGTATCATGCTGGCGCAGTTCGCCTTGGCCAGCTGCCAGGCCGAACCGACGCCGATGGCCGCGCGCGAAGCGGTCGCCTTCTAAGCCGGCAGCACGCCCGAAAGGTCGTAGCCTGCGTTCAGGCCCTGCTCGACCAGCGTCTGACGATCCGCGCCGGCCAGGGCCTGGCCGATCGACCAGGTAACGATCGAGCGCGTGCCCGAGCGGCAGAAGGCCAGCACCGGACCGTTCGCCGCCTCGACGGCGTCTCGGACCGTCTCCACCTGATCCGGCGTCGGGCCGCCGCGCACGGGGACATAGAGATAGTCCAAGCCCGCCGCCCGCGCGGCCGCCTCGATCGCCGCGCTCGCCGGCTGGCTGGGGTCCTCGCCGTCCGGGCGATTGTTGATCACCAGAACGAATCCTTCAGCCGCGGCGCGGGCCATATCGGCCTCCGTGACCTGAGGGCTGACCGAAAGAGAGTCGGTGACGCGTCGAAAATCGCTCATGGCTCCGCCGAACTGACTAGCGCGACGCCGTCCGTCGCGGACACATCTTCGCGGCGAGGCAGCGCCTAGACAATGGTCACCCGCACCCACAGGGCGCCCTCAAAAGTAGCGCCGAGTATAGGTGAGTTAATCGATGGTGGCGCGGCTTGTTAAAAAAGTTTCACGTAAATCGAGCCGGTGCGGGGCATTTCTGTCTGATGTCAACTGCCTTGGGGAACTTTATGGCGCATTTCTCGTGTGACGCGCGCGTCACGAACCGTTGTTATCAGATTCCGAATTTCTGAAGTAAATCAGATGATTTCCCCGCGCTACGGTTAAGCTTAGCGCTACTGCAGAGATCAAGTGATCGCCGATCTCTCGAAAAGTGTCTCTTCTGTGGCTATTTTGCGACAGGCTCAGGTGATGTGAATTGCAAATTTGTAATCCTAATTGACCCCCGACTGGGACGCCCCCTAACGTCCGCTTAACCGGGGAAATTGTTTCCGGGACACGAATGATCTGGTGGCGCCGTTAGGCGGTTTTCCGCTCCAGGCCGGACAAAGTTTCTAGAGGGGAATTTGTCCGGCTTGCCGCCCGCGCCACGTACAGAGGGGATATTGATCAGCATGAATTCCACCAAAGGTAGCGCCCGCGCGCGCCTGATGACGACGACGTTGCTGGCGGGGCTGGCGGCGATCGGCGCGCCTGTCATGGTCGGCGTCGTCGCGACGGCCATTCCGGCCGTTGCCAGCGCTCAGGACTATACGAGCGGCACCCTGTCGGGGACCGTCGCGAACAGCAGCGGCCAGCCGATCTCCGGCGCCAAGGTCACGGTGAAGTCCACGGCTCAGGGCTTCACCCGTGAACTGACGACCGACAGCGCCGGTCAATTCCGCGTGCCGCTGATCCCCCAAGGCTCGTACGCCGTTTCGATCAGCAAGGACGGGTTCAAGCCGACCAGCGACGGCGCCCTGGGCGTCCGCGCCGGCGGCGAAAGCAGCTACAACTTCACCCTGAGCGCCGTTGACGAAGCCGTTTCGGAAGTCATCATCACGGCCACCGCCAACCCGCAGCTCGACTTCTCGCAGACCACGACCGGCCTCTCGATCGACGTCGAAACGCTGCAGAAGCAAGTGCCCATCGGTCGCAGCATCACCGCCGTGGCGCTGCTGGCGCCGGGCACGGTGGAAGGTTCCTCGACCAACTTCCGCGGCCAGACCTCGATCAGCGGCGCCTCGGTCGCTGAAAACGCGTTCTACCTGAACGGTCTGAACATCACGAACTTCGACAACTACATCGGCGGTTCGCGCGTCCCGTTCGAATTCTACAAGTCGGTGGAAGTGAAGACTGGCGGCTATTCGGCCGAGTATGGCCGCGCCACCGGCGGCATCATCAACGCCGTGTCGAAGTCGGGCTCGAACGACTTCATGTTCGGCGTGCACGGCAACTGGTCGCCCAAGAGCCTGGAAGAAAACCAGAAGGACACCTATGCGAGCCGCGGCAAGCTGCGCTCGACCAACAACAAGGACATCGTGTTCGAGGCCGGCGGCCCGATCATCAAGGACCGTCTGTTCTTCTACGGCTTGGCGCAACTGAACGACAACACGTCCACCCAGGCGTCGAAGACCTCGAAGTCGTACCTCGTCGACAAGATGAGCGATCCGTTCTACGGCCTGAAGCTCGACGGCTTCATCACCGACAGCCAGCACCTTGAGTTCACGCTGATCGACACCCAGCGCATCACCAAGCGCACGGCCAACGCATACACCTACGACGCCGCGACCGGCACCGACACGATCGGCGCCGCGCTGCCGGGCACGCGCTACGAAGACGGCGCCACCAGCTACGTCGCCAAGTATACTGGCACGTTCACGGACTGGTTCACCCTCTCGGCCGCCTACGGCCTGAACAAGGACCGCAGCGCCGTCAAGAATTCGCTAAGCTCGCTGCCGCTGGTTCAGTCTGACGTCACCGGCGTCACGACCCGGATCGGTAGCCAGACCTCGTCGAACCAGGACGCTCCGCGCCGCACCAGCCGCGAATTCTACCGCGTCGACGCCGACATCTACTTCAAGCTGTTCGGCGATCACCACATCCGTGCCGGCTTCGATCGGGAGAACCTCAGCCTGGTTCACCAGTCGCAGCGCAACGGCGGGGCCAACTACGTCTATCACCGTGGCAGCGCCACCGACTCGCAAGGCGTGACCGATCCTACCCGCTACTATATCGAAGCCCGCACGTTCGTCGGCGGCGGCGCCTACAAGGCCCGCAACCAGGCGATCTATATCCAGGACTCGTGGGACGTTCTGCCGACCCTGACCCTGAACCTGGGCGTCCGTCGCGACCAGTTCCAGAACCGCGGCGTCAGCGTCTCCGGCAAGACTGGTGATGTGTTCGTCGATTTCGACAACGAGATCGCGGCCCGCGTCGGCTTCACGTGGGATCCGGGTAACGACGGCGCCAACAAGATCTTCGGCAACTATGGCCGCTACTATCTGCCGGTCGCGTCGAACACCTCGTATCGTCAGGCCTCGGCCATTCTCGACCAGACGGCTTACTTCCTGCTGCCGGCTGGCACGGCCCTCTACAACGGCAACCAGATCAATACGGCGCTGCTGAATCCGGCTACTGGCCTGCCGCTGGCTGGCCTGGGCACGCAGCTGACGTTCAACCCGGGCATCTGTCTGCCAGGCGGCATCGGCGCGGTCGGTTCGCGGGGCTGCACCATCCGCAACAACGGCCAGGTCCAGCCGTTCGCCTCGAACATCAGCCAAACGCTGAAGTCGACGGCCGACGACGAATACATCCTGGGCTACGAGCACCGCTTCGACTCGCTGTGGAAGGGCGGCGTCACGCTGACCTACCGCAAGTCGCTGCGCGCGGCTGACGACGTGTCGATCGACCCGGCGGTTCAGGCCTACTGTAAGAAGAACGGCATCGCCGGCTGCGAGTCGATCTACTCGGGCTTCCACCAGTACACGATCATCAACCCGGGCTCGGCGGCGACGATCGTCCTGACCGATCCGCTGCCGGGCGAGACCCAGGTGCGCACGATCACCTTCTCGGCAGAAGATCTCAAGTATCCGAAGGTCGACCGCCAGTACATCGGCTTGCAGTTCCAGGTCGATCGCGCCTTCGACGGCAAGTGGTCGATGCACGGTTCGTATACCCTCTCGGAATCGAAGGGTAACTACGAAGGCTACGTGAAGACCGACTACGCGGGCGGCCAGCAGGACGCCGGCATCACCGCCGACTTCGACACCCCCGGCCTGACCCAGGGGGCCTACGGTCCGCTGCCGAACCACCGGGCGCACGTGTTCAAGGCCTACGGTTCGTACCAGGTGTTCGACAACCTGCTGATCGGCGCCAACGGGCTAATTTCGTCGGGTCGCAAGTATGGCTGCATGGGCCTGAATCCCGACCCGGCGGAGGCTGCGCTTAACGCCAACTACGGCGCGCTGTCGCACTACTGCGAGGGCAAGGCTACGCCGCGCGGCTCGCAGTTCAGCGACCCCTGGATCTACCGCCTCGATCTGTCGGCGCGCTACACCGTTCCGTCTTTCGGCATCCTGCCGGAAAATGGCCTGACGCTGCGCGCGGACATCTTCAACGTGTTCAACACGCGGAAGGCTGTGGAGTCCGACGAGTTCGGCGAAACCGACGGCGGCGTGAAGCGCGACGAGTACCGCTCGCCGCTGTCGTATATGCCCGCGCGCTCGGTGCGTCTGGGCTTCGACCTGGTCTTCTAATTCGGAAGACTAGATCACATCCAAAAAGGGAAGGGCGGGCCGCAAGGCCCGCCCTTTTCTTTTGGCGTCACGACAGGCGACGCGCCGCTGGCGACGGCGGCCTGAACGCCGCCGCGTGGCTATGCTGCGGAAAGGTGGGGCTATGCCGGCTGGCCGTAGGCCTCGAAGAACGGCGCCAGAAGCGTTTCGTAGCGCTTCCACTGGCCCACGGCGCGGGCGCTGATCGGCTGGCGCACCTGACTGACCGACGAGGTCGTCACGGCCCGCTGCGTCAGGTGGAAGTCCTTCAGGTTCTCCTGGAACGACAGGCCGCAGTGGGTGAGCATCCGCTCGATCCAGCGCTTGGGATCGGCGACGAGCTCTTCGTAGGGCACGGTGAGGATCGCGTCTGGATAGAGGCTGGTCCAGTGCGCGTAGAGCCGATCCTCGTCAGCCATGTGCCAGCCGATATCGGCCAGGGACCAGGTCCAGTCCAGGCCCGCGGCGAAGTGACTGCGGAAGCACGACAGCGCCACATCGCCCGGCGCGCGGCGCAGCCAGATGAAGCGAGCGTTGGGCAGGACGTGATGGATCAGGCCGACGAACCGGGTGTGGTTCAGGGTCTTGTCCACGACGCGGCCTGTGGGGCCGAAGCGCTCGTCCAGCAGATGCAGATAGGCCTCGCCGAAACGAGTCCAGACGTCCGCGGCGTCGGGACGGAAGGCCATCCGGGTCACATCGGCGGGCGCGTAGCCGCCCAGATCCATGGTCGCTGTGCGGAACAGGTTCAGTTCGCTGCCGCCGACGACATCGACATGGCTGGCCAGGATCTGCTCGATCAGCGTCGTGCCCGAGCGCGGCAGGCCCAGCACGAAGATCGGCCGGTCGCTCTGGATCCCGCTGGGCGGCAGCTTGGCGAAAGCTTCGGCCGTGAAGCCGGAGATCACCGCGTCGACGAAGCGGCGCGAGGCGTCGCCGTCATAGGGACGCTGCGCCCGGACGCGCCGCGCGCCGCGCTCGTAGGTCTCGAACGCCTGGTCGACCTCGCCGAGGTCGTTATAGGCCTTGCCCAGCGCGTAGAGCAGGGCGCTGGGAACCGCCTTGTCGAGCGCCGCGGCCAGGGCCTCCATCGCGGCGATGTCCGGATCGCCCGCCTTGAAGCTCTTGAGGTCAGCCAGGGTCAGCCAGGCCACGGCGGTCAACTCCGGCCATGGCGACAGGGCGATGGCCTCGCGCAGGCGGGCTTCGGCCTTCTCGGTCTCGCCCAGTTGGGCATGGCAGGTGCCGAGCAGGTGATGCAGGCGAGCGTCGGGCTTGGGGGCGTTGGGCAGGAAAGCTTCGGTCGCCTTCACCGCGCCCGCGACGTGGCCAAGCTCGGCCAGCATCGCGCCGTAGGCCAGCCGTCGTTCGGTGTCGTAGGGGTCCATGGCGACGTGCCGGCGCATGGCCGCTCGGGCGGCCGAGACTTCGCCAAGCGTGGCGGCCAGCCGCGCGACATCGCCCCATCGGTCGCCCAGCGGCGCATCCTCGGCCGCTAGCTTGACGACGACGGACGCGGCGCCGGCGCGGTCCCCCGCCTGCAGCCGACGCACGGCCTGAGCCAACGGATCGGCGGTGGTGAGGGTCATGAAAGGCTCAAACTCGGCGTGTCAAAACAGCGACGGCCGAGGCGAGCGCGGCGACCGTCATGAACGATCACTCTATCTACCGCACCGGCGTGTCGGCCAGCACCGACGCCCCGCCGGGCGCCGCGCGCAGGCGGGCCTTGGCCATTTCGTCCAGAAGGGCTTGCGAGCGGGGATCGCCCAGCACCCAGGCGGCGGCCGCCAGCGTCCTGACCGAGGTCTCGCTGACGCCCAACAGCTTCTCCAGCGCCTCGAAGGGCGAGGGGCCGCCGTCCATGCGCTTGAGGCGCACGTCGCCGCTCAGCTTGGCCAGAGCCTTGGCCTTGTCGACCGCCTGGTAGAAGCCGCCCAGCTCGTCGACCAGGCCCAGCTGCTTGGCCTGCTCGCCGGTCCAGACGCGACCCTTGGCGATTTCGCGCACCCGGGCGGCGGGCAGCTTGCGACCCTCGGCCACGCGGGTGACGAAGCCGGCGTAGATGCGATCCATCCAGCCGGCGAACTTGGCGCGCTGCTCGGGCGTGAAGCCGTCGCCCGAACCGAACGCCTGGGCGTAGTCGCCGCCGACATGAAGTTGCTTGGTGTCGACGCCGAACCGCGCCAGGGCGTCGCCGATGGCGAACTTGCCGCCATAGACGCCGATCGAGCCGGTCAGGGTCGAAGGCTGGGCGACGATCGAGTCCGCTTGGCTGGAGATCCAGTAGCCGCCAGAGGCCGCATAGGTTCCCATGCTGACGACAACAGGCTTGCCAGCGGCCTTGGCGGCCTTCATCGCCGCCAGAATCTGCTCGGAGGCCGTGTCCGAGCCGCCGGGCGAGGAGACGCGGAAGACGATCGCCTTGACGTCCTTGTCGTCGGTCGCGTTCTTGAAGGCCTGGGCCACGTCGTCGGAATAGACGTTGCTCTCGGCGCCGAACGGCGAGCCGCCGCCGCTGGTTCCGGTGACGATCGCGCCCTCGGCGCCGATCACCGCGATGGCCGGACCGGTCTTCACGGCCGGCGGCTTGGAGCGCGAGGCGTAGTCGTCGAAGTCGATCAGCTTGGCGCCCTTGCCCGCCTTGTCGAGGGCGAAGGCCTGGATGTCGCTGACCTGGCCGACCTTGTCGATCAGGCCTTTGGCTTGCGCCTCCTGAGCGCTGTAGGGGCCGTCCTCGAGCGTGCGGGTCAGCTGGACCGGATCGCGCTTGCGATCGACGGCGGCGCTGACCAGGGCGGTGCGATAGACCGAGCCCATCCACGACAACGTCGATTCCCGGTGGGCCGGCGTGTAGTCATTATAGAGGTACGGATTGACCGCGTTCTTGTACTCGTAGCGCTGCTCGTAGTCGGCCTTGACGCCGTACTTGTCGAAGAAGCGCTTGAAGAACATTGACTCGCTGGAGAGGCCAACCGCCTGGAAGCTGCTGTCGGGCTGCATCCAGAGCTCGCTGGCCGAGGCGCCCAGCATGTAGGTCGAGGTGACCATGCCCGAGGGATAGAGCCCCTGGCTATGGGCGTAGATCGGCTTGCCGCCGACGTCGCGGAAGTGCTTGAAGGCCAGGCGCAGCTCGTCGGCCGCGGCGGGGGCGACGCCGCCTTCGGGCAAACGCACCAGGATGGCGCGGACCTTGTCGTCCTTTTCCGCCCGTCGCAGCGTCTCGATGATCGACATCACGGAGTCGCCGCTTCCGCCGAGGGCGGCGAACGGGTTCCGGGGCGCCTGGTCGGTCAGGCCCTCGCGCAGGTCCAGTTGCAGGACGGCGTGGGCCGGCGGCGGGGCGGGGCGCGCCGCTCCGGCGGCGATCACGACGAGGAGGAACGGAACTCCGACCACGAACAACAGAAGGCCGACAAAGACGCCGGCGACGGTCAGGAAGAACTGCTTCATCGGAAGTCCCGTTGGGAGGTGTCCGGCACAAGCTACCCGGTGTCGCGGACGGTTCCAAATGAAGAGCGCGCAACGCTGTTCGGCTTCACGCAAGATTGGCGGCGGCGCCGGGGCGCTGGCCGCTAGTGTTCTGTTTTTCCGGCAAGTTTCCCGCTTCTGGCTAGCGGGGAGGAAATGGTCGGAGTGGCAGGATTTGAACCTGCGACCCCTGCGTCCCGAACGCAGTGCTCTACCAGACTGAGCCACACTCCGACTTGGAGGCCGGCCTTATAGGAGGGTGTTTCGGAGGGCGCAAGCGCCTTTTTCGACGATCGCGCGACGGCCCGAAAAAAGTTCGAAAAAGGCCTGTTGCATCCATCCGAGTCGTGAGCTATCTCCACCGCCTCGCCGGGCCCTGATGGGTCTCGCCGTTCCTGCTGGGGAATGGTGTAATGGTAACACTGCGGTTTTTGGTACCGTCATTCTAGGTTCGAGTCCTAGTTCCCCAGCCACTTCCTCCTGAATAACGGGTGCGTTGCTCGAAGCTCATGAGCTTCGCGGGGCGATCTATTCCGGGCGCCCTTGAAGGGATCTTCGGGCTGTCGCCGCCGCGGCGTCGTCGGGTCGGGCGGGCGAGATTTGTTGTTTGGGCAGGATCTCGCCGGTTGTCGGCCCGTGGACGCCACGAATCGCCTTCGACGACCGCTGATCGGTAGTCGATCGTGTCCCGATCAAATCCAGATGTGAAATGCCCTAATCGACGTAAGCGCGAGATGCGGGGATACGTTTCAACGCCCGCGTGTTCATCTATCCGAACGCCATTTTGCGCCGATATTCGCGACGAGAAGGCCATTCACATACAGGGAAGCTGTTCGCGGTTGCGAAATCCACAAGCGCGTACGCTGTTTTCGCCGGGCTGGCCGGGCTTAAAGCGAGGTGGTGAGCGTTATAGTGAACGAAAATTTCCCTCGTTGAACGCGCTCAACCACAAACGATTGCTAAGCTTTAACACGCGGCAATCAGTTTTCTGGCTTTGAACTACTTGTTTTTCTCAAGCGAAGGTGTAATTGCGGGCTTAGCGGGAGAATAGGGGAATGGAGTTGTGATCGTGGAAGATAAAGCGACCCTCATCGAGCTGACGGCGGAAATCGTGGCTAATTATGTCGCGAATAATTCGACGCCGGTGTCGGAGCTTCCGGCGCTGATCCGCGCGACGCACGACGCCCTGGCTGGTATTGGCGCGCCGCCGGCTCCAGCGGTGGAGACCGTGACCAAGGCGACGCCGGCTCAGATCCGCAAAAGCATTACGCCTGAGGCGCTGATCAGCTTCGAGGACGGCAAGCCCTACAAGACTCTGAAGCGCCACCTCACGACCCACGGCATGACCGTGGCTGAGTACAAGGCCAAATGGGGTCTGCCGAACGACTATCCGACGACCGCTCCGGCCTATAGCGAAGCGCGGTCCAAGATGGCCAAGGCCCTGGGCCTGGGCCAGGGTGGCCGCAAGGGCAAGGCCCCGCGTTCCCGCAAGGGGTGACGCCCCCGGCGACGGTTCTCACGAACGGTCGCCGAGCGGGTCTGTAATGAAGAAGGGGGACGCCATGGCGTCCCCTTTTTTGTTGTCCGCCCCGAGAGGCGAGCGTTCAGGCGACGCCGCGCGTGTCGGCATGGTCGGCCACGGGATCAATCGACAGGGCTTTGCCCAGGGCTTCGACGAGGCGCGGGATTTCCACCGGCTTGGCGACAACGCCGTCCATGCCCGCCTCGGCGTAGAGGGTCCGCTCGTGGGTCAGCACGCTGGCGGTGACGGCGATAATCGGCGTGCGGGCGCGGCCCGTGGCGCTTTCCCGCGCGCGGATCGTCTGGCTGGCCTGCACCCCATCCATGATCGGCATGTGGATGTCCATCAGGATGGCGTCCCAGGGCGCGCGCTCCCACATGGCGAGGGCGTCGCGGCCGTCGACGGCGAACTGGGCGGCGACCCCCAGATGACCCAGCAAGGTCAACAGCACGGCGCGATTGGTCTGGTTGTCGTCGACGACCAGGATCTTGGGGGCGTCCGAGGTCGCGTCCGGGCCGTTGATGCCGTGATGAGGGTCCAGGCCGTCCGCCGGCTTTACGCGCGGCATCGGCAGGGTGACCGTGAAGCAGGCGCCGCCCCCTTCGGCGGTCGAATAGGCGATCGAGCCGCCCATCAGTTCGGTCAGCGTCTTGCAGATCGCCAGACCCAGGCCTGAACCGCCGGCGCGGCGGGTGCTGGAACTGTCGAGTTGGGCGAATTTCGTGAACAGGCGACCGCGCTCGGCCTCCGGTATGCCGACGCCGCTGTCGATCACGCGCGCGACGATGATGTCGTCATCGCCGTCGACCAACACCTGAACCTTGCCGGCGTCGGTGAATTTCACCGCGTTCGAGATCAGGTTCGACATCACCTGCCGCAGGCGGTCAGCATCGCCCAGTCGCCAGCCCCGGGCGTCCGCCGTGATCTCGAGATCGAAGTCCAGATCCTTGTCGCGCGCCAGGCCGCCATAGAGTTGGCGCAGGGCGTCGAGATGGGCCGAAAGATCGAACGGAGCGGGGTTGATCTCCATCTTACCCGCCTCGATCTTCGAGATGTCGAGGATGGCGTTGATCACGCCAAGCAGCGACTGGCCCGAGGCTGTGATGGTGTCGAGGCGTCGTCGCTGATCCGGGCTAAGCTCGCTGGCGGCCATGATCTGGGCCATGCCCAGTACGCCGTTCAGCGGCGTCCGGATCTCGTGGCTCATCGTCGCGAGGAATTCGGTCTTGGCGCGGTTCGCGGTCTCGGCGGTGAGGGCCAGGGCCTGGGCCTCGGTCTTCAGGCGGCGGTTCTCGGTCAGTTCGCGCTGCAGTTCGACATTGAGCGCTTCGCTGGCGAGACGCGCGCGAACCTCGCGGTGCACGACGCCGCGCATCAAGCCCGACATGCCGAAGGCGGCGAACGCGCCGGCCAGGCCAATGAAGGCGTAGTTGTTGATCGTGTCGCCGGGGGCCTTCTGGGCCATCCAGGCCAGCCCGATCACCGAGGCGCTGACGCTGACCAGCGCCACGCGACGCGAGGGAGCCGAGGTGGCGAAGACCAGGCCCATCAGCACGAAGTAGACGAGCTTCATCGGCTCGAAGTGCAGGATCTGGTAGGCCAGGACGTTCGACAGGAACAAGGTGTTCATGCCCAGCGCCACGGCCTCCAGGCCCGGGCCGACGATGCGTTCGCCTTTCAGCGCGCGCCAGGCGGCGAAACCGTAAAGGCAGGCGGCGACCGCAAGGCTCTCCAGAAGCCAGAACGCCAAACCCTTCTCGTAGAAGGGGTGAGAAAGGCTGATCAGCGCATAGTAAACCGAGCTGGCGATCAGGTAGCCGCGTACGATCGGAACATAAGCGCGCGTAAGCGCAACTTCCGCCCGCCGATTCGAACCGGTGTCCTTGACCTGCAATCCCAGCCCCCGCTGTCGTCAAAGGTCACGATATACCAGGGCGAGGTTAAGCTTTACTTCGAGAATGACTTCAAACGCCGCTCAAGGACATTCCTGGCGTGTCTGGCGGGGTCGCGCCGCCCCCGTTTAGGGGGCGCTGCATCCAGACCAGGTCCAGCCAGCGGCCGAACTTGTGGCCCATGTCTGGAAAAACGCCCTTCTTTTCAAAGCCGAGCGCCGCGTGCAGGCCGATCGAGGCCGTGTTGCCGCTGTCGCCGATGACTGCGCACATTTGTCGCAGGCCCAGCGCCTCGCAGGCGTCGATCAGGGCGCTCAGCAGCGCCCGTCCGACTCCCTTGCCCACGGCGTCGGGCGAGACGTAGATGCTGTCCTCGACCGTATAGCGATAGGCCGCCCGCAGCCGGAACGGGCCGGCATAGGCGTAGCCCACGACCTTGCCGTCCAATTCGGCGACCAGATAGGGCAGGCCGCGCGCGAGGAAGCTCTCGCGCCGCCGCGTCATCTCCGCCTGGTCGGGTGGCGCCTCCTCGAAGGTTCCGAAGCCGTTCAGAACATTCCAGCCGTAGATCGCGGTGATCGCGGGAATATCCGCGTCGACCGACGGACGGATAACAGCAGTCGAACTCACGCCTTTTCCCAGCCCCTTTCAGCCGCCCAAACAGCGAAGGCGTAGTCCAGGGCGATCTCCTTGAGGAAGTCGAAGCGCCCCGAGGCGCCGCCATGGCCGGCGTCCATGTTGATCTTCAGAAGGACAGGCTTGCCGCTGGTGGTGTGCTCGCGCAGCTTGGCGGTCCACTTCTCGGGCTCCCAATAGGTGACCCGGGGATCGGAAAGGCCGCCCGTCGCCAGCACCGCCGGATAGGGCTTGGCCGCCACGTTGTCATAGGGGCTGTAGCTGGCGATGTAATCGTAGGCCTCCTTGTCCTCCAGCGGATTGCCCCATTCGGGCCATTCCGGCGGGGTGAGGGGCAGGGTGGTGTCGCTCATCGTGTTCAGCACGTCGACGAACGGCACGGCCGCGATGATCCCGGCGAACAGGTCGGGACGCATGTTGCTGATCGCGCCCATCAGCATGCCGCCGGCCGAGCCGCCATAGGCCACCGTGTTGGCCGGCTTGCCGTAGCCCGCCGCGTGCAGGTGCTCGGCGCAGGCGATGAAGTCGGTGAAGGTGTTCTTCTTCTTGAACTTCTTGCCGTCCAGGAACCAGCCCCAGCCCTTTTCCGAGCCGCCGCGCGGACAGGCCGTGGCCCAGATCCAGCCGCGATCGACCAGGCTGAAGTTGCGGATCGAGAAGCTGGGCTCCATGGCGATGCCGTAGCTGCCGTAGCCGTACAGCAGGAGCGGCGCCGAGCCGTCCAGCTTGGTCCCCTTCTTCATCAGCACGAAGATCGGCACCTCGGCGCCGTCGGCGGCCTTGGCGTTCAGGCGGCGGGTTTCGTACTGCGACGGATCGTGGCCGGACGGGATCTCCTGCGTCTTGCGCAGGGTCCGCTGGCGGCTCCTCATGTCGTAGTCGAACCACTGCCGGGGCGTGGTCATCGAGTTGTAGACAAAGCGGACGGTGTCGGTGTCGTACTCGTAGCCGCCCTCCAGCGACAGGGCGTAGGCGGCTTCATCGAAGCCGATGACGTGTTCGCTCCCGTCCGCCGCGGTGACGGTGACGCGGTTGAGGGCGTCGACCTTCTCCAGCCGCACGAACCAGCGCTTGAAGGCCATGGTCCCGGAGATCAGGCGGCCGGGCTGGTGCGGGATCCAGTCCTTCCAGTTCGCCTTGCCCGTGGCGGTCTCGGGGGCTGTGACCAGCTTCCAGTCGACCGCGCCGTCGGCGTTGGTGCGGATCACCCAGTGGTCGTTCCAGTGCTCGACCTCGTAGCGGACGCCGACCTGGCGCGGATGGAAGATGACCGGCTTGGCGGTCGGATCGGCGGCCGGGATGATCAGCGCCTCGCTGGTCTCCTGGTTGCCGCACGAGATGACGATGTACTTGTCCGAACTGGTCGCGCCGACGCCGATGAAGAAGCCCTCGTCGGGCTCGTCATAGATCAGCACGTCGTCTTTGGCGGTTCCGCGCGCCGGGCGGCGATAGATCTTGGCCGGACGGCCGTTGTCGTCCCGGAATGTCCAGAACAGCCACTGGCTGTCCGGCGAGAAGCAGAAGTCGCCGGTGGTGCTCTCGACCGGGCTCTCCAGCACCTTGCCGGTCGTCAGGTCCTTCACCCGGATGCGGTAGACCTCCGAGCCCTGCTCGTCGACGGCGAAGGCGTAGAGCTTGTGGTCGGGCGAGTGGGTCGCCGCGCCGACCTGGTAGAAGGCCTTGCCCTTCGACTCGGCCTCCTCGTCCAGCAGCACTTCCTCGGGGCCGCCCCCGATGGCTTTGCGGGCGTGGATCGGATGCTGCGCGCCCTTGTCGTAGCGGGTGTAGTACTCGAACGAACCGTCCTTGGCCGGGACGCTGGCGTCGTCCTCCTTGATCCGGCCCTTCATCTCCTCGAACATTTTTTGTTGAAGAGCCTCGGTCGAGGACAGCATGGCCTTGGTGTAGGCGTTCTCGGCCGTCAGGTGTTCCTTGACGTCGGCCTTGATCAGGGTCGGGTCGCGCAGGACCTTCTGCCAGTTGTCGTCCTTCATCCAGGCGTAGTCGTCGGTCCGCTTGCGGCCCAGCTGCTCGATCGTCTTGGGAGTCTTCTTGGCGACCGGCGGAACGGGGCGGGCAGGCGATGACGACATGGGAGATCCGAAAGCTATTCCAGGAAGGACTGCGGAAGACGAGGTAAGCGCGGCGGCGGCGCTCGTCATCATCTGGCGGCGATTCATGCGAGAAAATTCCCCGTAACCCTGCTCAACGCGCGACTGCGGCAGAACGACAACTTGCGGTGCGAAAAACCTGTGGTCAAACTCCCAAAGCGGTCGGGCGCAATGGTTTTAGTAAGCGTAACGAAGGGGGCGACATGGCGTGGGATCTGTCCGTCGACCTGATCAAGGCGACGGTGCAACTGGAGCAGCCCCTGGGCGATGGCTCGCGCACGGTGGGAACGGGCTTCCTGGTGTCCGATCCGACTCCGGACGGCAAGCCGCGCACCATCCTGGTCACCGCCGCCCACGTCCTTGAGAAGATGCCGTCGATGTCGGCCCGGATCGGCTACCGCATCCAGGGTTCCGAGGGCGTGTGGCGCTACGATCCGGAGTCCCTGACGATCCGCGACGGCGACCATCCGCTGTGGACCAAGCACCCGACGCGCGACGTCGCGGCCATGGTGGTCGAGGCCCCGCCCGAGTTCGCCAAGGCGGCGATCCCGCTGAGCTACCTGGCGCAGGACGACACCTTCAACAAGTACAATCTGGGCCCCGGGGACGAGATGATGGCGCTGGGCTTCCCGCGCGGTCTTTCCGCGAATCCGGCGGGCTTCCCGATCCTGCGCTCGGGCCGCGTGGCGTCCTATCCGCTGGCCCCGGCGACCAACTTCCCGACCTTCCTGATGGACTTCTCGGTGTTCCCCGGCAATTCCGGCGGGCCGGTGTTCATGGCCGAGGGCGCGCGTCGCCGCCCGGGCGCCAGCGAGAGCCAGGAGGTGCAGTTCGTGGCCGGCCTGCTGACCCAGCAGGTCGAGCTGTCGGGCGAGCGGCTGGAGATCGGCATCGTCACCCACGCCAAGTTCATCCGCGAGACCCTGGCCCTGCTCGACAAGGTCCCGGGCGCGACGGTCACCCAGGCGCGCGCCGCCAAGTCCGAACCGGCCATGCCCGGCGCGACGCCCGCCGCCGCGGTCTCGGCCATGGCGATGGGCGCGTCGCACTAGCTCGGAACGTAAGGCGCGCCCGGGCCGTTTCTTCTGCGACCACAACAGCATCGCAGGAGACAGACCATGAGCACCAATCGAGTCGAAGGCGCGATGGACAAGGCCGCCGGCGCCACCAAGGAAACCGTCGGTAAGATGACCGACAATGAGCGCCTGGAAGCCGAGGGCGCCGCCCAAAAGTCCAAGGGCGATATCCAGAACAAGGTCGGCCAGGCTCAGGACAAGATCGGCGACGCGATCAAGCGCTGAACGCCCGTCGACGACTGACGAAAAGGCCGCCGGAGCGATCCGGCGGCCTTTTTGCTGCGCGGAGCCTCGTTCTCCGGCCCGTGGTGGGGTTCCGCCAATCGATGATCAAAAAAGTGGCTTGAGCGTCTGCCTGCGGATGGTTTGCTGGACGCATCCGAGGGGAGAGCAAGATGCGTGTTTCGGCGAAGGTGTGTGCGGCGGTTATCGCCTTGGCGACGGCGTCGCCAAGCTGGGCGCAGGACTATTCCCAGTTTTCGGACGCCGCGATCGAGCGGGAGCTGGCCGCGAAGGCCGACGTCACGATGTTCGAGATGGTGCCTATGCGCGACGGCGTTCGTCTGGCCACCAACGTCTACCGGCCCAAGGGCGCCAAGGGGCCTCTGCCCACCATCCTGATCAAGACCCCCTACAACGAGCTCTCCTACAAGGTCGGCAGCAGCCGCAGCGCGCTGGAGGCGATCAAGCGCGGCTACGCCCTGGTGCTCCAGAACGAGCGCGGCCGGTTCTACTCCGAAGGCGATTGGGAGATCCTCGGCAAGCCGCAGACCGACGGCTACGACACCTTGAGCTGGATCGCCAAGCAGTCCTGGTCGAACGGCAAGGTGGGCACGCGCGGTTGCTCGTCCTCGGCCGAGTGGCAGTTGGCCCTGGCGGCGCAGAACCATCCCGCCCACGCGGCCATGGTCCCGATGGCGTCCGGCGCCGGGATCGGCAAGGTCGGCGAGTTCCAGGAGCAGGGCAACTGGTACACCGGCGGCGTGCCGCGCAACCTGTTCTTCGTGTGGCTCTATGGCGTCGACAACCCGCTGAACCCGCAGCCGCCCAAGGGCCTGGACCAACCGACCATGGCGCGCATCGCCCGCTACAACGACCTGGCGCCGAACAAGCCGGTCGTGGACTGGCCCAAGCAGATCCGTCACCTGCCCGTGGCCGACATGCTCAAGGATCTGGGCGAGCCGACCGGCACGTTCGAGGAGCTGATCAATCGCAAGGGGCCGGCGGACCCCGCTTGGCGCAAGGGCGGCCTCTATCACGACGACATGGGCTGGGGCGTGCCGTCCCTGTGGTTCAATTCCTGGTACGACGTGTCGATCGGGCCGAACATGGCGCTGTTCAACCATGCCCGGAAGGTCAACTCCGACAAGGAGGCCAGCGCCAACCAGTACGTCGTGGTCACGCCCTCGAACCATTGCGGATTCAATTCGCGGGTGCTCAGCGGCCCCTACAAGTCCGGCGACCGGGCTCTGGGCTCCATCGATTTCGACGCCGAGAAGGAGGTCTACGCCTTCTTCGATCGCTGGCTGAAGGGTGACACGACCGCGTTCTCGGCTTCCACCCCGCCGGTCCGCTACTACTCCATGGGCGCGAACGCTTGGCGCCAGGCCGCCCAGTGGCCGCCGCAGCAGGCCAAGACGGTGCGCTTCTATCTGCGTTCGAGCGGACGCGCCAATAGCCTGAACGGCGACGGCAAGCTCTCGACGGCCGCGCCCGCCGCTGGCGAGAAGCCCGATCGCTATGTCTATGACCCGGCCAACCCGGTGCAGACCATCGGCGGCGGCGACTGCTGCAATGGCGGCTTGGTGATTGCCGGGGCCTTCGACCAGCGCCCGATCGAGGCGCGGGACGACGTGCTCGTCTACACCAGCGAGCCCCTGACCGAGGCCATGGAGGTCACGGGCTTCGTGCGGCCGGTGCTGCACGTCTCGTCGGACGCCAAGGACACCGACTTCGCCGTCAAGCTGGTCGACGTCGCCCCAGACGGAACGGCCTACATCATCGGCGACACCATCATGCGCGCCCGCTATCGCGACGGCTACGACAAGCCCAAGATGCTGGCGCCGGGCGCGGTCAGCGTGGTGAAGCCGACGCCGATCACGACCAGCAACACCTTCCTGCCCGGGCATCGCATCCGCATCGAGGTCACCTCGTCGAACTTCCCCAAGTTCGTCCGTAACCTGAATACGGGCGGCGACAACGAGAAGGAAACCGCTTTCGTCGTCGCGCGCAACGCGGTGCACCATGCGGTGGGCCAGGCGTCCTATGTCGAGTTCCCGGTCGTGCCGGCCAAATAGCGCCTGAGCGGGGAGCTGGGGCGCCGAGCGCGCCTCAGACCTCCTCGTAGGTGGCCGCGTAATCGACCGGGAAGTTCACCGACCGGGCGATGAAGCAGACCTTGTGGATCTCGTGATGGATGGCGTCGGCCTTGGCGAGGTCGGCGCCGTGCTCCACCACGATGTGCGGCCGTAGCGTCGCGCGCAGGAAGCGGCCGGCTCCGTCCGGCGCGCTCTCGCCGACGCCCAGCGGCTGGTCGCGATAACCGCGCACGACGATCCCGGCGCTGGACGCCAGGTGCAGGTACCAGAGCATGTGGCAGGCGCTCAGCGAGGACAGCAGCAGGTCCTCGGGATTGTGCAGCGTCGGGTCGCCGCCCAACAGCGGGTCGTTGGAGCAGGCGATCGGCGGCTTACCCGGCGTGCGCACCTCCCAGGTGCGGTCATAGCCCTTGTAGGTCCGCGTGCCCTGGCCGCGATCCCCGGTCCATTCGACCAGGCTGGTGTAGTCGTGCTGCTTGGCCATGGTTCAGCGCTCCTCCGGCGGGACATCCTTCAGCCGCGCGGTCATGGCGGCGATCTCTTCGCGGTTCCAACGGCTGTGTTTGCGCGTCTGGCTGGCCGGATGGAAGAGGAGACCCAGTGAAATGTCCGGATGGCGGTAGGCCTTTTCCGGTCGGATCGGGCGGGGCGCCAGGCCGCCGCCGCAGGTTGGGCAGACGTTCTTCAACACATCGTCGGCGCAGCCGGCGCAGTAGGTGCATTCGTAGCTGCAGATGCGGGCGTTCAGCGCGTTCGGCGGCAGGTCGCGATCGCAGAGCTCGCAGTTGGGACGGAGGTCCAGCATGCCAATCTCCCGGCGGTGGTCCGCTCGCTAGCGCGAACGGCCGCCAGGAGAAATGACGGCGATCCCTCGATTTCGGACGAGCCTCAGGCCCCGTAGATGACCGAGATGGTCTCGGCGACGCAGGCGGGACGTTCCTCGCCCTCGATCTCGATCGTGCACTCGTTCTTCATCTGCAGGCCGCCGGCCTTGGGCTCGACGCTGACCAGCTTCTGGCGCATGCGCACGCGCTTGCCGACCCGGACCATGCCGGTGAAGCGGACCTTGTCGCAGCCGTAGTTGATGCCGCGCGTGACGCCGGTGACGCGCAGGATGCCCGCGCCCAGCATCGGGATCAGCGACAGGGTCAGGAAACCATGGGCGATCGGACCGCCGATCTCCTTGGTGGCGCGTTCGACGTCGACGTGGATCCACTGGTGGTCGCCGGTGGCTTCGGCGAACAGGTTCACGCGCTCCTGAGTGATCTCGACCCAGTCGGACACCCCAAGCTCCTGGCCCACCAGGCCGGCGAGGTCGGCATAGGCGACTTCTTTCATGGCGTTATTTCTCCCAAACAGTTGTTTGGATAGGTGGCATGTGAGCGAGCGGAGGGCAAGCTCCCTCCCCCTTGGATGGGGGCCTATGAGAGTGTCGAAACCACCAGCCAGACATTGGCCGCCGAGATCACCACGAACAGGAACCAGGTGATGGCCTTGGTCATCCATCCATTGGCGAACGGCCCCATCAGCGCCTTGTCGTCGGTGAAGCGCAGCAGCGGCCAGATGGCGAACGGCAGTTGGGCCGACAGCACGACCTGGGTCAAAACGAGCAGCTTGCCGACCGAATGCTCGCCCAGGGTCAGAACGCCGATCAGGGCTGGGACGATGGCCAGGCCGCGGGTGATCAGCCGGCGCTGCCAGCAGGGAATCTTCAGGTTCAGGAAGCCCTCCAGGATCACCTGGCCCGCGATGGTGCCGGTAAAGGTCGAGCTCTGGCCCGAGGCGAACAGGGCGATGGCGAACAGCACCCCGGCCAGGGCGCCGCCGGTGACGGGCGCCAGCAGCTGGTGGGCCTCCTCTATGCCGGCCACTTCGGTCAGCCCGGAGCGGTGGAAGGCCGAGGCGGCCAGGATCAGGATGGCGGCGTTGATCAGCAGGGCCAGCAGCAGCGAGACGACCGTGTCGATCGTCGACAGTCGGATCGCCGCGCGCTTGCCCGGCTCGTCGGCGGGCGTCAGCCGGGTCTGTACGATCGAGGAGTGCAAATAGAGGTTATGCGGCATGATCGTCGCGCCCAGGATGCCGATCGCCAGGTACAGCGCGTTGCCCTGCTTCAAGGCGTCCAGCGAGGGGATCAGACCGCGCGCCACGTCGGCCGCGTCCGGCGGGGCCAGGATCAGCTGGACGAGAAAGCAGATCCCGACGGTCGAGATCAGGCCCAGGATGATGGCTTCCAGTTGCCGGAAGCCCTTGCCCTTCAGGCCCAGCACGATGATCGTGTCCAGCGCGGTGAGTAGAACCCCGCCCCATAGCGGCACGCCGAGCAGCAGCTTGAAGGCCAGGGCAGAGCCCAGCACCTCGGCGATGTCGCAGGCGATGATCGCCAGTTCCGCTAGCAGCCACTGGACCTTGACCGTCCGCGGCCCGAACCGCTCGCGCGACATGCGGGCCAGGTCCTTCCCCGTGACGAGACCCAGCCGCATCGACAGGGTCTGGAGCACGATGGCCGCCAGGCTCGACAGCACCACGACAAACAGCAGGCTGGTCCCGTAGCGGGCGCCAGCCTCGATGTCGGTGGCCCAGTTGCCGGGGTCCATGTAGCCGACGCTGACCAGCAGGCCGGGCCCCGCCACCCGCAGCATCCGCTTCCAGGTCGGCAGCCCGTCGGGCACGGCGACCGCCCCGCGCACCTCCGACGGGCAGAACGGGGCGGTGGCGGTCTTGGGGAGGCGGTCGAGCAGGGCTGCGAACATGCGGCCTAGTTAGGGTTGCGTCGCCCGGCTTGTCAGCCCTCCAGCGCCGCGCGAGCCTCTACGGGCAAAGGACTGACCGCCTGACGCAGCAGTTCCCGCCAGGTCTCGCCGCGATCGCGGGCTTCGGCATAGGCCTCGCGCAGGGCGAAGGGGTCGTCGAGGGCGAGGGCTTGGATCAGCGCCTGAGCCTGCTCCACGTCCTTGCGTCGCTTCGGGTTGGCTTGGCCGCGCTTGCGCGAGATGATCAGCTTGTGGACGGCGTAGCGCGCCGGGGCGGGCACTCGGACGAGTACGCCGTCGCCATGCAGCACGGCCGTCTCTACGGTGTCGCGCAGAAGGAAGTCCATGAAGCGCAACGGAGTGGCGTCGGTCTTGAGCGCCTCCAGCCGCGAGGTCTCTTCGCCGCCCGCGTTACGGCTGGTGGTCAGGACATCAACCGCATAGCCGTCTGGCGTTCGATAGGCCGCGCTCTTGCCAGGGTGGAGCTTGGGGACCGGCGTGAAGGCGGGATCGGCCACGCGCAGGACGTCGAGGAACGACCGATCCAGCCCGTCGTCTATCGCGACCGAGACGCCGTAGTCCTGGGCGATATCCAGGTCGCCCGTCCGCACCGCCCGCGACGGCAGCACAAAGCCGAGCGCCGCGCCGTAGGTCTGGAAGGCGACCGTGCCGACGACGGCGGCGCGTAAGCGGAAGACGCCGGCCCGGGCCAAGGCGTCTAGAATTCGGCCCGTGCGATCGTCGGGCGCGTGGAGGCCCGCCGCGCGGAGGGTTCGAACCAGCATCCGGCGGCCGTCGGCGGCGCCCTTCGCCGACTGAGCGCGCTGGATCGTCTCCAGCAGCGTAGGGGTCTCGGGGCCTAGGTAGCGTTCGGGGCGCTGGCCTTCGACCTGCCTGGCCCGGGCGTACCAATAGAAGCGGCCCTTGCGCTCGCGGCGCAAGAAGCTGACGCCGTCTCCGAACTCGGCGACGCCCGCCGCCCGGAGCTGATCCAGCAATTCGGCGACGTTGGTATGGATCGCCAGAGGAAGGCGCTGAAGGGCCACGACATCACCTTTGCCACCACTTGGATAAAGTGGTGGCAATTGGCTTTGAAATCAACAAAAAGGGTGACCCTAAACGATCCTGCTCTCACCCTTCCCCCAGTACGCATCACGGATCAGCCGCTTGTAGAGCTTGCCGGTCGGGTGCCTGGGCAGTTCCGCCATGAAGTCGATGCGGCGCGGCGATTTCACGTGGCTGAGATTGGCGCGGGCGAAGGTCATCAGCTCCTCGGCCAGGGCGACCTGATCGTCGCCGAAGTTCATGGGCTGGATGACCGCCACGACCTTCTCGCCCATCTCCTCGCAGGGCGCGCCGACCACGGCGGCGTCGGCGACCTTGGGATGGGTGATCAGCAGGTTCTCGATCTCCTGCGGATAGATGTTCACCCCGCCCGAGATGATCATGAAGCTCTTGCGGTCGGTGAGGTACAGATAGCCCTCCTCGTCGACCCAGCCCACGTCGCCCAGCGTGGTCCAGCCGTGCTTGTTATAGCTCTCGGCCGTCTTTTCCGGAGCGTTGTGGTAGTTCACCGCCGGGCCGTTGGCGAAGTAGACCGTGCCTTCCGTCCGGGGCGGCAGCGGGTCGCCGTTCTCGTCGCAGATGCGCAGCTCGCCCAGCACCGCCTGGCCGACGCTGCCCTTGTGGGTCAGCCAGTTCTGCGAGTTGATCCAGCAGAAGCCGTTGCCCTCGGTGCCGGCGTAGTATTCGTAGATCACCGGGCCCCACCAGGCGATCATCTGCTCCTTGACCGGCACGGGGCAGGGGGCGGCGGCATGGATCGCCGACGTCATCGACGAGACGTCGTACCTGGCCCGGACCTCCTCGGGCAGCTTCAGCATCCGCACGAAGTGGGTCGGCACGAACTGGCCGCAGGTGACCTTGTATTTCTCGATCAGGGAGAGCGCGGCCTCGGGCTCGTACTTCTCCATCACGATCACCGTGCCGCCCAGCTTGTGGACGACCATGCACCAGCGCAGCGGGGCGGCGTGGTACAGCGGCGCGGGCGAGAGATAGACGCTGTCGCCGGTGAAGCCGAACAGGCCCTGGGCCATCATCTGCAGGGCGTGGGGCGCGTCGATCGGCTGGTCGCTGAGCGCCGGCTTCACGCCCTTGGGGCGGCCCGTGGTGCCCGACGAGTAGAGCATGTCCGAGCCCGCGCTCTCGTCGGCGATCGGCGTCGTCGGCATCGGCGCGCGGGCGGCCTCGAAGTCGGCGTAGGGACCATGCGCCCCGCCGACGGCGTAGAGCGTCAAGCTCGGCAGCGCCTTGGCGATCTCGTCGATGAGCGGCCCCATGGCCGGCGAGGTGATGAAGACCTTGGCCCCGCAGTCCTCAAGGATGTACTGGGCCTCGCCCGCCGTCAGCTTGGTCGAGACGCAGACGAAATAGAGCCCCGCGCGCTGGGCGGCCCAGGCGATCTCGAAGTAGCGGGCGTTGTTCTCCATCATCAGGGCGATGACGTCGCCGCGTTGCAGGCCCAGCGACCGGAACAGGTGCGCGCCCTGGTTCGAGCGGGCGTCCAGCTGGCCATAGGTCACCGTCTCGCCGGAGCCGGCCATGATGTAGGCGGCCTTGTCGGCCTGGTTCTGGGCGTGGTGGAAGGGGTGCATATCAGGGCCTTTGCGTCTGCTTCTCACGCTATTTCGATGTGTCATCCCGGCCGAAGCGGAGCGTAGAGCCGGACCCAGGGGCGGTGCGCACCGCGCTCTGTCACCCCCTGGGTCCCGGATCGGCCCTGCGGGCCGTCCGGGATGACACGGGTTTGGTGCTAGGCGGCGACCGCCGTCCTCGCCGCCTCGCGGATCATGTCCGAGGCCTTCTCCGCGATCATGATGGTGGGGGCGTTGGTGTTGCCGGAAACCAGGCGCGGCATGACCGAGGCGTCGACCACGCGCAGGCCTTCCAGGCCCCGCACGCGCAGCTGATCATCGACGACCGCCATCGGCCCGTGGCCCATCTGGCAGGTGCCGACCGGGTGGTAGATGGTCGAGCCCGCCAAGCGCGCGAATTCCAAGAGCTGGGCGTCGCTGGCGACCGCCGCGCCGGGGTCCATCTCGTGGTCGACGTAAGGCGCCAGCGCCGGCGCCTCGCCGATCTTGCGGGCCCACTTCAGGCCCGCCACGGCGACTTCCTGGTCCAGAGGATCGGCCAGGTAGTTGGCGAAGATGGCGGGATAGACGCTCGGGTCCGGCGACTTGATGCGGATGTGACCGCGGCTTTCCGGGCGCAGCTGGCACGGCGCGATGGTCAGGCCCGGCGCGGCCTCCAGCTCCATCTTCTGCTCGTTGACCAGCTTATCGAGGTCCATGGTCGCGGGCAGGATGTGGAACTGGATATCCGGTCCCGCGAGATCCGGACGGGATTTACAGAACGCCGCGATGTGAGCCGCCGACAGCGTCAGCAGGCCCTTGCGCTGGAAGAGGTACTTCAGGGCCTCGCCGGCCAGGCGGCCGCCCTTGCTCTGTTCGTTGACCGAGACCACGCCCGCCTTCAGGCGATAGCGCACGCTCATCACGTAGTGGTCCTGCAGGTTCTCGCCGACGCCGGGCAGGTCGGCGACGACTTCGATCCCATGGCGGTTCAGAAGCTCGCCGGGGCCGACGCCCGACAGCTGCAGCAGCTGGGGCGAGTTGATCGCGCCGCCGGCCAGGATCACTTCCGCCCGGGCCATGGCCACGCGCTTGACGCCGTTCTGACGGAACTCGACGCCGACCGCGCGCTTGCCCTCGAACAGGATGCGGCCGGCCAGGGCGTTGGTCTCGACCTGGAGGTTGGGTCGGTTCATCGCCGGATGCAGATAGGCCACCGCCGCCGAGCAGCGCTGTCCGTTCTTGACCGTCAGCTGGTAGTAGGTCGCGCCTTCCTGCGCGCCGGCGTTGACGTCGTCGTTGCGCGGGATGCCGGCCTGCTCGCACGCGGCGATCACGGCGTCAGAGACGGGGTGTTTGGTCGTCACGTCCGAGACGTTCAGCGGCCCGCCGGTGGCGTGCCAGTCGCACTCGCCGCGTTCCTGGTGCTGGGCCCGGCGGAAATAGGGGGCGACGTCGTCCCAGCCCCAGCCCGCGCAGCCCAGCTGCCGCCAGCCGTCATAGTCGGCGTGCTGGCCGCGGATGTAGAGCAGGCCGTTGATCGAGGACGAGCCGCCCAGCACCTTGCCGCGCGGCCAGACGTGGCTGCGGCCGCCGGTGCCGGGGTCCGGCTCGGTGGTGTACAGCCAATTGACCTTGGGATCCTTCAGCGTCGACGAGTAGCCGACCGGGATGTGGATCATCAGGTTCGAGGCGAACTGGGACAGGTTCTTGGTCGGCCGGTCGTCGCCGCCGGCCTCCAGCAGCAGGACCTTGAACTTGCCGCCCTCGGACAGCCGCGCGGCCAGCACGCAGCCCGCCGAGCCCGCGCCCACGATGACGTAGTCGGCCTCGATGATCCCGGTCATCGTCTCTCTCCCAAGAGCGCGATTGTGCGCGCTCGTTTTTTCTTTGATCCGGGTTGTTACAAACCCGGTGGCACTGTCCGCTTATGTCCGCGTGATCAGTGTTCAGTTGGGAGCATGCGCCCAGGTTCGGGGATCGCGCAAGTTGCCGTCGCGGCGCCGTTCCCGCGACGTCTTTCCGCGTTATCGTCGGCGCATAACAATGTTCCAGGGAGACGCGTGATGGACCTGATCAGCCAGACGGTGGTGGATGGCGTGGCCGGCCCGGGAGCGCCCCCGACCTATCCGACGCTGAAGGGCGTCGACCTGGCCGACATCTTCCGCTTCACCAAGGGGCAGCCTTGGGCCGACTTCGCGAGGATGCGCGAGCAGGCGCCGGTCATGTGGCATCCCGAGCCGTTCGACGGGCCGGGCTTCTGGGCCCTGACGCGCTACGATGACGTCCACCGCGTCAACGGCGATCCCGAGACTTTCTCGTCGCAGCGCGGCGGCATCCTGATGTCGATGGGCGCGCCGGAGAAGCGCCATGCGCTGCTGTTCCGCGCCTCGATGGACACCATGATCAACATGGACGCGCCGCATCACCTGCAGCTGCGCCGAGAGCATATGCCCTACTTCACCCCGGCCTATCTGCGCGGCCTGACCGAGCGGGTGAAGGCCGAGGTCACGCGGCTGCTGGACGAGATGGAGCCGAAGCTGGCGGGCGGGGCGGCGATCGACATGGTCGAGCACTTCTCATCGGTGCTGCCGCTGTTCACGCTATGCGAGATCCTGGGCGTGCCGCCCGAGGACCGTCCCAAGTTCCTGACCTGGATGCACTACCTCGAGCGCGCCCAGGACCTGGCGGTCAAGCAGGCCAACGCGCCGATGCAGCCGACGCTGGAGCTCATGCAGTTCGTCATGGACTTCAACAACAACGTCGAGGAGATGTTCGAGTACGGCCGGACCATGCTGCACAAGCGGCGGCAAGATCCGAAAGAGGATCTGATGACCGCCATCGCGCGGGCCCAGGTCGACGGCGCGCTGCTCTCGGACGAGTACCTGGACGGCTCGTGGCTGCTGATCGTCTTCGCCGGCAACGACACCACCCGCAACACCCTGTCGGGCGTGATGAAGCTGCTGACGGAATTCCCCGAGCAGAAGCAGCGGCTGATCGCTGATCCCTCGCTGCTGCCCGGCGCGGTCGACGAGTTCATCCGCATGGTCAGCCCGGTGATCTACATGCGCCGTACGGCCACGCGCGACGTCGAGGTCAGCGGCCAGCGCATCCGCGAGGGCGAGAAGGTCATCATGTACTACGGCGCGGCCAACCGCGATCCGGCGATGTTCGAAAACCCCGACCAACTGGACGTGAGCCGCGCCAACGCCGGAAAGCACATCGCCTTCGGCTACGGCCCGCACACCTGCGTCGGCAAGCGCGTGGCCCAGATCCAGCTGGAGGAGGCCTATCGCCAGATCCTGGCCCGCTTCCCCGATCTGACCTGGACGGGCGACATCGAGATCGCGCCGAACAACTTCGTGCACGCGATCAGCAAGCTGGGCGTCAAGCGAGGCTGATGAAAGAAGCGCCGGACGCGAAGGGGGGCTTCGCGCCGGCGCTGGGACGAGCGCCCGGTAGGGGGCCGGGCCAAAGGACAATGGCTCAGCTTGCCCAGCTTGGCGTCGCGACGCGCCGCCGCAGGCTCCCCAAAGCGGGGCCTTGTGTCGGGCCGTCACGAGATCATACGATCGTTTAAAAGAACCGCCGGGAGGCCAACGCCATGTCGAAGCCGACTTTCGAGACCCTGCTGTACGACGTCGAGGACGGGATCGCGACGATCACCCTGAACCGTCCTGACCGGATGAACGCCTTCACCGCGCGGATGATGAAGGACCTGATCGAGGTGTTCGACATCACCGACGCCGACGACGCCGTGAAGGCCGTGATCGTCACGGGCGCGGGCCGGGCCTTCTGCGCTGGCGCGGACCTTGGCGGAGGCGGGGCGACCTTCGATCGTTCCGCGCCGCAAGCCCTGGAGCGCGAGGAGGGCAAGGTCGGCGACATCTATCGCGACGGCGGCGGGCGGGTGACTCTGCGCATGTACGATAGCCTCAAGCCCATCATCGGGGCGATCAACGGCGCGGCGGTCGGCGTGGGCGTCACCATGCAGCTGCCGATGGACATCCGCATGGCCTCGACCGAGGCCAAGTTCGGCTTCGTCTTCGCGCGGCGCGGGATCAATCCCGAGGCGGCGTCGTCGTGGTTCTTGCCGCGCCTCGTGGGTCTGCAGACGGCGCTGGAGTGGTGCTACACAGGCCGGGTGTTCCCCGCCCAGGAGGCCCTGGAGCGCGGTCTCGTCCGCTCGCTGCACGCGCCGGAGGACCTGTTGCCCGCCGCCCGCGCCCTGGCCCGCGAGATCGCCGATAACACCGCCCCGGTCTCGGTCGCCATCACCCGCCAATTGCTCTGGCGCATGGCGGGCGCGGCGCATCCGATGGAGGCGCACAAGGCCGACAGCCGGGCGATCCAGTCGCGCGGCGCGTCGGGCGACGCCAAGGAGGGCGTGACCTCGTTCCTGGAAAAGCGCGCGCCGGTCTATCCGAACAAGGTCTCCAGCGACCTGCCGGACATCTGGCCGGAATGGGTCGACCCCGAGTTCCGCTAGGGGGCGCGCTCGACGGAATCTCGCGTCGGAGCGAGGTCGCTGATCGCGGGCTTCTGAAAAGGAGTCTTGCGATGGCGCATAAGGTTCAATGACTTAAGTGACGAGGGGCGCGGATCGAGCCGTCGCCGCGTCACAGCCGCGCGCGTCCATCGGATGGATAGCCGCAGGGCTTTCTATGATCATCCTCAGGCTTCAGGCCAGCGCGCTGGCGCGGTCAGGTCGCAAGGCGCTCTAGCGGAGCGATTGGATCGCCACGCGCCGTCGCCCAATACAGCTTCAAGTCTAGGGGAGCGTGGCGCCGGCGTAGAGCCAATGGCCGTTCGGCTCCCGGCGTATCAGCGCACTCATCGTATGCGTTGAGATGATTTGTCGCCCCAACCTCAGGTCTACGTCCGCGCGTAAAAGTGCCAAGTCCTTATGCGGCATACACAACGTATCTCGCGAAGTCATTGCGTCGGATATATTGAGTAAATATTCGATACTTTTTTGAATATATTCCTTACCAAATAGTGACTGCCTGGCGCTGTCAGTGACTAATACCGCATCGTCCGCGTAAAGAGATAAAATTATATCTATTTTTCTATTGTTAAATGCCATAACAAACGTGTGATTCATCGCCTCCGGTGCATGGACCTTGTACACGTTTTTCCCCGTAATTCTTTGGAGGTTATCTTTTATCCATGCCCCCCCCATTACTATCCAAATGGGAAGAATGAGCGTGGCGGCGATAGCTGACGGCCAGCGGCTCAAGGCGCCGACCGTACGCCATCATGCGGACTGTCCGGCCGAGGAGTGGCTCCACCTTCTTGGACATCGCTGGAGCGCGGTGCTGCTTTGGCAACTGTCAGGCGAGACGTTGCGCTACACGGAGCTTGCCGAGCGCCTACCGGGAATTTCAGCCAAGGTGCTGACCGAGCGGCTCGGCGGCATGGTGAAATATGGCCTGGTGATCAGGACCGCCGGGACGGGCTTCCCAAGACAGACAGACTACAGGCTCAGCGATCGAGGCTTGGCCGTCATGTGTATTCTCGATCAATTTCACCAGTTGGGTCGCCCCTGCGACCCGGCGGCCACCGGTCCGAGCGACCCGACCTCCGGAACAGCGGGCGCGCCCTAGGGGGCTACTGAAGCATTAGGCGCTCGCGCCTTTCGCGCCCGCCGCCGGGTGGTGCGCCCTTCGCTCATCGCGCGTTAAGGCTAAAATGGTCTGCTGAAGACGATGAGCGAGCCGTCGCCGATTTCCATGTCGGACGAGGCGCGGGCGGAGGCGTTCGCGTCCCGCGCCCGCGCGACTCTGCTCAAGCGTCTGGCTGACGTGGTCTGCCTGCCGGCCAGCCGGATCAACGCCTTCGAGCGGGCCATGACCAGCGATCTCCTGCTGGAGCTGTTGCGCGACGCAAGCCTTGTCGAGCGTGAGCGGGTGGCCAGGCGCCTGGCGCGGATGGCCGATCCGCCGGGGCCGCTGGTCCGCGTGCTGCTGCGCGATGCGTTGTCGGTGGCGCGGCCGTTGCTGGAGGCGGCGGCCCACCTCGGCGACGCCGACCTGATCGCTTGCCTCTACCAGGCCGGTCCCGAGCACCGCCGCTTGATCGCCCAGCGGCCCGGCGTCAACGAGATTGTCACCGACGCCTTGATCGACATGGACGAGGAGGCCGTAGCCGAAGCGCTGCTGCGCAACGACCTGGCCCGGTTCAGCCACCACGGCGTCGAGCATCTGGTCGCGGCCAGCCGCGACGCGCCGCATCTTGCGGCGCTGTTGCTGCGGCGGACCGAACTGCGGCCAAGCCATGCCTATGTCCTGTTCTGGTGGGCCGACGCCGAGACCCGCCTGAGCATTCTGCGGCGGTTCGCGATCCCCCGGGACATCCTGCAAGACGCCGTCGCCGATCTTATCGACGAGGCCGAAACGGCGGCGCCGGAAGACATGCTGTCGCGTAAGGCGCGTGACTTCATCGGGCGACGCCAGCGCAATCTCGAGGCGGCCCGCAAGAGTCCGTTCGCCAGCCTGGAGGTCGCGGTCGCGGCGGCCGAAGCCGGATTGACGCCGGAGATTGGCGAGGAGATCTCCTATCTCGTCGGGCTGAAGCCGATCACGGGCGCCAAGATCTTTACGGATCCAGGCGGAGAGCCGCTGGCGATCCTCTGCAAGGCCGCCGGTCTGCCGCGAACGGCGCTCCGCGGCCTCTGGCGCGGGCTAGGCCGGAGAGAGGCGGACCGGGCGGGCGTGACGGATCATGCGCTCGAACGCGCCCTGGCGACCTATGACGCAATCGCGATCGATCGCGCCCAGACCGTCCTGCGCTATTGGGACTGGTCGCTCAGCTCTGGCCTCTCGCCCGCGCTATTGAAGGCGATGAGACAAGACGATGAAATCGCCCTCGACGAATACTCGGCCTCACAGCGCACCCCTATGTTAGCGCTGTCTCGCGATTTCGGACGTTAACGTCGGAATATCGCCGTTTTTCGATTATCGAGCTGTGCAGGGTTCAGGAACTCAACCCAGCTTACACATTCATTCCTAAAGCCCGCTGGGATTTTAAACACTGGGTTTTAACAGCCGTTATCTTGATTGGTCCGTATTGATCGAGGCATGCAATGTTTGTATGCGTCCCTCGACTGGTGTGGGAATCAGTCCGTATCAGCAAAACGATTGTCGACGGGCGAGGCCATATGGAAGATCAATCCGATCTGATTGAGATGACGGCGGGTATTGTCTCCGCCTATGTCGGCAACAACGTGGTCGCGACCGCCGACTTGCCCGCTTTGATCAAGCAAGTGCACCAAGCCCTGGCCACCGTGGGTTCGCCGGCCGCCGAGCCGCCCGCGCCGCCCAAGGAGCCCGCGGTTCCGGTCAAGCGCTCGATCACGCCGGATTATCTGATCTGCCTGGAAGACGGCCGCAAGTTCAAGTCGCTGAAGCGCCACCTGCGCACCAAGTACGACATGACACCCGAGGATTATCGCGCCAAGTGGGGCCTGCCCAAGGATTACCCGATGGTCGCTCCGAACTACGCCGAGGCGCGTTCGAACCTGGCCAAGCAGATGGGCCTGGGCCAAGGCGGCCGGAAGCCGGCGCGCAAGGGTAAATAGTCGAGTCCGAACAAAAGCTTGACCGGAAGGAGGCTTTCCGGCCCGCAACGCCCGTCGTCCGAACCCGGACGGCGGGCGTTTCCGTTTCTGTTGACTCTTTAAGGAAATCTTGTCGCGGAGGCCCTTTTTCACTTGCCCGCGATTCGATCCTTAAGCGATAGTGAATCGAAGTGATTCCAAAGGCTTGTTGGGGACTCTGAAGATGTCCGCGCAATTGAGCGCATCCGCCACGGCGGCGCGCGCTCATCAGGAGATGTTCGCCTATTGGGCGTCCCTCCGTCGGGGGGCTGGCCTCCCTGGCCGCGTGGACTTGCATCCGTCCAACATGAAGCGCCTGCTGCCCACGGTCAGCCTGATCGACGTCATGCGCGAGCCGCGCGACTACCGCCTGCGCCTGGCCGGCACCGGTCTCTATGGCGTCTACGGTCGTGAGATCACCGGCAAGAGCCTGACGGAAGTCTACAACACCGCCGCCGCCGAGTATTGGCGCAAGGAGCTGGACAAGGTGGTCGACGAGCGTCGTCCGGGCGTCGGCGTCCACAGCCTGGCCTGGCGCGGCGCGCCGCACATGTCGATCCTGTGGCTGCGCCTGCCGCTGGCCAGCAATGGCAAGGATGTCGACATGATCCTGGGCTACGACGCGGTGGTCGGCGCCCAGGCCGAGAGCAATTCCGGCATCCGCGCGGCCTAGAGCCTACCCCTTCAGGAAGGCCTCGACCTCGCGCCGGTTCGGCATGGACGGCGCCGCGCCGGACTTCTGCACGGATAGCGCCGCCGCGGCGTTCGCCATCTCGACCGCGTCGCGCAGTTCCATGTTGGCCGCCAGGCCCGCGGCCAGAGCGCCGCAGAAGCAGTCTCCCGCGCCGACCGTGTCGATCGCCTTGACCTTTCGTCCCTCGACCAGGAACGCCTCGTCGCGCCGAACGCCCGCGACGCCGGCCGCGCCGAGGGTGACGATGATGGTCTGGTCCGGACGGCTCATCAGCTTGCGCGCGGCCAGGGAGACATCCTCCAGCCGCACGGGCTCGTGGTCGAGCTTGGCGTAGGTCGCCAACTCGGTCTGGTTCAGGATCAGGATGTCGGTCAGCGGGAACAGCGCCGCGCCTTGGGGCAGGGCGGGCGCGGCGTTCAGGATACGCAGGGCGCCCTTGGCGGCGCCGGCGCGGAACAGGGCCTCGATCGCGGTGGGCGGCGTTTCCAGTTGGCAGAGTAGGACCCGTTGGCCCTCCAGCGTGGCGCCGGCCACCTGCTGGGGCGTCACCAGCGCGTTGGCGCCCGAGGTGACCACGATCATGTTCTCGCCGCTGGCGCTGACCCAGACATGGGCTTGGCCGGTGGGGGCGTCCTCAAGCTCCACCACGTCGCCGACCTGAACGCCATAGCCCGTCAGCTTGGTCTTCAGGCTCGCGCCGCTGTCATCCCGGCCGACCGCGCCCATCAGGCGCGTGGGCGCGCCCATTCGCGCCGCCGCCACGGCCTGGTTGGCGCCCTTGCCGCCCAGGAACAGCTCCAGCGATCGGCCAGCCACGGTCTCGCCCGGGCGGGGCAGGTCATCGACCCGCGCGACCGCGTCGAGATTGATGGAGCCGAGAACAAATACCGTCATGGTCGTCTTCTGGGTCTTGTAGGAAAGGCGCTAACCCGCCCCGCCGCGCTGGAAGCTCTCGACGAGGCTGCCGGCGACGAGTCGCCAGCCGTCCACTAGCACGAAGAAGATCAGCTTGAACGGAAGACTGATGGTCGCCGGCGGCAGCATCATCATGCCCATGCTCATCAGCACGCTGGCGACCACGAGGTCGATGACCAGGAAGGGGATGAACAGCAGGAAGCCGATCTGGAAGGCGCGCTTCAGCTCCGAGATCATGAAGGCTGGCGTGACGACCTTGATCGGCGTTTCCGCCGCGGTCTTCGGCTGCGGGATCTTGGAGAGGCGGACGAACAGGGCCAGGTCGTCGCGATCGACCTGGCTGAGCATGAACTGTTTCACCGGGCCGCTGGCGGCGTCGAAGGCCTCGGGCAGCTCGATCTGCTTGTCGAGTAGGGGCTTGATGCCGGCGTCGTAGGAGCGCTCGAAGGTCGGCCCCATGACGATGGCGGTCAGGAAGAGCGCCAAGCTGATGATGACCGGGTTCGGCGGGCTGGACTGCACCCCGATGGCGGTGCGCAGCAGACCCAGGACCACCACGATCCGCACGAACGAGGTGGTCATGATCACGATCGACGGCGCCAGCGACAGCACGGTCATCAGCGCGACCAGTTGCACCACGCGGTCGGTCAGGCCCGCCCCGGTGCCGAGATTGATGTTCACCGCCGACTGCGCCATGGCCGCGGCCGGCGTCACGGCGCAGTCGGCGGTGAACATCAATCTCGGCACCGGGGCGGGCC
>NZ_LSJA01000262.1 GCF_001556515.1 Caulobacter sp. CCH9-E1 | reverse complement strand
AGGTTGGTCTGGAAGGCGATCTCGTCGATCACGCCGATGATCTGGCTGATCTGGCTGGACGAGCTTTCGATCTCGCTCATGGCCGCGACCGCGCGCTCGGCGATCTGGCCGCCGCTCTCGGCGTCGGTCTTGGCGCCGCTGACGGCCGAGCGGGCGAAGCCCGCGCCTTCGGCGGTCTTGTTGACCGTGGCGGTGATCTCTTCCAGCGCCGCGGCCGTCTCTTCCAGGCTGGCGGCCTGCTGCTCGGTGCGGCGCGCCAGGTCGTCCGAGGCGGCCGAGATTTCACGCGCCCCGCCGCTGATGGTCATGACGGCGTGGCGGACGCCCGACATCACGTTCTCAAGCTTGGCGATCGAGGCGTTGAAGTCGTCCTTCAGCTGCCCGGTCTTGGGCGAAAGCTGTTCGGTGATCCGGTGCGTCAGGTCGCCGGTCGACAGGGCGTGCAGGCCCTTGCCCAGCGCCTCGATCGCCGCGCGATCCTCGGCCGCTTCCCGGGCGCGCTGGGCCTCGGTCTTGGCGCGCTCGGCTTCTCCGGCCTCGCGCATGGCGCCGGTTTCCTTCTCGAGGCGGATCGCCTTGAGGCTGTTTTCCTTGAACGTCTCGAACGCCCGCGACAGCGAACCCACCTCGTCGGCGCGGTCGCGGTCGGGCGTCTCGACGTCGAAGTCGCCGTCAGCCAGACGCAGCATCGACTGGGTCATGCGGCCGACGGGCGCGGCGACGAGGGTCGTCAGCTGCCAGCCCATGCCCACGGCGATGACGACCAGGCCCAGGCCGCCGCCGATCAGCATGGCGACCGACGAGAAGATCGCCTTGTGCTGGGCGTCCTCGCGCATGGCCATTCGCGCCTGCTCGGTCGAGCGGATCACCCCGATCCGCTTGATGATGTGGGTCACTCGGGCCTTTTCGCCGGCGTCCGTCAGGATCTGACGGCCCTCCTCCTTGCGGGCGGGATCCAGCCCGGCCATGGTCAGCGGCCGACCGTAGGTGTCCAGCCAGATCTTGGTGTCGGCCTTGACCTTCGCCAGGTCGGCCTTTTCCTTATCGGTCAGGTTGAAGGAATCGAGCTTGGCGATGGCGTCGTCGAAGCCCTTCAGGCCCTCGTCGTAAGAGGCCATGTACTTGACGCTGCCGGTCAGCAGAATCCCGCGCATCTGCGAGTTCACCCGCAGGATGTTCTTCTCCGCGGTCTGGGTCTGATCGATGATCGACTTGCTCTCATCGTTCAGCCGGATGGCTTGCTGCATGCCCGTGAGCTGCAGGAAGACGCTGACGATCATCGCCACGGCCGCAGCCAGCAAGAGGCCAAACGACAGCATGATCTTGTTACGGATCGAGATGTTCTTCAGGAACGACATCCAGGTCTCCAGACCGCCGAGATTTTATGAAGGATAGAGCTAGAATTCGATCTGCATGCGAGCTTGGACGACCGTCACGTCGGCGTCGTTCTCGATCGCGCCGATGCGGCGATTGTTGACCTTGGCCTTGGTGACGTTCGCCATGAAGCGGACGTTGTTCTGGGGATACCAATTCACGCCCGCGGTCAGGCCCTTGTAGGTGCCGGCCGTCGCCAGGCCCGGCTGGCTGGCCAGGGCGGTCACGGCGTTCGGGCTCATCTTGGTCAGGTCGGCGTAGTCGTAGCGGCCCGCCAGTTCGAAGGCGCCCATGCCGCCCTTGTCGATCGGGTGCGCGATCTTGATCTTGCCGAAGTGGCCGGCCGCGCTGTACGGGCGCGTCTCGCCGGTCGGGAACCAGCTGACCGAGGCGTAGCCCGTGACGATGTTGAAGTCCGGACCGCCGTTGGCCGCGCTTCGGGTCGTGGCCACGCGGTTGACCTTGATGCGGGCGATCTCGCCCTGCACCGAAACGTTCTTGTGAGCCCAGGCCGCTTCAGCGCCCACCGTGGTGTCGCTCTTGCCGACCGCGCCAGTCGACAGCAGCACGCCGCCGGTCGAGGTCTGGGGCTTGTAGGCGGTGTTCGCCGTGGCCGCATAGGTGAAGCCCGCCTCGCCGCCGGTCTCGCGGTGGCGCACCGAGGCGCCCAGGTGAACGGTGTCGGTGGGGGTCATCACCGGCGCCCAAGTGCCGCGAGCCGCGAAGCCCGAGCGCTCCTTGGCGTTGTTGGCGTCATAGGCGCCCGAAGAGACATCGGCCTTGTTGATCGTGTCGCCTTGCAGCGCGCCGCGCAGCGACCAGTTCTTGCCGACCTTGGTGACCTGGGCGGCCAGCACGAAACCATTGTCGTTCAGATCGCCGAACGGGCCCCGCTCCATGAAGGTGATGGATTTGATCGAGGTGAGGTTCTCAAGGCCGGTGATCTTCTGGTTGCCGAAGGTGAGCAGCACGCCGCTCTTGGTCTTGTATTCGATGACCGCGTCGTCCCAGCCCCAGGCGCCGCCGTTGGCCGCGCCGCCTTCGATGCGATAGGCCCACTGGCCGAACGCGCCTTCCGCGCCCAGGAACACCTGGCGGGCCCGATATTGGCGCGCCTTGTAAGAGGGGGCGTTGTCGCGATCGACATTGACGTTGACGCCATCCAGCATCACGCGGCCGCGCAGCTTGAACGTGGCGCCGCTGGCGTCCGTGAAGCGGGGCGAACCTTCCCATTTGATCTGGGTGGCGGGCGCCGGCGCGGCCGCGGGCTTGGCGGCGGCCTTGGTCTCCAGCGACTGGAGACGCTCCTGCATGACCTTGATCTGCGCCTTCAGCTCCTCGAGCGAAGCGGCGTCCGACGCCGGCGCCTCTTGGGCGGCGGCGACACTGGCCATCATCGAGGCAGCCAGCAGAGTTACGGAGAATAATTTTCGCACGAGAGATCGCCCCGTTTCTGAGATATCCAGAACTGTTGGGCGAAGTTGATCGGCTCGGCCGGTGAATTCGTGATTAATACATCATGAGGCGCGACAATATGACCTACTTGATGACCAAATTCGGCCTCAGGTCCTCGGATCAGCTTCGAAGATCGCGGTTATATGTATTATAGTCTTTAAGCTGACGGACTCTGGGTCCGTCAACCTTTCAGACGAGGACGCCATGGCGTGAACCGGGCGGTGACCTGAGCGGCTTACCCTTCAGCGGAAACGACGCCAAACTTGATCCACAAGGCCTGCTCCTTGAGGTTCTTGCGAACCCAGGCGGCATGGACCTCCCGCTCGGCGTCGGTCGAACGCGGGGCGAGCGGGCGGGCGCGGGCGCCGTAGGAGCCCTGGACGGCGGCCGATATGGCCAGGGTCTCGACCACATGGGTCAGCTCCAGGGCCCGTTCCTTGCCGCCCTGCAGCTCGAGATAGACCTCGGCCAGCAGGTGGGCGTCGATCAGGGCGCCGTGCTTGTCGCGGCTTTCCAGGCTGATCTTGAAGCGTTTGCACAGCGCGTCGAGCGAGTTGTACATGCCCGGAAAGCGCTTCTTGGCCATCGCCAGCGTATCGACCCAGCGGTCCTCATGGATCGGGGCGCGGCCGCACTTCTCCAGCTCGAAATTGACGAACTGCCGGTCGAACGCGGCGTTGTGGGCGACGACGACGCTGTCGCCGACGAACTCGACGAAGCGGTCGGCGATCTCGTGGAACTTGGGTTTGCCGGCCAGGAAGGCGCTGGACAGGCCGTGAACCTTCTCGGCCTCGGCCGGCATGTCGCGCAGCGGGTCGCAATATTCGTGGAACGAGCGGCCGGTCGGCATGAAGTCGACCACTTCGATGCAGCCGATTTCCACCAGGCGGTCGCCCGTCTTGGGATCGAAGCCGGTGGTTTCGGTGTCGAGGATGATCTCGCGGGCCATGGTCCTTCTTTGAGCCGGTTCGACTCCGCCTTCAAGCAGAGCCGGAAGTTCTCAACAGAGTCAGAAGGTCGCGGACCTGCTGGCGGGCGTGCTCGACGCCCTGACCGGTGTCGATCACGAAATCGGCGCGGGCGCGCTTTTCGGCGTCGGGCAGCTGGCGGGCCAGGATCGCCTCGAGCTTCTCAGGCGTCATCTCCGGGCGAGCCAGGACGCGGGCGCGCTGCACCTCGGGCGGGGCCGAGACGACGACCACCTTGTGAACGCTCTTCTCGCCGCCGGTCTCGAACAGCAGCGGCACGTCCAGCACGACGATGTCGCGGCCCTCGGCCTGGGCCTTCTGGAAGAAGCTGATGCGGTCGGCGCCGACCAGCGGATGGACGATCGCTTCCAGCTTGGCCAGGGCCTCGGGATTGCCGACGACCTTGGCGCTGAGCTTGGCCCGGTCGATCGCCCCGTCGGTGAGCACGCCCGGGAAGGCGGCCTCCACCGGCGCGACGGCGGCGCCGCCGGCGGCGTACAGCGCGTGGACAGCGGCGTCGGAGTCGTAGACGGGAACGCCCTCGGCCTCGAACATCGCCGCGGTCGTCGACTTGCCCATCCCGATCGATCCGGTCAGGCCCAGGATCAGCATGATTCACCCAAGAGCTTCAGGGCCATGCCCCGTACATCGACAGCGGGGGAGGGGGCGACGCCATAGATCGCCTCGAAACTGGGTATGGCCTGGCGCAGCAGCATCTCCAGGCCATCGACCGTGCGACGACCCGCGGCCTCGGCGCGGCGCAGGAACTCGGTGCGCAGGGGCTTGTAGACCATGTCCATGACCACGGCCGTCTCCGACGTCAGCGAAAGATCCGCCGCCGGCCCAGCGCCGCCGCCCAGGCCTAACGAGGTGGCGTTGATGACCAGACCCGCGTCGGCCAGCAGGCCGGGCAGGGCGGCGTCCTCGGCCGCGATCACCTTGGGCCCAAAGGCGTCGGCCAGCTCCTGGGCGCGGGCCAGGGTGCGGTTGACGATCCGGATCTCGGGCGCGCCGGCCAGAAGCAGGGCGGCGACCGCCCCGCGCGCCGCGCCGCCGGCGCCCAGGATCACGACCGGCGCGGCCGAGGCGTCAAAGCCGGGCGCCTGCGCCTGGACGGCGCCGAGCAGGCCGGGGCCGTCGGTGTTGTCGGCGTGGACCGAGCCGTCCGGCGCGAACAGCAGAAGGTTCGCCGCCCCGGCCATCTTCGCCAGATCGCTGGCGGTGTCGGCCAGCGCCAGGGCGCGCTCCTTGAACGGGATGGTGACATTGACCCCGCGCACCGCGCCGCCGCGCAGACCGTCGACGAAGGCCTCGAAGCGTTCGGCCGCCGGGGCGAACGGCACATAGGCCGCGTCGAGGCCCGCCGCGGCGATCCAGGCGTTGTGGAGCACCGGGCTCATCGAGTGCTTGATCGGCTGGCCGCAGACGCCGCCGACGACAGCCGCGCCGGAGATTGTCCCCGAGTTCGTTGAAGTCATGCCACAAGGGCTCCGTGGAGACGCAGACAATCCAGAAGTCCGACCAGGGGCAGACCCAGTATGGCGAAGTAGTCCCCGTCGACCTGGTCGAACAGTTGCACGCCCTCGCTCTCCAGCTCGTAGCAGCCGACCGACCACAGCAAGGCCTCGCCGCGTCGCTCTATATATCGGTCCAGCCACGCCTCGCTGAACGGCCGCACCGACAGCTTGGCGGTCTCGACGATCCGCCAGATCGGCTGACCGTCGCGGGCGACCACCACGGCCGAGTGCAGCTTGTGAACCTGGCCGCGCAGTTCCAGCAGACGGGCGCGCGCTTCTTCGAGCGTGTCGACCTTGTCGATCAGCTGGCCACGCAGGTCGAGCGTCTGGTCAGCGCCGATCACCAGGCCCGGCCGCTTGGCCGAGACCTTGACCGCCTTCATCTCGGCCAGGGCGTCGGCGATGTCGCGCGGCGTGACCGCCTCGGCCAGCAGGCCAGCCTTGGCGGCGTCCTCGTCGACGCCGGAGCCGACCGCCTCGAAGGCGACGCCGGCGTTCTTCAGGATCATCTGGCGGGCCGAGCTCTTGGACGCCAGGGTTACCGGGGTAAGCGTCACAGGCGTCAGGCTCCCAGGACCTCGACCTTGCCGCGGCCGCCCGACAGCAGGTTGATCACCGCCGCCGCCGTCTCCTCTACCGAGCGGCGGGTGATGTCGATCACCGGCCAGCCCTGCCGTTCGAACAGGCGGCGGGCGGCGATGATCTCCTGGCGCACGGCGTCGGCGTCGACATAGTCGCTCTCGCGGGTCTCCTTCAGGGAGAGCAGGCGGTTGCGGCGAATCTGGATCAGCCGGTCAGGCGAGGTGATCAGGCCGACGATCAGGGTGTTCTTCAGCTCGAACAGCTCGGGCGGCGGCGGACGCCCCGGCACCAGCGGCACATTGGCGGCGCGCACGCCGCGGTGGGCCAGATAGATGCAGGTCGGGGTCTTGGAGGTCCGCGAGACCCCGACCAGGATCACGTCGGCCTGGGTCAAGTCCTGGCCGCCCTGGCCGTCGTCGTGGGCGATCGCGTAGTCCAACGCCTCGATCCGGTCGAAATAGTCGTTGGTCAGGGCGTGCTGGGCGCCGACCCGGGTGGAGATCCGCGCGCCCAGATAACGCGACATGGCGCTGACCACCGGATCGAGCGCGGCGATGCAGGGCATCTCCAGCTTGCGGCAACCTTCCTCGAGCGCCGAGCGCAGGCCCGGATCGACGATGGTGTGCATGACCACGCCCGGCGCGCCGGCGATCTCCACCAGCGCGCGCTCCAGCTGCCGGGTGGAACGGACCAGGGCGTAGATATGTTCGATCGGCAGGATGTCGGTGAACCGGGCGCAGACCGCGCGCGCCATCGCGTTCAAGGTCTCGCCCGTGGAGTCCGACACAAGATGGATGTGGAAGTAGGTCGCAAAGCGCGGCGGCAACCGTTCACCCTCGCCGCCGGCGCCGTGACTCTCCTGTGGATCATCCGTTAACGGTTGTTTAACCACTTGCCCTGCCTCTGGGGACGCCTGGGCGCCGAATGACCCAAGATGCGTCGTGACATGGCGCCGCTGTGATCAACGGTCGCATTGCTCGCGTATCATCCCCAGGCCCGACCCGCATCCCCCGAAGTCTGAATCGTTGTTCTCCCCGTCGGGGGAAGAGTCCCGTGAAGGGTCTTTCGCGCGCCGCCGTTAATTAAGTTTTCATTAAGACCTTCAAGGCCCTGGCGGGACGTCCACAGGATTAACAGAGGGTTAATCACATGTGCGGAGCCTTGTGGGCAAAGGCCGATCGCGTGTGGGAGTCAGGCCCGCGACGAGGGTTTTCCACGGTTTGCAGTTGCCCTCCTGCTCCCTCTTCCAAATCCTAATTTCTTATTAAGATATGTTAGAAAGGGCTTAAGAGGACTCCGGGCTTGAGCCGAAGCCCGCGCCGGGCTTTAACCCGAGCCATGACGTCGCCTTCCCAGTCTCCCAGCCAGACCCCGAAGTTTCTCGCCGCGCTTTCCGGCGAGACCCACCCCCATCCGCCGATCTGGTTCATGCGTCAGGCGGGACGGTATCTGCCGGAGTATCGCGCGGTCCGCGCCACGGCTCCGGACTTCATCAGCTTCTGCTTCGATCCGGAGAAAGCGGCCGAGGTCACGCTGCAGCCGATGCGGCGGTTTCCGTTCGACGCGGCCATCGTCTTCGCCGACATCCTGCTGATCCCGGGCGCTCTTGGCCAGAAGGTCTGGTTCGAGGCCGGCGAAGGTCCGAAGCTTGGCGAGATGCCGTCGGTCGAGTCCATGGCCGAAAAGGCCGGTGAGGCGGGCAAGGCCCTATCGCTCGTCGGGGAGACGCTGACCCGGGTTCGTTCGGCGCTCGATCCGGAGAAGGCCCTGATCGGCTTCGCCGGCGCGCCCTGGACCGTGGCGACCTACATGATCGAGAAGGGCTCCAGCGACCGTAGCGGCGCGCGGACCTTCGCCTACCAGAACCCCGAGACGACGGACGCCCTGATCCAGGTGCTGGTCGACTCGACCGTCGACTACCTGGCCATGCAGGTCGACGCCGGCGCGCAGGCCGTGAAACTGTTCGAGAGCTGGGCCGAGGGCCTGTCCGAGCCGCTGTTCGATCGCTTGGTCACCCAGCCGCACAAGAAGATCGTCGAGGGCCTGCGGGCCCGCGGCGTCACCGTGCCGATCATCGGCTTCCCGCGCGGGGCCGGCGCCCTGGTCGAGGGCTACGCCGCGCAGGTCCCGGTGCAGGGCGTGGCGCTCGACACCCAGGCCAGCGCCAAGCTGGGCCAAGCCATCCAGAAGACCAAGACCATCCAGGGCGCGCTGGACCCGCTGCTGCTTCGCGCCGGCGGCGACGCGCTGCTGAAGCGGGTGGACGAACTGCTCGAACAGTGGAACCAGGGTCCCTATATCTTCAATCTGGGTCACGGGATCCTGCCGGACACGCCGATCGCGCACGTCGAGGCGGTGCTGGAGCGGGTAACCGGACAGAAGGTGGCCAAGTGAGCAAGAAGCTCGCCGTCGTCCTGTTCAATCTCGGCGGACCCGATGGTCCGCGCGCCGTGCGGCCGTTCCTGTTCAACCTGTTCCGGGATCCGGCGATCATCGGGGCTCCGGCGCTGATCCGCTATCCGCTGGCGGCGCTGATCTCGACGACCCGCGAGAAGACGGCCAAGGCCAATTACGCGATCATGGGCGGCGGCTCCCCGCTGCTGCCGGAAACCCAGAAGCAGGCCGAGGCGCTGGAGAAGGCCCTGGCCGCCGCTCTGCCCGGCGTCGAGGCCAAGTGCTTCATCGCCATGCGCTACTGGCATCCGCTGACCGGCGAGACCGCTCGCCAAGTCGCGGCCTTCGCGCCGGACGAGGTGGTGCTGCTGCCGCTCTATCCGCAGTTTTCGACCACCACGACCGGCTCGTCGCTGAAGGCGTGGCGCAAGGCCTACAAGGGCTCGGGCGCCGAGACGACGGTCTGCTGCTATCCGACCGAGGGCGGTCTCGTCGACGCCCACGCCCGGATGATCCGCGAGACCTGGGAGAAGGCTGGTTCGCCGAGCAATATCCGCCTGCTGTTTTCGGCCCACGGTCTTCCGGAGAAGGTCATCCTGGCCGGCGATCCCTACCAGAAGCAGATCGAGGCCACGGCCGCCGCCGTCGCCGCCAAGCTGCCGGCCGGGATCGACTGGACCGTCTGCTACCAGAGCCGGGTCGGGCCGCTGAAGTGGATCGGCCCCTCGACCGACGAGGAGATCCGTCGCGCCGGCGCCGAGGGCAAGGGCGTGATGATCACGCCGATCGCCTTCGTCTCCGAGCACGTCGAGACCCTGGTCGAGCTCGATCACGAATACGCCGAGCTGGCGAAAGAGGTCGGGGCCGCGCCCTATGTCCGGGTCCCGGCTCTGGGCGGCGCTCCTGAGTTCATCGACGGCCTGGCGAGCGCCGTGCGCAACGCGCTCGGCGAACGCGCCGGATCCGTCGCCCCGGCCTGCGGTTGGCGCTGCGGACCCGAGTGGTCGAAGTGCCCGTGCCGAGAAGGAGCTGCCGCGTGATGGATTTCCTGGTGGCGCACTTCAATCTGGTGCGGGGCTTACACATCCTGTCGGTGATCGCCTTCATGGCCGGGATGCTCTATCTGCCGCGGCTGTTCGTCTATCACAGCAAGGCCGCGCCGGGCTCGGAGATGGCCGAGACCTTCGTGGTCATGGAGCGGCGTCTGCTGCGCGGGATCATCAACCCCGCCTCGATCGCCACGGCGCTGTTCGGCCTGGGCCTGATCCTGGCCGACGCCCAGATGCGCGGCTGGGGTTTTCTGCTCGAGCCCTGGATGGCCACCAAGCTGGTCGCCCTGGTCGGGCTCTACGGCTTCCACGGCTTCTTGTCGGCCTCGCGCAAGAAGTTCGAGAAGGGGGAATATCCCCGCTCGGAGAAGTTCTGGCGGATGGTCAATGAGATCCCATTCGTGCTGGCGATCGTGATCGTCGTCTCGGTGACGACCAAGTTCCTGAACCACTGATTGGCCTTCCAGGCGGTTGGGGCGCTTGACCCGCCGGCCGCCGCGTGATTTGCATCGACGATCGGTTCGGCCTCGCCGGACCTCTTCCTTTCACGGACCGGCGCCCGTCCTGGCGCGCCCCGCGAGCGATCCGCTCCAAGGTCCGTTCCCCGAACGATCCGCGTCATCGTCAATCGACGCGCATGTCCCGGCCCTACCGGGCGTGACCCATGAAGTTCTACCGGCCGGACTCCGTCGTGGAGACCGCGCCCACCCTTGAGTCTTGTCATGACCGAAGAAACCGAAGACCAGATCCCGGGCGCCGAAGAGGCGACCATCGAGGACACCGTCGCCGATACGGCCGACGTCGCCACCGAAGCCTCGGTTGAGACCGAAGCGGAAGCCGAGGGCGACGACGAAGGCTCCAGCATCGCGGACGCCGTCGCGGCCCTGGGCCTGAAGTCCATGTCCCTGCAGGAGCTGAAGGAGAAATCCCCGGCCGACCTGCTGGCGTTCGCCGAGACCTTCGAGGTCGAGAACGCCAACTCCATGCGCAAGCAGGACATGATGTTCGCGATCCTGAAGACCCTCGCCGAGGAAGGCGTGGAGATCTCGGGCTCGGGCACCATGGAAGTGCTGCAGGACGGCTTCGGCTTCCTGCGCTCGCCGGAAGCCAACTATCTTCCGGGCCCGGACGACATCTATGTCTCGCCGTCGCAGATCCGGAAGTACGGCCTGCGCACCGGCGACAGCGTCGAGGGCGCGATCCGTTCGCCGCGCGAGGGCGAACGCTACTTCGCCCTGACCAGCGTCTCGAAGATCAATTTCGAGAGCCCCGAGAACGTGCGCCACAAGGTGCACTTCGACAACCTGACGCCGCTCTATCCCGAGGAGCGCCTGAACATGGAGCTGCCCGATCCGACCGTGAAGGATCGCTCGGGCCGCGTGATCGACATCGTCGCCCCGCTGGGCAAGGGTCAGCGCTGCCTGATCGTCGCCCCGCCGCGCGTGGGTAAGACGGTGATGCTGCAGAACATCGCCAAGTCGATCGAGACCAATCACCCCGAGTGCTACCTGATCGTCCTCTTGATCGACGAGCGCCCGGAAGAAGTCACCGACATGCAGCGCACGGTGAAGGGCGAGGTGATCGCCTCGACCTTCGACGAGCCGGCCACCCGTCACGTCCAGGTGGCCGAGATGGTCATCGAGAAGGCCAAGCGCCTGGTCGAGCACAAGCGCGACGTCGTCATCCTGCTGGACTCGGTCACGCGTCTGGGCCGCGCCTACAACACCACGGTCCCGTCGTCGGGCAAGGTGCTGACCGGCGGCGTCGACGCCAACGCCCTGCAGCGTCCCAAGCGCTTCTTCGGCGCGGCGCGCAATGTCGAGGAGGGCGGCTCGCTGTCGATCATCGCCACGGCCCTGATCGACACCGGCAGCCGGATGGACGAAGTCATCTTCGAAGAGTTCAAGGGCACCGGTAACTCGGAAATCGTCCTGGACCGCAAGGTGGCCGACAAGCGCATCTTCCCGGCCATCGACGTGCTCAAGTCCGGCACCCGCAAGGAAGAGCTCATCACCCCGCGCGACCAGCTGCAGAAGACCTACGTCCTGCGCCGCATCCTCAACCCGATGGGCGCCTCGGACGCGATCGAGTTCCTGCTGGACAAGCTGCGCCAGTCGAAGACGAACGGCGACTTCTTCCAGTCGATGAACACCTGAGTCCAGCCAGACTCAGTCGAAGAAGAGAAAGGCCCCGGAGCGAACCGGGGCCTTTTTTGCATTTCGAAAGATCCTCCACCGCAAAGCGGGGGAGGTGGCCCGGAGGGCCGGAGGGGGCGAGCTGGGCATACGCCGCATTAGCCCCCTCAGTCGCTCCGCGACAGCTCCCCCGCAACGCGGGGGAGCATCTGGCCTAAGGAATTAACACCGTCGCCCCGGTCGTCCGCCGACCCTCCAGCGCCTCATGCGCCGCCCGCGCTTCGGCCAGCGGGAAGGTCTGACCGATGTCGATCTTCACCGCGCCGGAGCCGATCACCGCGAACAGCGCCTGGGCGCTCTCGTCCAGTTCCTCGGTCGTGGCGATGTAGTCGAACAGCTTGGGCCGGGTCACGAACAGCGACTTGGCCGACAGCTCCAGAGGGGCGAAGGCCGGGACGGGGCCCGAGGCGTTGCCGAAGGTGACCATCACGCCGCGGCGCGCCAGGCTCTTCAGGCTGGCCGCCCAGGTGTCCTTGCCGACGCCGTCATAGACGACCGCGACGCCTTGGCCGCCGGTCAGCTCGGCGACTTTGGCGGCCACGTCCTCGTGGCTGTAGTCGATCACGTGATCGGCGCCGAGGTCGCGGGCGATGGCCGCCTTGGTCTCGGAGCCGACCGTGGCGATGACGGTGGCGCCCAGCGCCTTGCACCACTGGACCAGGATCTGACCGACGCCGCCGGCCGCCGCGTGGATCAGCACGGCGTCGCCATGTTTCACGTGGAAACATCGCCGGACCAGGAACTCGGCCGTCATGCCCTTCAGCATGGCGGCGGCCGCCGTCTCCAGGCTGACGCCGTCCGGGACCTTCACGGCGCGGTCGGCCGGAACCACGGCCGCCTCGGCATAGGCGCCCATGGTCCCGTTGTAGGCGACGCGGTCGCCGACCTTGAACCGGGTAACGCCGTCGCCGAGCGCTTCGACCGTCCCGGCCGCTTCCAGTCCGATGCCGCTCGGCAGCTTCAGCGGATAGAGGCCCGAGCGGTGATAGGTGTCGATATAGTTCAAGCCGACGGCCGCGTGGCGGACCAGGATCTGGCCGGCGGCGGGCGAGGGGACTTCCGCCTCGACCGCCTCCAAGACTTCCGGACCACCCGTACGGGAGATCTGGATGGCCAGCATCAGGCCAGCGCCTTTTTGAAGAAGGTCAGGCTGCGGCCGTTGGCCTTGGCCGCGTCGGCGGCGTCATAGTGCGCGCCGCCTTCCCGCGCGAACGCGTGGTCGCGGCCGGCATAGGTGTGCAGCTCGATTTGCGGGTGATCCTTCAGCGCCTGCAGGATGACCTGCTGGGCTTCCGGCGGCACGAACTGATCCTTCTCGGCGATGTGCATCAGCAGCGGGTGGTTTAGCTTCTCGGCCTCGCCGACGTGCTTTTCGATCCCAACGCCGTAGTAGGAGACCGACGCATCGACGTCGGTGCGGGTGGCGGTCAGGAAGGCCAGCAGGCCGCCCAGGCAGTAGCCGACCGCGCCGACCTTGCCGTTGACGCCGTCCAGCTTGCGGGCGGCGGTGATGGTGGCGGCGATATCATTGACGCCGGCGTCGACGTCGAAGGCGTTGAACAGTTCGAAGGCCTTCTTCCACTCGGCCTCGGACTGGTCGGTGATGTCGATGCCCGGCTCGATCCGCCAGAACAGGTCCGGGCAGATGGCGACGTAGCCCTGGGCGGCCAGGCCGTCGCAGATATCGCGCATGACCTTGTTGACGCCGAAGATTTCCTGGATGACGACGATGGCCGGCGCCGAGGCCGCCTTCGGGCGCGCCACATAGGCGCTGAACGCGCCGTCCGGCGTGGTGATCGTGAGGGTCTCGCTCATCGGGATTCTCCGTCGTGTTCAGGTCCCTCTCGGGACGAATGTGACTTTCGACCAAAGCGCTCTAACCTGCGCCGAAGGGCGAGGCCCATAACAATATCGTGCCCTGACCGAAGGGAACTTTCCGATGAAGATGACGATCGAGATCGACTGCACGCCGGTCGAAGCGCGGGCCTTTCTAGGCCTGCCGGATGTCAGTGGTTTGAACGAGCATCTCGTCAAGGAGATGCAGGCGCGCATGGACGCCAATATGGCGATGCTGGCGCCCGAGGAACTGCTGAAGAACTGGATGGCGTTCGGCACCGGCGCCCAGGAGAGCTTCCGCAAGCTGATGACCGCCGCCGCCAACGCCGCGGTCGGCAAGCCGGACTGACCATGGCCGATACGATCTTCGCCCTGGCCACGGCGGCCGGGCGGGCGGCGGTGGCCGTCGTACGGATTTCTGGGCCGGACACTCTTCGGGTGGTCCAGACCTTGGCGGGTAGAGCGCCCGCGCCGCGCATGGCCGCGCTGCGCAAGCTTCGGCATGACGGGGTAGAGCTGGACGAGGCCCTGGTCCTGCGCTTCGAAGGTCCGGCCAGCTATACCGGCGAAGACAGCGCCGAGTTTCACGTGCACGGCGGTCGCGCCGTCGTAGAGGCGTTGCTGTCCGCGTTGTCCGCCCTTGGCCTACGCTTGGCTGAGCCCGGAGAGTTCACGCGCCGCGCCTTCGAGAACGGCAAGCTGGACCTGGCCCAGGCCGAGGGCGTCGCCGACCTGATCGACGCCGAGACCGAGGCTCAGCGTCGGCAGGCTCTGGGCCAGGTCGGTGGGGCGCTGAGCCAGCGCTATGACCGCTGGCGCGAGCTGTTGGTGCAGTCCCTGGCCATGCTGGAGGCGGCCGTCGACTTCCCGGACGAGGATCTGCCGGAAGAGGTGGCCGAACGCGCGCGGCCTGGGCTTCGAATCTTGGCCGATGAACTCGACGTGGCCCTCGCCGACGTTTCCCGTGGCCGTCGGGTGCGGGACGGCTATCGCATCGCGTTGGTCGGCGCGCCGAACGCCGGCAAGAGCACGCTGCTCAACGGCCTGGTCGAACGCGACGCGGCGATCGTCACCGACACGCCGGGGACGACGCGGGATGTTATCGAGGTTCCGCTGGTCCTCGGCGGGTACCGGGTCCTGATCGCCGACACGGCCGGCCTTCGCGAGACCGACGACGCGATCGAGGCCGAAGGCGTCCGCCGGGCGCGTCGGTGGGCGGAGGAGGCCGATCTGCGGCTCTGGGTCGTGGATGGTTTTCACGTGGAACAGGTCGAGGCCTTGGAGGCGACCGTTCGTCCCGAGGACTGGCTGGTCCTGAACAAGGCTGACATCGCCGATGCGAACACCCTGTCCCAGGCCGAGGCGCGATGGTCGAGAGAGGGCCTAAGGGTTCATAGGCTTTCGGCGCGGTCGGAAGACGCTGTCTCTGGTTTGAGGGAAGCGCTCGCGTCTCACGTGGCTGACGCGCTGTCCGGCGCGGAGTTCCCGGCGGCCACGCGACTGCGCCACGCGGAGCGCCTGTCCGAGGCGAGGAGCTATTTGGCGCGCGCGCTGTCCGATATCGGCCTGGAGGTCGAGTTGGCCGCCGAAGACGTTCGCCTGGCCGCGCGGGCGCTGGAGAAGATCACCGGGCGCGTCGATCCCGAGGATGTCCTGGGGCGGGTCTTTTCGACCTTCTGCATCGGCAAATGATGTTTCACGTGAAACCGTCCCCATATTGTCCACAGCGCGCTCACAGCTGTGGCGGGGGTGTTTCACGTGAAACGCCGTCGACTCGGATCGACCCTCTCGGCTGATTGGCGTATATGTCGAGTCCAGCGCCCCCGCTTGTCCCGGGGGCGTTCGCATTGAGGCGAGCGTTTTGTCCAAGTCCTGGGATGTCATTGTCATCGGCGGCGGCCACGCCGGCTGCGAAGCGGTGGCCGCCTCCGCGCGCACCGGCGCGCGCACCCTGCTGCTGACCCACAAGCTGGAAACCATCGGTGAGATGTCCTGCAACCCGGCCATCGGGGGCCTGGGCAAGGGGCATCTGGTCCGTGAGATCGACGCCCTGGACGGCGTCATGGGCCGCATGGCCGACAAGGCCGGCATCCAGTTCCGGATGCTGAACCGCTCCAAGGGGCCCGCCGTGCGCGGGCCGCGCTCGCAGATCGACCGCAAGCTCTATCGCGAGGCGATGCAAGCCGAGCTGTTTTACACGGGAAACCTCGACATCATCGCCGCCGCCGCCGAGGATCTGATCGTCGAGAATGGTCGGGTCGCCGGCGCCGTCGACGGGGAGGGCCGCGCCTATCTGGCGCCGCGTGTGATCCTGACCACCGGCACCTTCCTGAAGGGCGTCATCCACCGCGGCGAAGACCGTATCCCCGCCGGCCGCGTCGGCGACCAGCCGGCCATCGGCCTGTCGGATCGCCTGTATGGTCTCGGCTTCCAGATGGGCCGCCTGAAGACCGGCACGCCCGCGCGCTTGGACGGCCGGACCATCGCCTGGGATCGCCTGGACAGCCAGGCGGCCGACGATGAGCCGGTTCCGTTCTCGTATCTGACCGACAAGATCGACGTGCCGCAGATCGCCTGCGGCGTGACCTTCACGACCGAAGAGACCCACCGGATCATCGCCGAGCGGATCGGCGAGTCCCTGGTCTATAGCGGCCGCGCCACGGGTGTCGGTCCGCGCTATTGCCCCTCGATCGAGGACAAGGTCGTCCGCTTCGCCGACAAGACCAGCCACCAGATCTTCCTGGAGCCGGAAGGCCTGGACGATCCGACCGTCTATCCGAACGGCATTTCCACGTCTGTCTCGGAAGAGACCCAGCTGCTGTTCCTGCGCACCATCCCAGGCCTCGAGAATGTCGAGGTGCTGCGCTACGGCTATGCGATCGAATACGACTATGTCGATCCGCGCGAGCTGTACGCCACGCTGGAGACCAAGCGCTTGCCGGGCCTGTACCTCGCCGGCCAGATCAACGGCACCACGGGCTACGAAGAGGCCGGCGCTCAGGGCCTGGTCGCCGGCCTGAACGCGGCCCTGGCCGAGCAGGGCAGGGAGCCCGCCGTCTTCGCGCGCGACGAGGCCTATATCGGGGTGATGATCGACGACCTCGTCACCCGTGGCGTCACCGAGCCCTATCGCATGTTCACCAGCCGGGCCGAGTTCCGTCTGACCCTGCGGGCCGACAACGCAGATCAGCGCCTGACCGATCGCGGTATCGCCCTGGGTGTCGTTGGCGAACGCCGCGCCAGGGCCTGGGCCGAGAAGAAGGCGCGGCTCGAAGCCGCCCGCGCCTTCGCCCGCTCGGTCAGTCTGACCCCGAACGAGGCGGTGAAGGCCGGCTTCAAGGTCAACAGCGACGGCGTCCGTCGCGACGTCTTCGCCATGCTGGCCTATCCGGACGTGACCCTGGACGACCTCGGCCGCGTCTGGCCCGAGGTTTTCACGTGGAACACCGACGTCCGCGAGCAGATCGAGATCGAGGCGGCCTATGCCGGCTATCTGGACCGCCAGCGCGCCGACGCGGAATCGCTGCGCAAGGACGAGGATCTGCGGCTGCCGGCCGATCTCGACTATGCCGACATCGGCAGCCTGTCGAACGAGGTCCGCGAGAAGTTGGCTCGCGTGCGACCGCTGACCCTGGGCCAGGCGGCCCGCATCGAGGGCGTGACGCCGGGAGCGCTGACCGCGCTGCTGGCCCACGTGCGGCGCACCCGTGCAGCCTGAAGCCATCCTCGCCGAACCGCCGGTCCTCGACGCGGCGGGCTACCAGGCCCTGACCGGGGCCAGCGACGCCCAGATCGCCGATCTGGCGCGCTTTCAAGAGCTCCTGGCCGAGTGGAACGAGGTGATGAACCTCGTCGGGCCGCTGACCATCGCCACCTACTGGACCCGGCACGCCCTCGACAGCTCCCAGCTGCTCGATCTGGCGCCGCCGGAGGCTTCCACGTGGGCCGATCTGGGCGCGGGCGCCGGTCTCCCCGGGGTCGTGCTGGCCATACTCCTGAAGGGTAGGGCCGGGGCGAAAGTCCATCTGGTCGAGTCGATGGCCAAGCGCTGCCGTTTCCTCGAGGTGGTGGCCAAGGATCTCGACCTGCCGGTCCAGATTCACAACGCCCGGGCCGAGGATTTGAAGCTGAAGGTCGACATCGTGACGGCGCGCGCCTGCGCCCCGATGACCAAGCTGCTGGGCTTCGCCGAACCCTATCTGCGCGGCGGCGCGACCGGCCTGTTCCTCAAGGGGCAGGATGTCGCGACCGAGCTTTCCGAGGCCGCCAAGGCTTGGAAGTTCGACGCGCAATTGCGACCTAGTCAAAGCGACCCTCGCGGTCGGATCGTTCAAGTGAAGGGGCTGTCACGTGTCCGCTAATCCTCTGCGCGTCCTGGCGATCGCGAACCAGAAAGGCGGCGTGGGCAAGACCACGACCGCGATCAACCTGGGCACCGCCCTGGCGGCCTGCGGCGAGCGGGTTCTGCTGATCGACGCCGATCCGCAGGGCAACTGCTCGACGGGCCTGGGCATCGGCCGCACCCAGCGCCGGACCACCCTCTATGACGTGCTGATGGGCGAGTCGCCGGTGGTGGACGCCGCCGTGAAGACCGAGCTGCCGGGTCTCGACGTCATACCGGCCGACGCCGACCTCTCCGGCATCGAGATCGAACTGGGTCAGACCGCGCGCCGGTCATACCGGCTGCGCGACGCCCTGGAGGCCATCCGCGCCAATGGGCCCTACACCTATGTGCTGATCGACTGTCCGCCGTCGCTGAATGTGCTGACCGTCAACGCCATGACGGCGGCCGACGCGGTGTTCGTGCCGCTGCAGTGCGAGTTCTTCGCCCTGGAAGGCCTGACCCAGCTGATGCGGACGATCGAGCGCGTGCGCGGCAGTCTGAACCCGCACCTGGAGATCCAGGGCGTGGTGCTGACCATGTACGATCGCCGCAACAGCCTGTCGGAGCAGGTGGCGCACGACGTCCGCGCCCACTTCGGCGACAAGGTCTATGACGCGGTGATCCCGCGCAATGTCCGCGTCTCCGAGGCGCCGTCGTTCGGTAAGCCGGTGCTGCTGTACGACCTGAAGTGCGCGGGCAGCCAAGCCTATCTGAAGCTGGCGCGCGAGGTGATCAGCCGCGAACGCGACCGCCAGGCGAAAGCCGCCTGAAGCGGCTTTGAGCCGTCTTTGAATTTCGAATCTGAAGCTTGATTGAGATAGTGATGGAGTCCGTCGTGGTGGGAGAGCCGGGTATGGCCGAGGGGCGTCGGGGACTGGGACGCGGTCTGTCCGCCCTGTTGGGCGAGGTCGAGGCCGCGCCCGCCCAGGCGCCGGGCGATCAGTCCGCCGGGTCGCGCGAAGCGCCGATCGAACTGCTGAAGCGCAATCCCGACCAGCCGCGCCGGACCTTCCGCGAGGAGGATCTCGAGGAGCTGACCAACTCGATCCGCGAGAAGGGCGTTCTGCAGCCCATCCTCGTGCGACCGTCGCCCACCACGCCGGGCGAATATCAGATCGTCGCCGGCGAGCGCCGTTGGCGCGCGGCCCAGCGGGCCGGCCTACGCGGCGTGCCGATCATGGTGCGCGAGCTGGACGACCTGGCGGTGCTGGAAATCGGCATCATCGAAAACGTCCAGCGCGCGGACCTGAACATCCTCGAAGAAGCGCTTTCGTACAAAGTGCTTATGGAGAAGTTTGAACGCACCCAGGACGCCATCGCCCAGACGATCGGCAAGAGCCGCAGCCATGTGGCCAACACCCTGCGCCTGCTGGCCCTACCGGAAGAGGTCCAGTCATACCTGGTCAGCGGCGAGCTTTCGGCCGGTCACGCCCGCGCGATCGCGGCCGCCGCCGACCCGGTCGCTCTCGCCAAGCAGATCATCGACGGCGGTCTCTCGGTTCGCGAGACCGAGGCTCTGGCTCGCAAGGCCCCGACCGCGCCCTCGGCCAAGAGCAAGGGCGGCCGTCCGCCCAAGGTCAAGGACACCGACACCCAGGCCCTGGAAGCCGACCTGTCGTCGGTGCTGGGCCTGGACGTCACCATCGACCATCGCGGCGGCGCCGGGTCTCTGACCATCAGCTACGCGACGCTCGAGCAGCTCGACGACCTGTGCAATCGCCTGACCCGCGGGGTCTGATCATTCGCACTTAAAAGCGTGCGGATGAGTGGTTTTTGGGGTCTCTGAAAATCGCCTCTGTCGCGCACCGAGCGGCGCCTCTCCGTACTCCGGGAGGCGCCGTTTTCGTGAGGCGAGGGCGGTTGGCCGGATTTTCCGGCGCAAGCGCTTGTGACGTAAGGCTTTCTTGGAAAGCGTCCACAAGGGCGCAAAGCGGGTGTTTTGGGCGGTTTGGGCAATTCCCAACACCCCGCCCCATCCTCGTGTCATCCCGGAAGCCTCGCAGAGGCTATCCGGGACCCAGGGGGGGCGTGAACGCCGTGCGAGCCGCCCCTGGGTCGCCGGCTCTTCGCTGCGCTTCGGCCGGGATGACACCGAAAGAGGTAAGACGCCCTACAGCCCCAGTCGCCGCGCGCGACCCGCGATCGCCAGGGCCAGGCGCTCGGCGATCAGCTGGTCCGGCGAGCCGGAGGTCTTGCAGGCGCGGTCGGCGTTGAGAACCTCGCCCTGGACCTCCAGGATGGCCTCCAGGTTCCAGGCGCGGGCCTGGCGCAGGAACTCGCGCTCCTGCTTCCAGAAGACGCCTGAGGCCTTGGCGGCGGCCTGCAGGTCGACGCCGTTCTTGTGCAGGGTCAGGACGCGTCGCAGGCGGCCCAGATAGTAGCTCATGGCCCGGACGGCGGCGGGGCCGCCTTCGCCCTCGGCCGCCGCGCGGCGCAGGGCCGCCTGGGCCGCCCCGACCTTGCCGCCAAACGCGTCGGCCGCCGCGTCGCTCAGAGAGGCCTCGGGCTCGACCCCCAAGAAGTCGGTCAGGTCGGCGGCGGTGGCGTTGATGCCGCTGCCCGGGCCGAGATAGAGGGCCAGCCGCTCGATCTCGGCGCGGGCGACGCCGCGTTCCTTGGGCAGGCGCGAGACGAAGAGATCCAGGGCCTCGCTGTTCAGGCTGACCTTGTCATGGGCCAGGGTGTCGCGGGTCAGGCGGGCCAGGTCGCCGGCCTCGTCCTCGTAGCAGGGGATGACGGCGCAGCCATTGGCCTTTTCGCCGACCTTGCGCAGCTGGGAGTCGCGGCCCAGGGCGCCGGCCTCGATCAGGAAGAAGGCGTCCGGATTGAGCAGGCCTTCGACGTGACGGGTGACGGCCTCGGCGGCGGCCTTGTCGGGTCCGGCCTTCTCGCCGGTCAGGCGCAGGCGCACCAAGCGTCGGCCGCCCATCAGCGACAGGGCCGACAGCTCGTCCTCCAGCTTGGCCGGGTCGGACTCGACGTCGCTCTCGGTCAGCTGGGCGGTGTCGAAGGGGTCGTCCGGGCGCTCGACCACGCGCTTGGCCAGGGCGTTGGCCCGGTCGCGCACCACGCCCCGGTCCTTGCCGTAGATGACCACGGCCCGGATGTCCGGGGTCGGCTCCCTCAGGAAGCGTTCGACGTCCGGACGCTTGGACAGGATCATCGCTTTGTCGCGTCCTAGAGCATTTTCCGACGAAGTGGACACCGGTTCGTCGTCAGAAAATGCGTTACAATAGAAGCCTAGGGCGCTTTCCGATCCAGTCGGGTCGGAAAGCGCCCTAGGCCGGCTTCTTGCCCGCCAGCCAGGTGGCGAGGTCCAGCTGGATCTTGCGGGCCACCTCGGCCGCCGCACGCTCCTGACCGTCCTGCTGGGCGGCGATGGCCGCGTAGGGCTGGTCGGCCGAGTCGTAGGTCACCGAGGCCTCGGTATAGCCCTTGTGGACCTCCGCGCCGGTCTTGGCGTCCAGAAGGCGCCAGGTGACGCTCATCCGCAGCTCGTAGCGATTGGCGACGTTGTCGAGACGGACGCCGCGGGCGAACCGCGTCTCGTTGACCCCGAAGGCCAGCTTGTACGCCGCCGGCGTTCCCTGGCGATGGGCCAGGGCGTCGTCCAGCTGTTCGCGCAGCAGGTAGCCCCCGCGACCCTCGGCGGCGATCGTCTCGATGCCCGAGAGGCCGCCTTCCACGCCCGGACGAGCGTAGAGAGGGGTGAAGCCGCAGGCCGACATGCCAAGGCTCGAGAGCGCCAGAAGCGATGTTCTAAGGGCGCCGATCAGCAGGAAGCGTTTCATCGGTCAGTTGGCCACGATGTTGACGATGCGGTCCTTCACGACGATCACCTTGCGGACCGTCAGGCCCTCAAGGTGGGCCAGGACGTTCGGATCCGCCAGCGCGATTTTCTGGACCTCGTCCTCGGCCGCGCCGGCCTTGACCTTCACTTCGCCGCGACGCTTGCCGTTGATCTGGATCGGCAGGACGCGCTCGTCGTCCGCGGCCAGGGCCGGGTCCGCCTTGGGCCAGGGCGCGTTCACGACCATGCCTTCGCCGCCGATGCGGGCCCAGGCTTCCTCGGCCAGGTGCGGGGTGAACGGGGCCACCAGGCGGGCCAGGATGTTCAGGGCCTCGGCGCGGGCCGCCAACACGGCTTCCGACGCGCCTTCGGCCGGAGCGGCCTTCAGGGCGTTCAGGAACTCGTACAGGCGCGCCACGCCGCTGTTGAAGCGGAAGCCCTCGATGCTGTCGGTCACGAAGCCGATCAGCTTGTGGGCCGCCTTGCGCAGGGCCAGGGCGGCTTCGTCGTTGGCGTCATGGGCGAACTCGCCGGCCGGCTGGCTGTCGAACTCGTTCCACAGCCGGTGGGTGAAGCGCCAGCTGCCTTCGACGCCGGCGTTGGTCCACTGGACGTCGCGCTCGGGCGGGCTGTCGGACATCACGAACAGGCGCGCGCTGTCGACGCCGTAGGCCTCGAAGATGTCCTCGGGGGCGACGACGTTCTTCTTGGACTTCGACATCTTCTCGACGTCGCCGATGATGATCGGCGCGCCGGTCTTGGCGTGCGTGGCCGACCGGCTGGCGCCCTCGACCTTGATAACCACGTCCGAGGGCTCGACCCACTCGCCGGCCTCGTTCTTGTAGGCCTCGTGGGTGACCATGCCTTGCGTGAACAGGCCCGCGAACGGCTCCTCGACCGAGACCAGGCCCTCGTCCTTCAGGGCGCGGGTGATGAAGCGGGCGTACAGCAGGTGCAGGATCGCGTGCTCGACGCCGCCGATATACTGATCGACCGGCAGCCAGTAGTCGGCAGCGGCCTTGCCGACCGGCTCGGCGGCTTTCGTGTCGGCGAAGCGGGCGAAGTACCAGCTGGAGTCGATGAAGGTGTCCAGCGTGTCGGTCTCGCGCTCGGCCTTGCCGCCGCAGGACGGGCAGGTCGTGTGACGCCAGGTCGGATGGCGCAGCAGCGGGTTGCCCGGCTTGTCGAAGGTCACGTCCTCGGGCAGGGCGACCGGCAGCTGGTCTTCCGGCACGGGGACGACGCCGCAGGCCTGGCAGTGGATCACCGGGATCGGGCAGCCCCAGTAGCGCTGGCGCGAGACGCCCCAGTCGCGCAGGCGATAGACGGTCGCGCCCTGGCCCTGGCCGGCGGCTTCGATGCGCGCCACGGCCTCGGCCTTGGCGGTCTCGACGTCCATCCCGTCCAGGAATTCGGAATTGAAGATCTTGCCGGGGCCGACATAGGCCTCCTTGCCGATCTGGAAGGTCGCCGGGTCCTCGCCGTTCGGCAGCACCACCGGCTTGACCGGCAGGCCGTATTTGCGGGCGAAATCCAGGTCGCGCTGGTCGTGGGCCGGGCAGGCGAAGATCGCGCCGGTGCCGTAGTCCATCAGGATGAAGTTGGCGATCCAGACGGGCAGGGTGATCGACGGATCCAGCGGGTGCTTCACACGCAGACCGGTGTCGTAGCCCAGCTTCTCGGCGCTCTCGATCTCGGCTTCCGAGGTGCCGCCCTTGCGGCAGTCGGCGATGAACTGCTGGATCTGCGGATTCTCGACCGCCAGCTGCTCGGCCAGCGGATGCTCGGGCGCGATGCCGACGAAGCTGGCGCCGAACAGGGTGTCGGGACGGGTGGTGTAGACCTCCAGGCCCTCGGCCAGGCCGTCAGGAGCCTCGCCGTCAAACTGGAACTTGAAGCGCAGGCCCTTGGAGCGGCCGATCCAGTTCTCCTGCATCAGGCGAACCTTGTCGGGCCAGCGGTCCAGGGTCTTCAGGCCGTCGATCAGGGCGTCCGCGTAGTCGGTGATGCGCAGGAACCACTGGGTCAGCTTGCGCTTCTCGACCGTCGCGCCCGAGCGCCAGCCCTTGCCGTCGATGACCTGCTCATTGGCCAGGACGGTCATGTCGACCGGGTCCCAGTTGACCGAGGCTTCCTTGCGATAGACCAGGCCGCGCTTCAGCAGGCGCAGGAACCAGGCCTGCTGCTTGCCGTAATATTCCGGGTCGCAGGTGGCGAACTCGCGCGACCAGTCGACCGAGATGCCCAGCGATTTCAGCTGCTCGCGCATGGCGGCGATGTTGTCGTAGGTCCAGCCCTTGGGGTGGACGCCGCGCTCCATGGCCGCGTTCTCGGCCGGCATGCCGAAGGCGTCCCAGCCCATCGGGTGCAGGACGTTGAAGCCTTGCGCGCGCTTGTAGCGGGCCACCACGTCGCCCATGGCGTAGTTGCGCACGTGCCCCATGTGGATGCGGCCCGAGGGGTACGGGAACATCTCGAGGACGTAGTATTTCGGACGGCCGTCGTTGATCTCGCCGGTCTTGAAGACGTCGGCCTTCGCCCAGGCGTCACGCCACTTGGGCTCGGTGTCTTTGGGATTGTAGCGGGCCATCGGAAACCAGGTCTTGGATGCAGGAACGCGCCCCGGGAGGCGCGGCCGCGTCAAGAGTAAGCGGTTTCGCGGCCGGAGCGCGCAGGAATATAGGAACTCGGGATCTTCTCCGCGTGGAAGAAGATCCCGTCGGGCCTTAGCCCTTGATGTTCGAGAGACGAAGCTGACGGGCGCGGGTCAGGATCGCGTTTTCGATATCGGTGGCGGTCTGGTCGGCGACCGGGGCGTCGACCCAGGCGCCGTTCACGTCCTTGGACTGCTTGAACACCGTGACGTTCAGGCCGTCGGCGCGCAAGCGGGTGTCCAGGATGTAGACCGTCGCCTTGAAGCGCTCGGCCGGGGTCTCCGGATTCACATACCAGTCGGTGATGATCACGCCGCCGTACGGATCGGCCGAGGCCAGCGGCATGAACGCCAGGGTGTCCAGGCTGGCGCGCCACAGATAGCCGTTCACGCCGATCGAGCCTTCGGTCGCCGGACCCTTGTTCCCGCCGCCGAAGCGCTTGAAGGGGTTCAGGCCAGGCTCGTCGCTCTGGGTCGAGAAGGTCTTGGGAGGCTTGTTGCTGCTGCAGGCCGACACGCCCAGCATCGACAGAGCCAAGACGCCCGCGGCGACGCCGCGCATCACAGACCCACGCTCAAACGCCATAGTACCTCGCTCCAATGTCTCGCCGGCGCGACTTGCGCACTCCTGGCGCGCCCCCGCAGCCGGGAGCCGGTCTATAGCATGGCTGCGCTGCCTCAAAACAGGAATCGCGTGACCTCACCGCCACACGAGTCGATTGAATCGTACAATACGGCCTCAAGTGCGACCAAAGGCCGGTTGACCGCGTTTCGGCCAAGCCTTTAATCGAAATTCACGGGCCTCTTCCTATATGGGACGGGCGGGGACAACAGAGTACAGGCGGCGAGTAGCGATGGTCGCGAAGCGTTTCTTCCTGGCGGGGACCGCCGCGCTGATCCTGACGGGATCGGCGTCGATGGCGTTCGCCCAGGCCAAGCCGCACGCGGTCGCCCCTGATTTCAGCGTCAAGAACGACTTCACCAGCGCCGCCGCCGGCGTCCAATACCCGCGGGATGACAAGCGCACCCTGCGTTGGGACGCCAAGAAGGGCCGCTGGGGCCTGAAGCTGGACCTCGACCAGCCCTCCAGCCGCGAAATGGAAATGCAGGACGTCCAGGCCGGCGCCTATTTCAAGGTGACCCCGTCGATCCGCGTCGGCGGCGCCGTCAGCCTGGGTGAATCCAACCCGGCCCTGGCCGCCCGCAAGGCCCAGCAGCCCGAAGCCGCCCCGCGCGTCCGGCTGGAAACCGCCTTCAAGTTCTGAACCGGGTCAGCTCGCCAGGGCTTCGACCGCCGCGATCCCGACAATTCCGCTGCCCGCCAGCTGGCCGACCGTGTCCGCGCGCACGCCGCCCAGCGCGTAGACGGGCAGGGGCGTCACCCCGACCATGTCCTTCAGGCCCTTGAGACCCAGCGGCTCTCCCGCCGAGGGGCTGTTGCTGGGAAAGACCGGCGAGACGATCACGGCGTCCGCGCCCGCCCGCTCGGCCGCTCCAACGGCGGTCAGGTCATGGGCGGCCACGGTGATCAGATAGCGGGCGTGCTCCGCTCTCAGCTTTGGGATTTCGCCGGCCAAGCGCTCGGGCATGTGCAGACCGTCGGCCCGAACGCCCTCGGCAAGCCCCGGATGCGCGCCGACCAGCAGTATGAGACCACGAGCGTCCGCGATCGCCCGCAGGCGGCGGCCCTGCTCGACCGCGTCCTCGGCGCCGAAGGCCCGGAACACGATTCCGGACCCGGCTGGAAGCCGTTCGGCCACCGCCTCGGGCGAGGCGACGCGGGCGGGATCGGTGAAGAACAGCAGGTTCGGCAGCACGCGGCCGCGCACGGTCCTTGGCGGAAAGGCCGCCGCCGTCCTAGACAGGACGTCCAGTTCGCTGTCGCCTCGCAAGGCCGCTCCTTCCATGTCCCAAGCCCTCGCCGACATCCAAAGCCGCATCGCCGCCGCCGAGGCCCGCGCCGGACGGGCGCCAGGCTCGGTCACGCTGGTGGCGGTCTCCAAGACCCAGCCTTGGGAGCATATCGCGCCCGTGCTGGAGGCGGGACAGAAAGTGTTCGGCGAAAACCGCGTGCAGGAGGCGATGGAACGCTGGGGCGACCGACGCGAAGGCCTGGAGCTGCGCCTGATCGGCCCGCTGCAGACCAATAAGGCGCGCGAGGCCGTGGCCTTCTTCGATGTCATCGAGACGGTGGACCGCGAAAAGCTGGCCCGCGTGCTGGCCGAGGAAATCCAGCGGGCCGGCAAGGCGCCGCGCCTCTACGTTCAGGTCAATACCGGCGAGGAGCCGCAGAAGGCCGGAATCGCGCCGGGCGAGGCGGACGCCTTCATCGCCGCGTGCCGGGGGACCTATGGCCTCAACGTCGAGGGGCTGATGTGCATCCCGCCCTTCGACGCCGATCCGGCGCCGCACTTTGCCGAGCTGCGGGCGATCGCCGAGCGCAATGGCGTCGAAAAGCTCTCGATGGGCATGAGCGACGACTTCGAGATCGCCATCGCCGAGGGCGCGACCTCGGTGCGGGTCGGCTCGGCGCTGTTTGGGGCGCGGGGCTCGGCGCACTAGGGGTTTCCCCTCCCGAAAAGCCAAAATGACGCTAGTCTTCCGTGTCGCCGCAGGGAGATTTCGTGATGAACGCCTTTCCCCAGGGGACTGTCCACGAGGCCGCTGAAGATCTGCGGGCGGCGGTGCGGTCGGATCCAAGGGTCCTTGAGTTGTGGGCCAGCCTGACGCCGCTTGGGCGAAACGAGTTCATTTGCTGGGTTGATGACGCCAAACAAGCCGCAACCCGCCAACGCCGCATCCAGCGAACCCTGGAGGAACTGTTGGAGGGCAAGAAGCGGCCTTGTTGCTGGGCGGGCTGCATCCATCGCACCGACAAGGCGCCGGGACGTTGGCAGCAGGCCGTCCTGATCGACGGGAAAGGCAAGAGCGGTTGATGGCTCGGCCCTAGCCCACGATCTCCACCGCGTCGCCCGGCTTGGCCGCGGCCAGCACGGCCTCCAGGTCCACGCGCGCCAGGGCCACACAGCCCTCGGTGCCCGGATAACCGTCCCGCGCCAAGTGCATGAAGATCGCCGAGCCCATGCCAGGAATCGGCGGGGCGTCATTATGGCCCAGGATCACCACCAGGTCGTAGACGGCGTCGTCGCGCCACATCCGCTCGGCGCTGGCCGGGTAGGGCAGGGTCACGGGACGATTGTAGTTCGGATCGCCAGGCGCGTCGCACCAGCCGTCCTGAGCCTGCGTCGCGCGGACGGGCAGACGGGTCGTGGGGCCCTGCGTATAGACGTCCGGCCGATACCAGACCTCGCGCATGGCCCAGACCCCGACGGGACTCTTGCTGTCGCCCTCGCGCTTGGCGGCGGCGGCGATCGCGCCGGCCTTGCCGATCGCGCAGCGCAATATCCGCCCGTCAAATTCGAAACGACCATCGGCATGGGCGCGGAACAGCATGGAGACGTCGACTCCCGGACTTAAGGCCTCGCCCGGGGTTGTCCCCGAGGGCCGCAGCGGTGCATGTTTCGCCTTATGGCGCAACGCAAGACCCTTCTGCTCATCGACGACGACGACGACCTGCGCGGCGCCCTGGCCGAACAGCTGGCCCTGCACGAGGAGTTCGCGGTCAACGAGGCCGCCAGCGCCGGCGAGGGCGTGCGGATGTCGCGCGAGCTCAAGCCCGACCTGATCCTGCTGGACGTTGATTTGCCTGACATGGACGGCCGCGAGGCCTGCCGCCTGATGCGCAAGAACGGCGTCACCGCGCCCGTGATCATGCTGACGGCCGCCGCCAGCGACAGCGACACCATCCTGGGCCTGGAGTCCGGCGCCAACGACTATGTGACGAAGCCCTTCCGCTTCGGCGTTTTGCTGGCCCGCATCCGCGCCCAGCTGCGCAGCTACGAGGCGTCGGAAGACGCGCTGTTCCGTATCGGTCCCTACGAATTCCGGCCCTCGGCCAAGCTGCTGGTTGACGAGAAGCAGAAGAAGGTGCGGCTGACCGAGAAGGAAACCAATATCCTCAAGTACCTCTATCGCGCTGGCTCGAAGCCCGTGTCGCGCGAGGAGTTGCTGACGGAGGTCTGGGGTTACAACGCCGGGGTCACCACCCACACGCTGGAGACCCACGTCTATCGTCTGCGCCAGAAGATCGAGCCCGATCCGGCCGTGGCGCGGATCCTGATCACCGAGATGGGCGGCTACCGGCTGCAGCCGTAGCTGAAAGCCAATAAATCAGTGTCATCCCGGATAGCGCTACGCGCTTCCGGGATGACACGGTTTGTATGGCTCAAAGAAAAGGGCCCGGCCTTTCAGCCGAGCCCTCTCCAAAAACCACTGTCGCCTGGCTTACGCGTTGCCGACCTGCTGGCCTTCGGCCTGGGCCTTGCGCGCGGCGTAGACGCCGGCGAAGTCGATCGGGTCGATCAGGAACGGCGGGAAGCCGCCCTCGGCCGTCACGTCCGAGATCAGGCGACGGGCGTAGGGGAACAGGAAGCGCGGGCACTCGATCAGCAGCACCGGCTCCAGATCTTCCTCGGGCACGCCGGCGATGTGGAACAGGCCGCCATAGACCACTTCGACGTGGAACACGGCTTGGTCATCGCGCAGGGCGCGGGCCGAGAGCTTCAGGTCCACCTCGAACAGGCCGTCGGGACGACCGCGGGCGTTCATCTCGACGCCCATGTCGATGGCGGGTTGGGCCGCGCCGGCGCGCAGGCTATCGGGGGCCAGCGGGTTCTCGAACGAGAAGTCGCGGACGAACTGGGCCAGGATGCGGACGCCCACTTGGCCGGCGGCGTCTTCCGAAGTCGCCTCGGGGGCGCCGGTGGGGGCGGAGGTGTCGGTCATTAGGACAAAATCCGTGATCGGCGCGCAAAAACGCCTTGAGTAAGGTGGGCGCTGCTACCATGAGGGCCCGTCTGGCGCAACGCCAGGCGCCTGACGAGAGCGCGCGTCTCGCCTATATAGGAAAGACACGGGGCGTTCGCCCGGTTCGGAGAGCCTTTTTCCGAAACCGACGAGCGTTCGCCGACCTAGACATTCCCTGGGCCTACAAAGCCCGTCGCCGGACCTTGAAGTGTTTCAGATCCTGTTCCTCGCCGCGGTCGCCGCCATCGTCCTCTATCAGCTCTACGCCACGCTTGGGCGTCGGGTCGGTCGTCAGCCCGAGGACGCGTCCGTCAAGGCCGCCCCCGCCGGTTCCGCGCCGATCGCCAGCGACGCCCATCCGGTGCTGCGCTCGGAAGGCCTCGCCGCGCTGAAGGCCCGCCAGCCCGATTTCGACCCGATCAAGTTCATGACCGGCGCGCGCACCGCCTATGAGCAGATCGTCACCGCCTACGCCGCGGGCGATCGCGAGACGCTGAAGCCGCTCCTCGCCCCCGAGGTCATGGCCAATTTCGAGCACGCCATGACGGCGCGCGAGGCCGCCGGTCGCACCGAAAAGGTCGAGTTCATGGCCCCGCCGCGCCTCGACCTGGAAAGCGTCGACCTGGTTGGCGACACCGCCAAGGCGGTGGTCCGCATCCTGGCCGAGGTGCGCACCCGCACCAAGGACGAGCGCGGCGAGGGGGTCGACGACCGCCGCACCGCCGAGCTCTGGACCTTCGAGCGCGAGGTCAAGAGCGCCAATCCGAACTGGCTGCTGTCGTTCGTCGCCGCCGCCGAGGCGTGATGATCCGCGTCCGGACCGCTTCGAGCGCCATCGCCCCGCTAGCGCTGGCGGCTCTGCTGCTGAGCGCCTGCGCCAGCGTGGTGACGCCGCCGCCGATCGCCCCGCCCGCGTCGCCGCCGGTTCAGGCAACGCCTCAGGCGCCGGCTCCTCCGGCTCAGCCGCCGGTCGCCCAGCCCGCGACCGTCTCGTTCTCGGACCTGCCAGGCTGGGCTCAAGAGGATCATCTGGCGGCGCTGAAAGCCTTCCAGGCTGGCTGCGGCGTGTCGAAGGACCCGGCCATGACCCGCGTCTGCGACCTGGCTCGGGGAATGAGCGGTTCGGACGCCGCCGCCGCGCGCGCTTTCTTCGAGGCCAACTTCCAGGCTCAGGCTGTCGGCGAAGACGGGCTGCTGACCGCCTATTTCGCCCCCCAGTATCAAGCGCGGATGTCGCGCAACGCCGAGTTCTCCGCGCCCGTGCGCCGTCTGCCGGACGATCTGGTCGTGCTGGATCTCGGCCCCTTCGAGCCGGCCCTGATCGGCAAGAAGATCACCGGCCATGTCGAGGGCAAGACCTTCGTTCCCTATCCGGACCGCGCCGAGATCGAGGCGGTCCCGACCGACAAGCCCCTGGCCTGGATGCGGCCCGAGGAGCTGTTTTTCCTGCAGATCCAGGGCTCGGGCGTGCTGGTGCTGCCCGACGGCCGCCGGGTGAAGGCGGTGTTCGCCGGAACCAATGGCAAGCCCTTTGTCGGCATCGCCACGCCCATGCGCGACAAGGGCCTCTTGCCCGACAACAACACCTCGGGCGACGCCATCCGGACCTGGCTGGCCGAGCATCGCGGGCCCGAGGCCGACGCGATCATGCGGCTGAACCCGCGCTACGTGTTCTTCAAGATGGCCGAGGACGACGGCAAGGAGCCTCTGGGCTCGGCCGGCGTGTCCCTGCCGCCCGGCCGCGCCATCGCCGTCGATCCCAGCCGCCACGCCTATGGCGCGCTCTACTGGCTGGACGCCAGCGCTCCCGCCCTGGCGGGCGCCTTCCCGACCTATCGCCGCCTGGCCGTGGCGCTGGACACCGGCGGGGCGATCAAGGGCGAGGTGCGCGCCGATCTCTACATCGGCACGGGTCCGGAGGCCGGGGCCGAGGCGGGGCGCGTGCGGCACATGCTGCGGCTCTACCGCCTCGTTCCAAAGCCGTAAGGTGAGCAAGAAGCCGCCGCCCGGACCTGAGGACGACAAGCGCCTTTGGCGGCTGGTCGCCTCGACCGTGACCCCGCGCGCGCCGGTGAAGCCGGAGAAGATGCGGTCCAAGGCGCGGATCCGACCGTCGCTGAAGTCCGACACCGCCCTGCCGGCCGAGCCGCCGACGCGCCTGGCCTCGATCGCGCCGCTCCGGCTTCACCCGGAAGACCTGAAGCCGGCGTTCGCGAAGGCGCTCAAGGGCCCCGCTGGGACCATCGAGCCCAATCGCAAGCTGCGGATCGTCAAGGAGCGCGACCCGATCGGCGCGCGGCTGGACATGCATGGCCTGGATCAGGACCAGGCCCGCGCCACGCTGGAGGCCTTCATCCGCCGCTCGTTCAGCCAGGGTCACCGGGCGGTGCTGGTCATCACCGGCAAGGGCAAGGTGGGGCAGGGGGTCCTGCGCGCGCGCACGCCCGAATGGCTCGCTGACCCGTCCCTGCGCGAGATGGTCGCCGGCGTCTCCACCGCCGACCGCCGCCACGGCGGGGAGGGGGCGCTGTACGTGGCGCTGAAGCGGCGGGTTTAATTCGAAGCCACCAAATCCGTGTCATCCCGGAAGCCTCGCAGAGGCTATCCGGGACCCAGGGGCCGCAAGCGCGGCGCTCCCGCACCCCCTGGGTCCTGTGTATTGCGATGTAGGTCAAGCGTTGGCTTGATGGTTGGCGG
>NZ_LSJA01000261.1 GCF_001556515.1 Caulobacter sp. CCH9-E1 | reverse complement strand
CCGCAGCCCGCCGCGCCGGCGGATCCGCACGCAGGCCACGCCATGCCCGCCGCAACGAAGCCGTCGGCCGACCCCCATGCGGGCCACGCGGCGCCGGAGCCGCCGGAGACCTCACGCCCATCGCTGCCGACTCAAGGCTCCGAAGCCTCGGCAGCGCCCGTGGACCCCCATGCCGGGCACGCCATGCCCGCACAACCTGCGGCTCCCGCCGATCCGCATGCCGGACACACCATGCCGGGCCCAGCGGACCCTGATGCGGGACACACGATGGCGCCGATGGAGGGCGGCCAGACCGCGACCGGCTTGCCTGTCGGCAATGCGCCGGCGCCGGCCGTGATCACCGACAACGTGGCCGATCAGGTCTTCGGGACGGGGCCGATGCAGCGCGCCCGGGGAATCCTCGCGCGCGAGCACGGGGGCGTACGGATCGCGAAGCTGATGCTCAACCTCGCAGAGTACCAATCCCAGCCACCGGGCGGCGGCTATCGATGGGATGTTGAAGGCTGGTACGGCGGCGACATCAACAGGTTTGTCTTCAAGTCCGAAGGCGAGGGCTCTGGAGGCGAGGGGGTCGAGCTTGCCGAAGTTCAGGCACTCTATTCCCGCGCAGTGGCTCGTTATACCGACGTGCAAGTCGGAGTACGTCGTGACTTCGGGTCCGGAAATTCGCGAACCTACGCGACAGTCGGGGTTGAAAGCCTCTTCCCCTATTGGTTCGAAGTCGAAGCCGCAGCGTTCTTGTCCGATCGCGGCGACCTGACCGGGCGGGTCGAGGGAACCTACGACCTGCGACTGACCCAGCGCGTGGTCCTTCAGCCGCAGGCAGAGTTGAGGCTTTCGGCGCAGAAGCTCCCAAGACTCAACACTGGATCCGGAATCACGCACGCAGAGCTCGGGCTCCGCCTCCGCTATGAGATTCGCCGCGAATTCGCGCCTTACATCGGTGTGGCGTATGAGCGCGCCTTCGGGAGGACTGCGGATTTCCTCCGGTCTGCCGGCGAGGACATCGAGAGCACGACGTTTGTGGTCGGACTTCGTGCGTGGTTTTAGGTTGGTCTGAGTTGAAGCCGACGGGAACAAGACGTCTCACGCCCGGCTAATCGGGCAGGTGTGGCCTGACGCGTTCGGAAGATGGGGAAGTTTGCAAGCAAGGCTTGCGCTATTGGGAACAGCATCTCTCAGGAGGCTGACGTGAAAGACGCACAACACGGCGAGTCCGGCATGAGCGCGAAGGAGGGTCGGCATCACTATGTGATGCTCGCCATCAATCTGGCTCTGAGCCTGGCGGTTATGTATTTCGCCATGTTCACGATGATATTCAGCTGGGGCGAATTCGTCCAGAACATCAACTTCTTCTACATGGCGCTCGTGATGTGGGCTCCCATGGCCATCATCATGTTGCTGACGATGAAGTCCATGTACATGAATGCCAAGCTGAACCTGGCTTTGTACGTCACTTTCGCCGCAGTCTTCGTGCTCTCATTGATCGGCATCCGGGCGCAGGGCTTGGTCGGCGATCGCCAGTTCGTGCAGTCGATGATCCCGCACCATTCCGGTGCCTTGCTGATGTGCAAGGAAGCCTCGCTGAAGGATCCCGAGCTGCGCGCCCTCTGCTACGGCCCCGACGGCATCATCGAGTCGCAGAGGCGGGAAATAAAGCAGATGAGGGCGATCCTCGAGCGTCTTTAGATCGATCGGGCCTTGACCCTACCATCGTTGGAAGCCCCACCAGATCGGCCGAGGTTCTGACCAGGAGGTTTCCATGCTTCGCTACCAAGTCGACGACATGAGCTGCGCACATTGCGTGCAAGCCATCACTGCGGCGGTGAAGGGCGTCGATCCGGCGGCCCAGGTCGCCATCGATCTGCCGAGCAAGTCGCTGGAAGTCGCGACGACCGCAGCCGACTCGGCCGTGCGCGGCGCTATTCGGGAGGCGGGCTACACCCCGCAGGAGGCTGGGAAGGCCGCCCCATCCGCGAAGGCGTCCTGTTGCGGCGGTCGGCGCTGACCCTTGGAGGCTGATATTCGATGATCCTTCGCCGCAACCTGCTTGCCGCCGCAGCAGCCGTTCTGGCGGCGCCGCACGCCTGGGCGGCCGCGCCGCCGCCCTTGGCTGTCTACAAGACCGCTTCGTGTGGATGCTGCAAGGGTTGGATCACCATCATGACCCGGGCGGGCTATCGGCCGAAGGTGGTCAACGTCGAAGACATCACGCCAATCGGAAAGCGTCATAGCGTTCCGTTCGAGCTCTCATCGTGCCATCTCGCCACGATCGGCGGCTACGTCGTCGTGGGCCACGTCCCGGCCGCTGACGTCGGCCGCCTGCTGAAAGAGCGGCCGAAGGCGCTGGGCATCACCGTACCTGGCATGCCGCTGGGCTCGCCCGGCATGGAGATGCCTGACGGACGCAAGGAGCCTTACCAGACGCTGCTTCTGCTGCCGGGCGGCAAGACGCGGGTGTTCGCGCGCCACGGCTGAGGGCTACACGCGAACGCGTGCCCCTTCGCACGCCTCCTGCTGCTTGGTGATGGCCGTGATCTCGCCTGAGCCATCCTTCAAGTCGGGTCTAAGGCGACCTTGTCATTCGGCTTGACGCTCTAGACCGGGCCGGGCGCGGCCTTGAAGTCCATGGTCATCGCCGCCAGCTCCCGGAACGGGGCCGTGGTCGATCTTAATCGTCTCTGCCGTCGACGGACTCCACGGTTCCGGGCCTCTCGGCGGTCTTGACGGTCGCGGAATCGGCCGTGTTCATTCGCGCCATGTCGCCGGTCTGGGCCGGGCTCGACAGACGCGCTGCGCCTAGCATCAGCCATAGGGGCCGCAAGAGGGTCTCCTCTGGAGAGAACAGGAGATGAAGCGGAAGCGTCGGCGGCCAGGGGCCGCCGACGCCCTCGCTCACCGCGCGCCTAAGGGGATGGGGGGTGCGCGGCGATCGCGATCAACGGGCCGGGCCGTTCTTGGGCGCCGGTGGCGCATGATCCCGCATCATGGTCATGCATTGCTCGCGCATGGCTTGGTCGCCCTTCATCATCGGACAGTCGCAGTCCCGCGCGGGGCGGGGTTGTGCCGCCGGCGGCTGAGCCATGCTGTAATTGCCGCCCTTGCCGTAGGGCTGGGCGGAGGCGGCGCTCGCGGCCGCGACGAGGCCGAGGGCCAGCGCCGCTGCCGTCAGGTGAATGCGATAGGTCATGGGAAACTCTCCCGAGTGGGATCGATCATCATGGCCGGACGGACTCCGGCCGGGTTCTGCACGCGATGCGCCGCCCTAGGGGCGGCGCAGGGGTCAGGCGATCGGTCTGGGAGGTCGTTCGAGGCGTCCGGGGTCGTGAGGCGTCAACGACGCCATCCGCCCAGGCGGCGGCGCGCCATGGTCAGGCTTCGCGAGGCTGACAGGTGGGGCGCTGGGGAGCGCCGCCGTCACGCCGCACATGGCCATGCAGGCGAGAAGGCAGCTCATGTCGTCGTGCTTGGCGGGCGCCTTGTCGTTGGCGGGGTCGCAGCAAGGGTCGGCCTTGTCGTCGTCGTGGTCCATCCCCGGCATGTCCGGCATGGCCATGCTCATCATCGCCTCACCATGACCCAGGCAAGTCGCCTGGGCCGCCGCGGCGGACGCCGGGCTGGCCAGGAGGCCGATCACGGCCAGAAGGGCGAGCAGTAAGCGCATCGTCCACGAGGGTAGCGCCACAGCGACCGTTGTCATCCGATTTCGCGTGTTGCGGCGGCGCGTCATGACTTCACATCGCCGCCGGCGGCGCCAGCGTGCCGAACCAGGCCACGAGAGCCACGATCCCGAGCGCAGCGGCGGTCTCCAGCGCGATGCTGCGGCGCAGATCCGCGAGCGCCGCGCCTTGCCGTGAGGGTTCGTCCAAGGCCAGGGCCAGGACAGGCGTCAGCCGGAAGCGGTTTGCGGCCGCCAGGCCGAGCATGGCCACGAACAGGAGGAGCTTGAGGCTCAAGAGCCGCCCATAAGAGGTGGTCCAAAGGCCGTCGATCCGATCCGCCCCGACCAAGAACCAGCTGTTGGCGAGTCCAGTCGCCACCAGGACCGCCACCAGCAGCGTGCCGATCCCTGAAAAGCCGTGCAGCGCCCGGTGCAGGGCGACCACCCCTGCCGGCGTGCGGCTGCGGGTGCGCAGGATCAGCGCGAAGGCCACGAGCGCGCCGATCCAGACGGCCCCTGCCCAGCTGTGAAGGATGTCGGAGACAAGGTGGATGACACCGCCTGGCCCCTCCGTCGCCGCGCCATGACCCATCCAGGCGAAGGTTGCGGTCGCGACAGTTCCGAGCGCGGCCGCGACGATCCAGCTGGCTCGCGCTGGCCTCAGCATCACGGCGAGGATCGTGGCCAGGAGGGCGACCCCCGCCCTAAGGACACCCGCCTTGCCGAGGTCCATGCTCGTCACCACGGCGCCGAGCGCCTCGGGTTTGAGTCCCTCCGCCATCGATCCGGCCAGCACGCTGGCCTGGGCCGCGATCCAGAGCAGCGTCGCGAGCGCCAGCAGCACGCCCGCGCCCGCCAGCAGCCTGCGGGCCCACGGCGCCTCCGCGGCCGAGCCCGGACCCGTGGCGGGGAGGGCATAGATGAAGAAGAGCGATGATCCCATGAGGACCATCGCCCCCGCATACTGCAGCAGCCTGAGGATGATGACCGCAGGCTCGAGCACGTCAGCCGACCTTGAAGGCCACTTCGCCGGTCATCTTATGGCCGTCGGCCGAGGCCGCGGACCACACGATCTTGTAGGCTCCATTGGTCAGCGCGCTCTGCGGCGTACCGGTGATGGACTTGCCGTCCTTGGAGACGGTCGTCTTCACCGGTACTTTCATGCCGCCATGCTCCGGCATGGTGAGCTCGAACTTGGAGAAGGCCGGTACGAGCTTTTCGTTGAAGGTCAGGGTGATGACCTTCGGCGCGGCCGCGACGGCGGCGTTGGCCGCCGGATTGGAACTCACGAGGTGCGCATGCGCCCAAGCCGGGCTGGAAGCGATGAGGGCGGTTGCTCCCGCAAGGGCGGCAAGTCCGAAAAGGCGGGTCTTCATTGGGGTCTCCCGACAAGGCGTCTGTGAACGTCTACGCATCTCAGCGCGCCAACCCCTCAAACTAGCCGCCGCGCCTGCACCGGGCGTGAATGAGTTCCCCACTTGAGAAGCAAGGCGCCTCCTCCGGTCGAAAGGCGACTCGCCCAGTCCTCGCCAGCGGTTGGGCTGAAGCGCGCAGAGAGCATGCGCACGTTAAGCGAGGGCTGGTGGTTCCGCGTCATATAGGGTAGGGGGGTAGCCTATGGCGCATACGACGAACAACAAAGAGCAGCTCTTGGCCCGGGTCCGGCGCATTGCCGGCCAGGTCGCCGCGATCGAGAGGGCCATCGCTGACGAAGCGGGCTGTTCGACGATCCTGCATCAGGCTGCCGGCGTGCGCGGGGCTGTTAACGGGCTGATGGACGAGCTGATTGAGGACCATGTCCGCGAGCACGTGGCCCGGCCCGACCTAACGGATGCGGACCGAGCTTCCGGCGCCGAAGAGCTGATCGCAGTCGTGCGCCGATACGCAAAATAGGAAGAGCCGCCTTGAATCTGTCAGCCTCAGACGAGGCCTTGTCCCACGACCACGTCTTCCTCGGCGAACGGCACGATGAAAATGCCCGACGCACGCTGTGGGTCGTGGCCCTAACCGCCGTGATGATGGTTGGCGAGATCATCGCCGGCAGTGTCTTCAACTCAATGGCCCTGCTCGCCGACGGATTCCACATGGCGACCCACGCGGGCGCTCTGACCGTCGCGGCGGCGGCTTACGCCTACGCTCGTCGTCACGCGCGCAGCCGGCGCTTCAGCTTCGGTACGGGCAAGGTCGGCGATTTGGCCGGCTTCGCCTCTGCGCTTGTGCTCGCCCTGATCGCGCTCGCGATAGGTGTCGAATCCATCGTCCGCCTTCTCAATCCGCAGCCCGTGAGCTTCGGCGAGGCCACGCTCGTGGCCGTAGTGGGGCTCGCCGTAAACGTCGTGAGCGCCCTTCTCCTGTCGGGGGGGCACGATCACCATCATGGCCACGCTCACGTTCACGAGCATCCCGATGGCGGTGATCACCACGGCCACGCCTCCGATCGAGCGCACGCGCATCACGACAACAATCTCCGCTCTGCCTTCGTGCACGTCCTTGCCGACGCGCTGACCTCGGTGCTGGCGATCACGGCGTTGGTCGCCGGGCGATATCTTGGCTGGGTTTGGCTCGACCCTGTGATGGGCATCGTCGGCGCGGTCGTCATCTCCGTCTGGGCCTGGAACCTGATGCGCGACACAGCCGCCGTGCTGCTCGACACGGCTGATGCTCATCTGGAGGGCGAAGTGCGGGAGGAGGTTGAAGGGCTCGGGGACGCCAAGATCACGGACCTGCATGTTTGGCGGATCGGGCCTGGCGCCCACGCGGCAATCGTCAGCTTCACGGGCGCAGCCTCAGCCGCCGACGTACGCCAGCGTCTGCGCAGAGTGCATGAGCTGGCGCATGTTACGGTCGAACCCCGATGAGTTCGATAGCAAGAGGCCTTCACGAGAGCCTCCAAGCTGCGCGCCCCGTCGATACAATCGGAACCGGTCAGCGCCCTCAGCAGGGCCAAGACGGTTCTCGCGCAAGGTCACGTCGAACATCACCCCGAAGGCATCGCTTCGTGGCCCGGCAAGCGCGTGACAGATTCGATAGCCTATCCGGACTGGCCTGTGACGGTTCGCTGCTTATGCCCCGGTTGAGGAAGCCAGCATTATGCTGAGCGTTCTCGGGGACCGTACCTATCGGCACCTCTTCTTGGCCCAGGTCATCGCCCTGATCGGCACGGGCCTAGCGACCGTCGCGCTGGGTCTACTGTCCTACGATCTTGCGGGCGCGAACGCCGGCGCCGTGCTCGGCGGGGCCCTGGCGATCAAGATGATCGCCTTTATCGGGGTAGGCCCGGTTGTGAACGCCTTCGTCGACCGTCTGCCGCGGCGCGGCTTTCTGGTTTCGATGGACCTCGTCCGGGCCGCCGTGGCGGTCATGCTGCCCTTCGTGACCGAGGTCTGGCAGGTCTACCTGCTTATCTTTCTGCTGCAATCGGCCTCAGCGGCTTTCACGCCGACGTTCCAGGCCGCGATCCCAGACATCCTTCCCGAAGAGGAACGCTACACCCGGGCGCTGTCGCTCTCGCGGTTGGCCTACGACATGGAGAGTCTCGTCAGCCCCATGCTGGCGGCCGCCCTGCTGACCGTGATCAGCTTCCACTGGCTATTTGGCGGAACGGTTGTCGGCTTTCTCGCCTCCGCCGCCCTGGTGGTGTCGGTCGTGGTCCCGCAGCCGAAGCCGATGAAGCGGGAAGGCGGCATATACGCCAGAACGACCCGCGGGGCGCGGATCTACCTCAAGACCCCGCGCCTGCGGGGCCTTCTGGCGCTCAACCTCGCTGCCGCCGCCGGCGGCGCCATGGTGATCGTGAACACCGTCGTCTACGTCCGCGATGTGCTCGGCCGCTCGGCCGACGATGTGGCCATCGCATTGGCTGCCTTCGGCGGCGGATCCATGGCCGCCGCCCTGTGCCTTCCGCGGGTTCTGGAGCGCATCGGCGACCGGCCGGTCATGGTCGCCGCAGCATCGCTCCTCACCGCAGCCCTCGCGGCCATGGCTATGCTCGCGGCCACGCCCGGAGTGGATCAATGGATCCTGCTTCTCGCGTTCTGGGCCGTGATGGGCGCGGCCTATTCAGCCGTCCTGACCCCATCGGGGCGACTCCTGCGGCGCTCGGCGACCCCCGAGGACCGGAGCGCGGTCTTTGCGGCTCAGTTCGCCTTGTCGCACGCCTGCTGGCTGTTGACCTACACAGTCGCCGGCGGTCTCGGCGCGGCGCTGGGCATGTCCGCGACCCTCGTGGCGCTGGCTCTAATATGCCTCGCCGGGGTGGTCATTGGTCTGAAGGTATGGCCGGCGCGCGATCCCGATCAGCTCGCGCACACTCACGCCGAACTGCCCTCTGACCATCCTCATTTGCGTGAGGGTTTCCGGGCCGGCGGGCGGCCCGAACACGTACATGCTTTCGTCATTGATGATCTCCACCATCAGTGGCCGAGAATGGGCGTCTAGTCGCATGTCACTGTTCTTGCACCCGCAGGCTGCGCAACCTAGTAACGCCTGCCAGGAGTTCTGAGTGGTAGCGCTGCGAGCCAGAAAGCTAAGGACGTTCCTCGCTACGCTTTGCGTGGCGTTGACGGCCGTGCTTGTCTCTCAGGCGCCGATCGCGACCCTGGACCAAGCCCAGCACAGCTTGTCGATAGACCATCCGGCCGTCTCCCTGGCCGGTCAGGTATACTTCGACCAAGACGATCACGGCGCCGATCACGACCACGAACCGCAGGCCGAGGCTCCGGCTGATGGCGCTGGAGACGCCCCGGCCGGCGCGGTCGCAGGCCAGATCTTCGAGGGCGACCGCCGGTTCGACGTCATTGTCCGGTTGCCGGAGGACATTCGCCGCAACGTCGATGAGATCGGTCGGCTCCGAATCCCGTTGCCGGCGGCGGAAGGCGCGCCCCGCGGCTTCGTCCCATTGCAGGACGTGGCCAAGATCGAAGTCGAGATCGGGCCCAACCAGATCAGCCGCGAGGACGGCAAGCGCCGTGTCGTGGTGACAGCGAACGTCCGCGGGCGCGACCTTGGCTCCTTCATCACCGAGGTTCAGCAGAAGGTGGGAGTCGAAGTCGAGCTCCCTAGCGGCTACTGGGTCAGCTATGGCGGCACGTTCGAGCAGCTGATTTCGGCGGCCAAGCGCCTTCAGCTCGTCGTACCCGCCGCCCTGCTGCTGATCTTCGGCCTGCTCTTTGCGCTGTTCCGCTCGGTGAAGGACGCCGCCATCGTCTTTTCAGGCGTGCCGCTGGCGTTGACGGGCGGGGTAGCCGCCCTTCTCCTGCGGGGGTTGCCCCTCTCCATCTCCGCCGGCGTCGGCTTCATCGCGCTCTCCGGTGTGGCCGTCCTGAACGGCGTCGTGATGGTGAGCTTCATCCGTAACCTCCTGGCCGAGGGTAGAGGACTAGACGAAGCGATCCGCGAAGGCGCCCTGACCAGGCTGCGCCCTGTGTTAATGACGGCCTTGGTGGCGAGCCTCGGTTTTGTGCCAATGGCGTTTAACGTGGGAGCGGGGGCCGAAGTCCAACGTCCGCTCGCGACCGTCGTGATTGGCGGGATTATCTCCTCGACACTGCTCACCTTGCTGGTCCTGCCCTCGCTCTATCGCCTGGTGCATGGCACCGGTGAGCGTCGACGGCTGGCTGTCGAGGCGACCGCGTGAAGCGCCTCGGCATCCAACTGAACTCGAATCCCATATCGAGTAGAAGCCTGTGCGGCCAAGCAAAGCCGAGACCACGCAATCCGACTGTTGGTCGACCGGGTGGCAGCTCCCAGGGGCCTCGAAGGGCCGCCGGAGCGTAGAATTCGGCTACACGCGGTTCGCGCCCAATTTATCTTATCGGAAATATCCTAGCAATTACAATAACTTATTGTCGGTGTTCGCATTCGATGCGAGTCGCATCTTTAGATAACGGTTTGGTTCGAA
>NZ_LSJA01000260.1 GCF_001556515.1 Caulobacter sp. CCH9-E1 | reverse complement strand
GGAGGCGGTGACCCGCCATTTTCCGTCTGAGGTCACCGGTCGCTCCTTCTAGTCCTCTTCGGACGGACCTTCCTGTTCGCCCACCAGGGCGGGCGGGTCGGCGAGGATCAGACCTTCACCGATCTTCACCTCGGGCACGGCCGCTCGCGTGAACGGCAGGTACCAGGTCGGGCCGCCCAGATCCGGGGTGATCTCGAGAATGTCGCCGGCGCCGAAGTTCTGGACGCTCTTCACGCGGCCCAGCAGGACGTCGGTCTGGATATGGCGGACGGAGAGGCCGACCAGGTCGGTCAGGTAGAACTCGTCCTCGTCAGGCTCAGGCAGCGCCGAGCGGAGAACATAGAGACGAAGGCCGCGCAGGGCGTCGGCGGCCTCCTTGGTCTCGACGCCGGGACAGCGGCAGACGACGCCGTCCTTGGTCTTGCGCGCCGAGGCGATGGTCAGGGCCGGCGAGCCGTCCTGGCGCTTCAGCGTCTTGAAGGCCGCGATGCTCATCGGGTCTTCGGTATAGGTCGAGATCCGCACCTCGCCGCGCACGCCAAAGCCGCCGGCCACGCGGCCGACCAGGATCAGCGGATCGTCGTTGGAGGCGGCCATCGCGTAGACAGAGTCGCGCCGCCGACCCCGAAGGATCGGCGGCGCTGGAACCCTTAGCCTTCGGTGGTTTCTTCGGCGGGGGCTTCAGCAGCCGGAGCTTCGGCGGCCGGAGCCTCTTCAGCCGGAGCCTCTTCCACGGCCGGAGCCGCGGCGGCTTCGGCGGCGGCGGCTTCGGCGGCGGCCTTGGCGTCGGCTTCGGCTTGCTTGCGCTCTTCTTCGCGCTGGGCGCGTTCGGCCAGACGCTCTTGCGCCTTCTTGCCCGGCTGAGCCTTTTGCGGGTTGTTGCCGGCGGTCCAGGTGGTCAGGCCTTGGGCGGCCAGGAAGCGGGCGACGCGGTCGGTCGGCTGAGCGCCCTTCTTGAGCCACTCCTGGATCGACTCGACCTTCAGGGTGACGCGGTTGGCGTCGTCCTTCTTGAGGAGCGGGTTGTAGGTGCCGACCTTCTCGATGAAGCGGCCATCGCGCGGCGAGTGGCTGTCGGCGACGACGATCGAGTAGTACGGACGCTTCTTGGCGCCGCCACGGGCGAGACGGATCTTCAGCATTTCGGTAGTCCTTGGTCTAAAGTTCTATTTCTTGAACGGGTTGAAGCCGGGCAGGCCCAGGCCGGAGAGAGGATTGGGCTTGGCGTCGCCGCCAGTCCCGAGACCCGGCAGGCCGGGCAGCCCCGGGAGGCCTTGGCCCCCCGCTGCATTGGGATCAGGCGTCGGCATCTTGCCGCCGCCCATGTTCTTCAAGCGCGCCATGTCGCCGCCGCCCATCATCTGGGCCATGCGGGCCAGGCCCTTGCCGCCGTCCTTGCTCATGGCCTTGAACATGTCGGCCATCTGGCGGTGCTGCTTGAGCAGGCGGTTGACCTCGGCCACGTCGACCCCGGCGCCGGCCGCGATGCGGCGCTTGCGCGAGGCGGCCAGGATGTCGGGCTTCTTGCGCTCTTCCTTGGTCATCGAGCTGATGATCGCCTGCTGGCGGCGGAAAATGCTGTCGTCGATCCCGCTCTCGGAGATCTGCTTTTTGACCTTCTGGACGCCGGGCAGCAGGCCCATGATGCCTTCCATGCCGCCCAGCTTCTGCATCTGCTTCAGCTGCGCCGACAGGTCGTCGAGGTCGAACTTGCCCTTGGCCAGCTTCTTGGCCATGCGCTCGGCCTCGGCGTGGTCAAGGTCTGCCGCGGCCTTCTCGACCAGGGCCACGACGTCGCCCTGGCCCAGGATGCGGCCGGCGACGCGGCGGGCGTCGAACACGTCCAGCTGGTCGATCTTCTCGCCGGCGCCGAGGAACTTGATCGGCAGGCCGGTGACGTGGCGCATCGACAGCGCCGCGCCACCGCGGCCGTCGCCGTCGGCGCGGGTCAGGATCAGGCCGGTCAGCGGCAGGCGCTCGTGGAACGCCTTGGCCGTGCGCACGGCGTCCTGACCGGTCAGGCTGTCGGCGACCAGGATGGTCTCGGACGGATTGGCGATCCTGGCGACCTCGGCCGCCTCGCTCATCATCGCCTCGTCCAGCGTGGTGCGGCCGGCGGTGTCGAGTATCAGGACGTCGTAACCGCCCAGCTTGGCGGCCGTGACGGCGCGCTTGGCGATGTCGACGGCGCTCTGGCCGGCGACGATCGGCAGGCTCTCGACCCCGACCTGCTGGGCCAGCAGGGCCAGCTGCTCCATGGCGGCGGGGCGGCGGGTGTCGAGCGAGGCGACCAGCACCTTCTTGCGCTCGGTCTTGGACAGACGCAGGGCCAGCTTGCCGGTGGTCGTCGTCTTGCCCGAGCCCTGCAGGCCGGCCATCAGGATGATGCTGGGCGGGTTCAGCGCCAGGTTCAGGCCGGTCGGAACGTCGCCGCCCAGCATGTCGACCAGGCCGTCATAGACGATCTTGACCACCTGGTCGGCCGGCTTGACCGAGCGGATGACCGCCTCGCCCGACGCCAGCTCCTTGGCCTTGCTGATGAAGTCCTTGACGACCGGCAGGGCGACGTCGGCCTCGAGCAGGGCGACGCGGACCTCGCGCAGCGCCTCGTCGATGTCCTTCTCGGACAGCACGCCGCGACCTCCGAGGCGTTCGAAGACGCCGGAAAGTCGCTCTGTAAGGCCGTCGAACATGTCGAACCCTGTGAAAATACCGCTCCAAACGCGATCAGCCCCCGTGGACGATCACGTCGACGGGGGTCCTCGCCGTCCTCGTCCGGATGGATCCTGCGCTAACAGGCCGGGGTCGTGACGGTGGAGGCGCTGCTGATAAAGCGCCGGAAGCCGGGGCTTATGGCTGAAAAAGGCTACGGAGTCAAAAGCAGCCCTCCATCCGACCTTCCCGGCGAATGCCGGGACCCAGATGGAAAGGCGCTGAGGCTGACTCTAGAGGCTCTGAGCCGTTCCAGTCATCCCCATCGCCATGAGATCTGGACCCCGGCGTTCGCCGGGGAGATCGGGCTGGAGGAAGGATCAGGCCATCCCCAGGAAGTCGCGCTTGCCGACCTCGACGCCATTGTGGCGCAGGATCGCGTAGGCCGTGGTCAGGTGGAAGAAGAAGTTCGGCTGGGCCTGACCCTGGAAATAGGCCAAGCCCTTGACCACGCTGGTCTCGCCGCGACGGGTCAGGGTGATGTCGCGATCCTCGGCGCCCTCGAACGCCGCCGGGTCCAGACCTTCGACATAGGCGATGGCGCGGTCGATGCGGGCGATCAGTTCGGCGAAGCTGGTCTCCACGTCGTCCCAGGCCGGAACCTCCTGCCCCGCCAGACGCGCGCAGCAGCCCTTGGCGAAGTCGGTGGCGATCTGCACCTGGCGGATCAGTGGGAACATGTCGGGATAGAGCCGGGCCTTCAGCAGGGCGTCCGGGTCCCAGCCCTTGGCCTCGACCTGAGCGGCCGCCTTGGTCAGCACGCCCTTCAGACCTTTCAGGCCTTGGGTGAACACGGGAACGCTGGCCTGGTGGATCGAGATCGACATCGAAAGCTCCGCTTGAACGATGCGCCTAGATAGGAGCCCCGCCGGCGGAACGGGAGATGGCGACGGCGGGTTTTAGGCCTCGAATTCCAACCGACGAGGTTCTCCCATGAAAGTCAGCGACGCCATGACCAGCCAGGTCTCGATCGCCCGTCCCACCGATACGATTCGTCAGGTCGCCGAGACGATGGCCAAGGTCGACAGCGGCGTGGTGCCGGTCGTCGACGACAGCAAGGTCGTCGGCCTGGTCACCGACCGCGACATCGTCCTGCGCGTGGTCGCCGAGGGCCGCAGCTTCGACAGCGCCGTCTCTGACGTGATGTCCGACGGCGAGGTGCTGAGCGTGAAGGAGGACGATATCCTCGCCGACGCGACCGCCAAGATGGCCAATCATCAGGTCCGTCGCCTGGTCGTTCTGAATGACGCCGGCGCGTTGACCGGCATTCTCTCGCTGGGCGATGTGGCCAAGGACTACGGCGCCAAGCAGGTCGGCAAGACGCTGGAGGAGATCTCGCAAGAGCCAGGCGACGGCGCCGCGCACTAGGGCCGCTTCAGCTTCCGTACAACGGGCGTGATTTTCGACCAGTCGAACGGGATCGCGATCACGCCCTCGCCCACCGAATCGCCATCCGCGGCGCGCGGCGGAGCCACGAAGAGCGAGGCCAGAGCCAGCATGGCCGACCGCGCCAAAGGCGTTGCTTCAGGCGTGACCGCGCAATTCTTCAAGGCATTCTGGGGACCCACAGCGCAAAGCAGCATGGAGGTCCCGCCGTCCATATCGACCTGATCGAGGACCGGCAGAGTCTCCATCAAAGAGGGCGCCTTCGCCCAGGCGATCGAATGGTCGCTACACGCTTGGTCGGGCTTGTCCGGTTCAGGACAGGGTCGGGCGCCCGGAGCCCCCTTTTTGACACCGATTTTGATCAACCATGCGCCTTGCCCCGCTTGATAACGGCGGTCGGGTAGCGGACGCTCCGGAAGGGCGAAGACCACCGGCGTGACCAAACGGCGCCGATCCCCTTCCCGGGAGATCGTTCTCGGATTCATTCGGAAAATTTCGGAAAGTTTCAGCGCCGCGTCGCCAAAGCCTTCGT
>NZ_LSJA01000259.1 GCF_001556515.1 Caulobacter sp. CCH9-E1 | reverse complement strand
GGCGGAGGAAGCTCCACAACCGTCGCGTCGTCCGAATACTCCTGGAACACCGCTTCGAACTTCTGCTTCGCGAGGTACGCGAAGAGCAGCGCGTGCAGACCAACCACGACAACCAGGGAGATGCCTAGCGGCCCCAATCCCTTTTTGCGACGCGGACCGTCAGAGGTGAGCGGATCGTAGTGGCGATGCTCGGGCGTTTGTTGTTCAGCCATGCAGCACCCCTACTGGCTATCATCCCGTCCAACGAGCGCCACGCTGTAGAAGCCATTATCCTGGAGGGTGTTCATCACCTCCATGAAAGCCCCGTAGCGAACCTTTTCGTCGGCCCGGATGAAGATGCGCTCCTTGGTAGGATCGCGGCGGCCCATGCTCTTGGTGATATCGAAGCCCAGCTCATCGACGCTGGTCTCGTTGTCACCCAGGTATAGCTGCCCCGACTCCTTGATCGTGACGTAAACCGGCTTGGAAGGAGGCGGCGACGATTTCGCCACCGCCGACGGCAGGTTCACCTCGATCGACACGGAGGCAAGCGGAGCGGCCACCATGAAGATGATCAGGAGGACCAACATAACGTCCACGAAGGGCGTAACGTTGATCTCGCTGTTCTGCTCGACGTTGAACCTGTCGCCCCCACCGCCTGAGAGTTTGGCGGCCATGGGTGTTACGCCCCCTTGTCGAGCTGACGCGAGATGGCGTTCATCAGTTCAGCAACGAAACCTTCCGAGCGGGTGCCGTAACCCGAGATGCGAGTTTGGAAGTAGTTGTAGAAGATAACGGCCGGGATAGCGGCGAAGAGGCCGATACCGGTGGCGAGCAGGGCTTCAGCGATACCCGGCGCCACGACGGCGAGGTTGGTCGTGTTGGTGTTCGCGATGCCGATGAACGACGTCATGATGCCGTACACCGTACCGAACAGACCGATGAACGGACCGGCCGAACCGACCGAGGCCAGGAACACCATGCCGCCCGACAGGCGCTTGGCCAGCGAGGCTTGGACGGCGTTGATGGCGTAGGTGGCGCGAGCCAGGGTCGAGTCACGGTGCTCGCCGGCGACTTGCAGGCCAGCTTGACGCGACAGTTCAACTTCCTGCGACGCGGCGGCGGCCATGTCGGCCATCGGGTTGCCTTCGAACTCTTCCGACGAGCTGATGCGCGCGATGTCGGCGACCGAGCGGGCGCCGCGGAAGGCTTCGAGGAACTTGTCCGACTGCTTGTTCAGGGCGGCGAACTCGAAAATCTTGGTGAGCAGGAGCACCCACGAGAAGACCGAGGCCAGGATCAGGCCGATCATGACGACCTTAACGACGGCGCCGGCGGCCATGAACATGCCGACCGGAGTCAGCGAGTGAGCCTTCTTCTCGCCGCCTTCTTCGGCGGGAGCGGCTTCCGGAGCGGGCGCCGCGGCGGCGTCAGCGGCCGGAGCGGCCGGGTCGGCCGGAGCGGTGGCTTCCGAAGTCGCGGGGGCCGGAGCCGCGGCGTCTTGGGCAAAAGCCGGGGCGCTCGCCATCAGCGCAACGGCGCCGACGAGAGCGATGAGGGGGGTCTTCCGTTTAATGTCGAGCATCTGTCGCCAGTTCCTGATTGGTCTAGCACGTTTGGACCGAGGGTCGTCGCGCGAGAGCGTCTCCACCCTAACTCTGAATAGCCCGTTCCTAGGATTGATTTCTCTCCCCTCGGGACGGACCCGCTTCGCTGCGCTCGACCCGTTACGCCCCTCAACGAGGACTAGGCCTCCAGAAGGATCGTTTCGAAGCGCGTGCGACCGAAGCCCTTTGAAGGGGCCCCGGCCTTACCGCAATGTTAGAATTGCGGCTGTGGTCCTTTGGCAACCCCTTTTCGCACCGTCAAGGGGCTCGTTTGGGCACAAAATCGTCGTACTCGCCCGGCGACCCCGCCATTTACTGCGACGCACAAAGGGCTTTTCGGGAAAACGGGGCGTTTTTCCCCTGGCAAGAAGATTGGCGATGCTGCACCGCAGCAAGGCAACAAAACAATGGTCGATGAAGAAAGGCGCCTGCCGACTTGGCACATGAAGGCGCGCGCCACCTAGCCCGCGCTCCACCATGAAGGAAAAGTGACACTCAGCACAGGCGCGAAAGCGCCACGGCGGCGGGTCAGGCTTGAATGAAGGGGAGTGGTGCCTGGGGCCGGAATCGAACCAGCGACACGCGGATTTTCAATCCGCTGCTCTACCAACTGAGCTACCCAGGCATCGGACCTTGGCGGGTCGAAACCGCTTCGGCGACCTCGCCGCGAAGCGAGGAGCCGGGTCTATAGAGAAGGCGCGCGGCGAAGTCCAGCGCCCTTTTGTCATTCTCTGTTGATGGCTTCGGAAGACGGATTTTCGTCGGAGTCCTCGCCGCCGGGAACGACGTAGCGACCGACGAGCCAACGCTGCAGGTCGACGTCCGCGCAGCGCTTGGAACAGAAGGGACGGAAAGCCTTTTCGACAGGCTTGCCGCAAATCGGGCATCCCGTGCTCATGTGGCGAACACCTCCATGCGGTCGTCGGGCCAATTGGTTCTGGATTCGACGGTGAAACGCCGCCCCAGACGTTCGGCGACTCCGGCGTCGAGCTCGGCTTCGAAGGCTTCGGCGACAGCGGGGGAACAGTGAGCCGCCAGGCGGGCGCCGCCCTGCGCCCTGCCCTCACGCTCTAGGGCGCGCGCCAGACGGCGGGCCTGGTGGCGCGGACTGGGCGCGCCGGCCGCCGTGAGCAGGCGATCCAGGACCGGCGGCGCGCGGCGCGGCACGATCATCTCCAGCGTGCCGAACTTGCTGATCGCGCCCACGCCGACACCGGGATTGTCGGCGGCGAAGGCGTTGCGCGCCGCCGTGGTCAGGGCCTGGCCGTCGTGACCTCGCCCCACGAGGTCGAAGACGATGATTCCGCCAAGTCCCTTGAGACGCAGAACCCGCGCCGCCACGCTGAGAGCGGCCATGTTGGCCTGCCGCGCCGCGCGCTTCGAATCGGAGGCCTCGCGAGCGCCGAGATCCACGTCCACGGCGGTCAGGGCGCGAGTCGGCTCGACGGCGATGTCGCCGCCGCCCGGCAGGGCGAAGACCGTCGCCAGGGCGTCGGCCTCGGCCTCCTCGACGGCTTGCAGGGCCTTGTCGCCCGTCGTCGGCGACCCGGCCTTCACATGTTGCCTGAGACGCTCCTCGACGGACGGAGCGGCGGCCAGCACGCGCGGCTCGCCCTGCCCTTCCGCCACGAAGCGGGCCACGGCCGCCTTGCCTTGACGCGAAGCCGTCTTGATTTCGATCTCGACCAGCCCCCCCTCGACCAGCTTGGGCATGTCGGGCCGCAGCGGCAGAATCACGTCCTGGCCGCCCGGCAGAGCAACGAAGGCCGAGGCGAAGGTTTTCTCGATCGTCTTGACCCGAGCGACGCCGCGTACGCCCTCGGCGTCCAGCGAGTCATCGGTGGGCCAAGAGACGAACAGGCGCTCGGGACGGCCGTCCAGGGTGACGACCCCAACCGTCTCGCCGACGCCCTTGTGGAGATAGGCTCTTCTCTCACTCATGATTTGGCGCTCATGCGCGGTAACCGAGGCCGGAAAGCAGGTTCAACGTCTCGTACAGCGGCAAGCCCACGACGCTGGGATAGGAGCCCTGCAGATCCGTGATGAAGCCGCCGGCTAGGCCCTGCACGCCATAGCCGCCCGCCTTGCCCTTCCATTGGCCGCTGGCGACATAGCCGTCGCGCTCGGCGTCGGACAGGCGCTTGAAGCCAACCTTGGTCTCGACCAGGCGCGAGGCCTGCCGTCCGTCCGGCGCGATCAGGGCCACGCCGGTGAACACCTTGTGGTTCCGCCCCGACAGCAGCTTCAGGCAGTAGAGAACGTCCGCCTCGGTCTCGGCCTTGGGCAGGATACGCCGCCCCACGGCCACGACCGTATCGGCGGCCAGGACAAAGTCGTCCGGCGCGCGGGCGGCGACGGCGCGCGCCTTCTCGACCGCCAGGCGCAGGGCGTGGCGGCGCGGGGTCTCATCGCGCAGCGGGGTCTCGTCGATGTCGGCGGGATCGACCCGGTCGGGCGTGACGCCGACCTGGGCCAGCAGGTCGAGGCGCCGGGGGCTCGCGCTGGCCAGCACCAGCGCCGGCCCGGCGGCCGCTTGGGCTGCCGTCGTCGGAGCCATCGGCGTCTTACTTGAAGCGGTAGGTGATACGGCCCTTGGTCAGGTCGTAGGGGGTCATCTCGACCAGGACCTTGTCGCCGGCCAGGACGCGGATGCGGTTCTTGCGCATCTTGCCGGCGGTGTGGGCGATGATCTCGTGATCGTTTTCCAGCTTCACGCGGAACGTGGCGTTGGGCAGCAATTCGCTGACCGTGCCGGGAAACTCGAGCAGTTCTTCCTTAGCCATCAGGCCTCTCAAAGGGACGAATCGGATTGCCGCGAAGACGAGGGTCCTCGCGGCGAGGCGCCTCTATAACGCAATTACCCCCCAAACGTCGATGGCGCCCCGAAACGTTGCTTGATGGCGTCGGCGAGCGCGTCGCGAACCTCGCGATAGGCTTCCAGCCGCGCCTCGCGCGAGCCGTCCACGAGGGTCGGATCGTGGGTCGGCCAGTACTCGATATCCACGGCGCGGTCGCGCGACAGCTCCACCGCCCGGTGCTGCGCCTCGGGCGTCAGCGACACCACGACGTCGAAGCTGCCGTCCTCCAGTTCGGCGAAGGTCTTGGGCTTGTGGTCGGAGACGTCCAGGCCCAGTTCGTCCATCACCACGACGACGAAGGGATCGATCCCCTCCCCGGTCGGATCGCCCTTCAGGCCGCATGAGTCGACGAAAGCCCGCTTGCCGTAGAACTGCTTGAACAGCCCCTCGGCCATCGGCGAGCGCACGCGGTTATAGTTGCAGGCGAACAGCACCGCGTCGGGCAGCGAGTCGGGCACTGGCGCTAGCCCCGCCAGTGCAGGGCGCAGATCAGGGTGAAAAGCCGCCGGGCGGTGTCGAGGTCGGTCTTGACCTTGCCGTCCAGACGCTCGCGCAGAAGGTTCGAGCCTTCGTTGTGCAGGCCGCGGCGGCCCATGTCCAAAGCCTCGATCTGCTGCGGCGTCGAATTGCGGATCGCGGCGTAATAGCTGTCGCAGATCAGGAAGTAGTCCTTGATCACGCCCCGGAACGGCGACAGCGACAGCAAGTGCCGGCGCGCATAGCCAGGACCCGCGATGTCGAACGCCAGGCGATTCTCGACCAGCGAAAGCTTGACGTCGTAGGGACCGCCGACCGCGTCGGCCGGCTCGAAATAATTGCCGTCCAGAAGATCGAAGATCGCGACCTGGCGCTCCTGCTCCTGGTCGCGCGAGCCAGCCGCGAGGCTCTGCTCGTCGATCTCGATCGACTGGATCCGTTGGCGGGCGTGGTCGTCTTCGGTGCTCATCTGGCGCGGGAGGTTCGCGCGTCAGCCGGCCGAAGGCAACCTCTCCTAGAGGCGGATTTCCGCGGACAAGGCGTGGGCGGGCAGCCCCTCGGCCTTGGCCAGGGCCACGGTGTGCGGTCCCAGGATCCCGAACGAAGCGGCGTCGCACTTCACGATCGAGGTGCGCTTGATGAAGTCGTAGATCGACAGGCCCGACTGGAAGCGCGCCGCGCGGCTGGTCGGCAGCACGTGGTTGGAGCCCGCCACGTAGTCGCCGATGGCCTCCGGCGTCACCCGGCCCAGGAAGATCGCGCCGGCGTGGCGGACGCGGTCCGAGAGGCGCTCGGGATTATCCATCGCGAACTCGACGTGCTCGGGGGCGATGGCGTCGACCAGGGCCGGGCTCTCGTCCAGCGGGGCGATGATCACCGCGCCGTGGTCGCGCCAGGAGGCGGCGGCGTCCTCGCCAGTCGCCAGGGTCTTGAGGCGCTCAGCCACCGCCTGCTCCACCTGGGCGGCGAAGGCCTCGTCGTCGGTGATCAGGATCGACTGGGCGGCCGGGTCGTGTTCGGCTTGGCTGAGCAGGTCGGCGGCGATCCAGTCGGGATTGTTGGCCTTGTCGGCGACCACGACGATCTCCGACGGGCCCGCCAGGGCGTCGATGCCGACGACGCCGTAGAGGCGGCGCTTGGCGGCGGTCACGAAGGCGTTGCCCGGGCCGACGATCTTGTCCACCGGCTGGATCGGGCCCGCGCCATAGGCCAGCGCGGCGACGGCCTGGGCCCCGCCGACGCGCCAGATCTCGGTGACCCCGGCTTCCTTGGCTGCGGCCAGCACGGCCGGCTGCAGCTTGCCGGGAGGGGTGACCATGGCGATGCGGTCGACGCCGGCCACCTGAGCCGGCACGGCGTTCATCAGCACGGTCGAGGGATAGGCCGCGCGGCCGCCGGGCACATAGACGCCCACGGCTTCCAGCGGCGTCCAGCGCCAGCCGAGCTCGACGCCAGCCTCGTCGGTCCAGGCCTGGTTGGCCGGGCGCTGGCGGCTGTGATAGGCGCGGATGCGGGCGGCGGCGAAGGCGATGGCCTCGCGCACCTCGGCGGGGGTGTCGGCCCAGCCCTGCTCGATTTCGTCGGCGGTGACCCGGATCGTTTCGGCGGTCAGCTCGACCTTGTCGAACTTGCGGCTGAAATCGAGCACCGCCTCGATCCCATGCGTCTTCACCGCCTCCAGCACGTCGCGCGCGGCGGCGTCGACGTCCGCCGGCGAACCGCGGCGTTCATCGAGGAAGGCCTTGAAGGCGGCCTGGAAATCGGGAGCGGAAAAAGAGAAGCGGCGCATGCGCTGCTAGATGCGGCTTTTGCGCCGGTATGCAAGAGCCAAATCCTCCCCCTAGCGGGGGAGGCGCTCCGAAGGACCGGAGGGGGAAGGGCTTGCGAGCCTTCCTCTTCCCCCTCCGTCGTCTCTTCGAGCCGACACCTCCCCCGCCAGGGGGAGGATTTTAGTCGTGCCCCGGCGTCCGCGGCGTGGTCCAGGGATCCGAGACATCGGCCAGGGCCACGTCCAGGCAATCCACCGTCACTCGCATGTCGCCGCCGCCGGCGAAGGTCAGGGTGACGACGCCCGCCGGCGCCTCCTCGGCCGCCTCGAAGGCGATCGACAGAAGCTCGACGATCGCGCCCTTGGCGTCGCGGCGCAGGTTGCGCGCCTGGACGCCGGCGACGTCGCCGAACTGCAAGGCCGAGCGCACCCGCTCGCCCGCCTTGGCGCGCCTGCCCAGCGTCTCCCAACGGAAGCGGTTGCAGGCGATGGTCAGGGTGCGGCCTTGGGCGTCCCAGCGGATGTCGCCGATCTTGGCGACGGCGTCCTGAAGCGCGGCCGACAGCACGGCCAGGTCCTCGGCGTCGTGGGCCAGCAGGCGCAGCGGCTTGGCGTTGTCGGCCATCGGCTAGAGCTCCGGCTCGCCGTCGCCCTTGATGCGACGGACCTGCGCCCCGCAGGCGCCCAGCTTCTCCTCGAGGCGCTCGAAGCCGCGGTCGAGATGGTAGATGCGCGACACGGTCGTCTCGCCGCGGGCCACCAGGCCGGCGATGACCAGGCTGACCGACGCGCGCAGGTCGGTGGCCATCACCTCGGCGCCTTCCAGGCGTTCGACGCCGCGCACGCGGGCCTCGCCGCCCGACACCGAGATGTCGGCGCCCAGACGCATCAGTTCCGGAGCGTGCATGAAGCGGTTCTCGAAGATGGTCTCGCGGATCCGGCTCTCGCCCTTGGCCGTGGTCATCAGGGCCATGAATTGGGCTTGCAGGTCGGTCGCGAAGCCCGGGAACGGCGCGGTCTCGATATCGACCGAGTCGAGGCGGTGGCCGTTGCGACGGATGATGACGCCGTCGGCGGTCGGCTCGACGCCGGCGCCGGCTTCCTTGAGCTTGTCCAGCAGGGCGTCGATCAGGCCCGGACGGGCGTTCGTCAGACGCACTTCGCCACCCGCCATGGCGGCGGCGACGGCGTAGGTTCCCATTTCGATCCGGTCGGGGATCACCGCGTGGGTGGCGCCCTTCAGACGAGCGACGCCCGTGATGGTGATGGTCGGCGTGCCAGCGCCCTCGACCTTGGCGCCCATGGCGTTCAGGCAGTCCTGCAGGTCGGCCAGTTCGGGCTCGCAGGCGGCGTTGTGGATCACCGTGACGCCGTCGGCCAGGACGGCCGCCAGCATCGCGTGCTCGGTCGCGCCGACCGAGACGATCGGGAAGGTGATCTCCGCGCCCTTCAGGCCGCGCGGGGCCTGGGCGTAGACATAGCCCTCGTGCAGGTCGATCTTGGCGCCCAGGGCTTCCAGCGCCTGCAGGTGCAGGTCGACCGGGCGCGCGCCGATGGTGCAGCCGCCGGGCAAGCTGACCTTGGCCTGGCCCGAGCGGGCGACCAGGGGGCCCAGCACGTTGAACGAGGCGCGCATCTGGCGAACGAGATCGTAGGGCGCAAAGCCGCTGGTGATCTCGGGCGCGTGCAGGATCGTCTGCTGGCCGTCGGGACCGTCGCTCTCGGCGACATTGACGCCCAGGCGCGTCAGCAGTTTGCCCAGGAAGCGCGTGTCCGCCAGGCGCGGCATGTTGGTCAGGCGCAGCGGCTCGTCGGTGAGCAGGCTGGCCGCCATCAGCTTGATGGCGGAATTCTTGGCGCCGCTGACCGGGATCGTCCCGTGCAGCTGCGCGCCGCCGGTGATGGCGATGCGATCCATTAGGTCCCTCGAACGCGCCAAAGCGGGGGTGGCCCGGCGCGGCTCACATGTGAGGGGCGGGTTCTATCCGTTGCAAGAGGGGTTGCAAGGGCTCCCCGGCTAAATTTGGCCCCCTAGATCGGCGCGGAGAGGTCATAGGGGCGCTCGTCCTCGGGCCAGCGCAGGTCGTGGGTCGTGCTGGCGAGGTCCAAAGCCACCTGCGCCAGGTCGACCGCCTCACGGATCGCCGCCAGGCCATCGCGTCCGAACGCGGCCTTGCCGACATCGGTGTCGAACTGGCCGCCGTCGCCCGTCAGACGCACGGCGACGGCCCAGCCTTCGCCGTCCGGATTCGGGAAAGGGACGGACAGCTCGATCACCAGGTCAACGCGCGCGCCGTCGCGATGATTAATCCCCAGCAACTTCCGAACAGCGTTATACGGCTGCGGCGCGGCGCGCGCGGCTTCGATCGCGGGATCGAAATCGGCGGAAACCCCACGGGAAACGGCTTTTCGCTTGCGCAGATTGGTCCTGAGGGCCTCGGCGAGCTTGGCCTCGCGGGTCGCTTTGTCGTCGCTGATCGGCATATCGTCGGGGTGCGGCGACAAAGTTGTTCGGTCAAGACGATTTTGGGCTTGGCGTTCGCGATTCTCCTCGCTATACGCCCCCTCCTCGTCGCCGCCGTAGCTCAGTGGTAGAGCGCATCCTTGGTAAGGCTGAGGTCGGCAGTTCAATCCTGCCCGGCGGCACCATGGGGACCCAAGTGACGAACTTGGGTCCCCGCCACATCTCCAGACAATCTAGAATTTGCTCCGCGCGTCTCGCGCGGAAATAGCGTTCGCGCGCGCATCGGTCGCTGAACCGCCCCCCCGCGATCCTGCCCTCCAGCGGTGAAGACAGCACCAAAGCCGGCATCTCAGCGCCGCGCTCCGCCGGCGGAGAGACAATGCATTCCATTTTAATACCATTCGGCAAGGCCAATTCCTATTTCGGCATGGCCGCCCTTATTGGGCCTGGAAAATCTCCACAATATACGGACAATTCGGCGCGGCGCGGGTATAGCCGTTGACATCCTCCGTTGGATAATAGGACTTATATTGGTATCTTATACCTACCTCGCCGGGCCACGCGACCTCAGGAGGCGGCGCTAGCGTCTCTTTCTCAGCGCATAGGCTTCACCCACAGTGCGGTTGTTGCGCCTCGGCATGTTTCAAAGGTCCACGAGCTTGGAGGCGACTGTCTTGACCCGTCCTGAAGGCCCCGCGACGGGGCGGCTGTCGCCGGAAAGCACGAAGATGTTCGCCGAGGCCAGCCAAGGCGCGGCGGTGGCCAAGACGCTGCTGACCGCCAACGCCGAACGGGTCGCGGCCCTGGCCGAGCGCCTGCGGGCCCATCCGCCCCGCGTGGTCGTCACCTGCGCGCGCGGCAGCAGCGATCACGCCGCGACCTTCGCCCGCTATCTGATCGAGACCAAGGCGGGCGTTCTGACGTCGTCGGTCGGCCTGTCGGTCAGCTCGGTCTATGACGCCTCGCCCAACCTGGAAGGCGCGCTGTGCCTGGCGGTCTCGCAGTCGGGCAAGAGCCCCGACCTGCTGGCGGCGGTGACGGCGGCCAAGGCGGCCGGCGCCTACGCCGTGGCCCTGGTCAATGTCGAGGACTCGCCCCTGGCCCAGCTGGCCGACGCGGTGATCCCGCTGCATGCGGGCCCCGAGCTGTCGGTGGCGGCCACCAAGTCCTATATCGCCGCCCTGGTGGCGGTGACCCAGCTGATCGCCGCCTGGACGGACGACGCCGAGCTGACGGCGGCCCTGGCGGACCTGCCCGCCGCGCTGGAGAAGGCCTGGACCCTGGACTGGTCGGCGGCCGGCGAGCGCCTCGAGACGGCGACCAACCTCTATGTGCTGGGCCGCGGCGTCGGCTTTGGCGTCGCCCTGGAAGCGGCCCTGAAGTTCAAGGAGACCTGCGGCCTGCACGCCGAGGCCTTCAGCGCCGCCGAGGTGCTGCACGGGCCGATGGCGCTCGTGAAGGACGGCTTCCCCGCGCTCGTGTTCGCCCAAAACGACGAGAGCCGCCAGAGCGTCGAGGACATGGCCGAGGGGCTTAAGGCGCGCGGCGCCGACGCGTTCCTGGCCGCGCCCGGCAAGGCCGGCGATGATCTGCTGCCCAGCCTCAAGTCGCACCCGGTGCTGGAGCCGATCTTGATGGTCCAGAGCTTCTACCGGATGGCCAACGCCCTGTCGGTCGCGCGCGGCTACGATCCCGACAGCCCGCCACACCTCAACAAGGTCACCGAAACCGTCTGATGCCGGCCGCTTTCATCAACGGCCGCGTTCTGACGCCGGCCGGCCTTATCGATGGCCAGGCCGTCCTCGTCGAGGGCGGCAAGATCGCCGCCGTGGTCCCGATGGCTCAGGTCCCCGCCGGGGCCGAGCGCCAGGATCTGGCCGGCGGCCTGCTGGTCCCCGG
>NZ_LSJA01000258.1 GCF_001556515.1 Caulobacter sp. CCH9-E1 | reverse complement strand
CCCCCCGCCGCCACGATGGTCGCTGGCCATGCGCCCTTTCCTCGCGACGAGGTGGTTAGAGCTTAAGGGCGGTTTCAACGCGGATGATCCAGCGGCGTGTAAAAATGGGAAGCCGTTGATTTCGTTCAGTTCGATTCCGGATACGCGGATGATAGAGCGCCGCGAACGCTCCTTCTCCCCTTGCGGGAGAAGGTGTCGCCGAAGGCGACGGATGAGGGGTTGATCACCGGCGCCGCTCGCGCGACCCCTCACCCGGCCCTTCGGGCCACCCTCTCCCGCAAGGGGAGAGGGATCCTTTCTCCCCCCTCGACATTTTTCGGCGCCCGCTGTCGAATCCGCTTGAGCCGGCGCGTCTCTGGGGTCGAAGCGCCGCGAGGGTCGCGGGCTCGATGGGAGATGACGATGCAATACGCCCTGCTGCTCTATGAGGATGAAGCGATCTACGCCCAAGCCGACGCCCCGAGCCTAGAGGCGATCATCGCGGCGCATCAGGCCCTCGCGGCCCAGCTCTCCGCCGAGGGCGTCCTGCGCGGCGGCTCGGGCCTCAAATCGTCGGACACCGCCACGACCCTGCGCAGGTCGCGGGGCGGCGACACGCTGCATGACGGTCCCTACGCCGAGGCGCGCGAACAGTTGGGCGGCTTCTATCTGATCGACGTTCCGGACCTGGACGCCGCCCTGGCCATCGCCAAGCGCATCCCCTTCGCCGGCGACGGCTCGGTCGAGGTGCGGCCCATCATCGACGAGGACTAGGCGCCTGGCGCGGCTGGACCAGACGTTCCGGGAGACTGGAAGCCGGATCGTCGCCGCCCTGGCGGCGGCGTTCCGCGACCTCGACATCGCCGAGGACGCCTTCGCCGACGCCTGCGCCAAGGCGGCGGAGGTCTGGCCGGCGGCCCCGCCCCTGGACCCGGCCGCCTGGCTCTACGCCGCGGCCCGTCGCCGGGCCCTGGACATGATCCGTAGACGGAGCATTCGACGCCGATTGGCGCCGGACGCGCCAGAGCCCGAGCCCTCGGTCGAGGCGCATCTGGCCTCCGACGCCCGCCTGATCCCGGACGAGCGGTTACGCCTGATCTTCATCTGCTGTCACCCGGCCGTGGCGCCCGAGGCCCGCGCGGCGCTGACCTTGCGGCTGGTGTGCGGCCTGTCGGTCGCCGAGATCGCCCGCGCCTTCCTCGTTTCCGAACCGACGATGTTCCAGCGCCTGACCCGCGCCAAGAAGAAGATCGCCCAGGCCGGCGTGTCGTTCGAAGTCCCTGGTCCCGAAGCCTGGCCCGAAAGGATCGAGGCGGTGCTCTCGACGCTGGAGATCGCCTATGCCCGCGCCCACGAGGACGCGGCCGGCACGGGCGCGCATGCCGGCTACGCCCGCGAGATGCTGGACCTGACCGCCGTCCTGGCCGACCTGCTGCCGGACGAGCCCGAAGCGCTCGCCTTCGCCGCCCTGGTGCGCTTGGCCGAGGCGAGGCGGCCGGCGCGGGTGGACGCCGAGGGCGTGATGGTCCCCCTGGACCGGCAGGACCCCCAGCTTTGGGATAAGGCGCTGATCGCCGACGGCGACGCCCTGCTGCGCCGCGCCGCCCGGCTGAACGCGCCGGGACCCCGCCAGCTGCGCGCCGCTTTGCACGCGGCCTGGGGCCGCCGACGATCGCTGGCGGAACCGCCGCCCTGGTCGGCGATCCTGGCCCTCTACGACATGCTGCTGAGCTGGCGCGAGGACCCGTTCGTCCGCCTGAACCGCGCCGTGGCCCTGGCCGAGATCGCGGGGCCGGCGGCGGCGCTCGCCGAGGTGGAGTCTCTGGACGCGCCGCGCCTGGCCGACTTCCAGCCCTTCCACGCCGTGCGGGCGGATCTGCTTGCGCGCCTGGGACGGCGGGAGGAGGCGCTGGCGGCCTATGACCGGGCGCTGGCGCTGGGGCCGGCCGACGCGGAACGGCGCTGGTTGATCCGTAGGCGGATGGATATCCAACCCTAGCCAAAAAGTTTTGTCATCCCGGCCGTAGCGTAGCGGAGAGCCGGGACCCCAGGGGCGAGCGGCAGTGCGGCGGCCCCTGGGTCCCGGATAGCCTCCGCGAGGCTTCCGGGATGACACGCAGTTTTGGGCTAAAACCCTACCCCGCCAGCGTCTCCAGGAACCGCACCGGCTCGCCGCGTCCCTCGGCGATGACCTCGTCGTCGCGCATGACCACGATGCCGCGGACGATGGTCGCTTTCGGCCAGGCCTTGGCCTCGAAGCCGTCGAACGGGGTCCAGCCCGAGCGGGTGGCCATCCAGTCGTGGGTAATGACGCGGCGGGCCTTCATGTCGACGATGGTGAAGTCGGCGTCGAAGCCCTCGGCGATGCGGCCCTTGTCGGCCAGGCCAAAGATGCGGTTCACGCCGTGGCTGGTCAAATCAACGAAGCGCTCCAGGGAGAGCTTCCCGTCGACCACGTGGGTCAGCATGATCGGGACCAGGGTCTGGACGCCGGGCATGCCCGACGGCGAGGCGGGATAGGGCCGGGCCTTCTCCTCGCGGGTGTGCGGCGCGTGGTCGCTGCCCAGCACGTCGGCGACGCCGGTGTCGACCCCGCGCCAGACGCCGGCGACGTGCTCGGCGTCGCGGATCGGCGGGTTCATCTGGGCAAAGCCCTTCAGGCGCTCATAGGCCTCCGGCGCGACCAGGGTCAGGTGCTGGGGCGTGACCTCGACGCTGGCGACGTCCTTGTTCTGGGCCAGGAAGTCGATCTCTTCCTTGGTGGTGACGTGCAGCACGTGGATGCGCTTGCCCAGGCTCTTGGCGATGCGAACCAGGCGGTGGGTCGACTGCAGGGCGGCCTGGGCGTCGCGCACCTCCGGGTGGCTGGTCCAGTCGCCGGGACGCGCCAGGGCGCGGCGCTCGGCCAGGCGGTATTCGTCCTCGGAGTGGAAGGCCGCGCGGCGGTTGACATGGCGCAGCACGTTCTCGACGCCCTCGTCGTCCTGCACGAGAAGCGAGCCCGTCGAGGCGCCCATGAACACCTTGATCCCGCAGCAGCCGGGCAGGCGCTCCAGCTCGCCCAGGAAGGCCGCGTTCTCGTGGGTGCCGCCGACATAGAAGGCGTGGTCGGTGTGCATGCGCCCCTTGGCCCGCGCCAGCTTGTCGGCCAAGGCGTCGGCGTCCGTGGTGGTCGGCTCGGTGTTGGGCATCTCGAAGACGGCGGTGACGCCGCCCAGGGCCGCGCCGCGCGAGCCGCTTTCCAGGTCTTCCTTCCATTCCAGGCCCGGCTCGCGGAAGTGGACCTGGCTGTCGATGACGCCCGGCAGGACGGTCAGGCCCGTCGCGTCGAACACCTCGCCAGCGCTGGCCTGGGAGAGGTCGCCGATCGCGACGATCTTGCCGCCGCGCACGCCGATGTCGGCGAAGCCTCGGCCGGCGTGGTTCACCACCTCGCCGCCACGCACGATCAGGTCGAAGGTCTGGGTCATGGGACGGCTCCTCGGGACAGTTGCGGCGATCTAGGACCGGTCCGCGCCCGAGGCAACCCGGAACTAGCCAGCGTCGCGCTTGGCCGCGCGCTTGCGGGTGGCGCCCTTTTCAGCGGGCGCCGCGGCCTGCGCGTCGGCGACCGTCTCGCCTTGGGCTTCCGGGAGGGCGTCGACGTCCTGGATGGGCTCGCCCCAAGGCGAGGTTTCGGGCTCGGCCGCCTCAACCGCCGTCTCGGGTTCGGAGACCTCGGCCGGCGTCGCCACGCGGGCCAGCAGCGCCTTGGCCGCCCGGACCACGGTGGGCACCGGCAGGTCGCTCATATGGCGGATGGCCTGCGAGAGCTCGGGATCGATCGCCTTGAACTGCTGGAAGGTGCGCGGGCCGCGCACGGCGACGGTCTTGTCGCCCCAGGGGCCGTAGCGGCGCTCATCCGAGGGGCCGAACAGGCCGACCGTCGGACAGCCGGCGGCGGCGGCGATGTGCATCAGGCCAGAGTCGTTGCCGATGAACAGGCTGGCGCGCTTCAGGCAGGCATAGGCGGTGAGGAGATCCACCTTGCCCGTCAGGTCGATCGTGCGGCCGCGCGCCGAGGCCATGCGCAGCTCCTCGACCATCCGGGTGTCCTCGGGACCGCCCAGGATCAGCAGACGCCCGCCGGCCAGCGGGCCGTCCTTGTCGAGCAGCTGGGCCGCCGTCTGGGCGAAGCGCTCGATCGGCCAGACCTTGCCGATCCAGTTGGCCGCCGGCCCCACGGCCAGGATCGGACCACCCTGCCCCAGGAGCTCGTCGGCCAAGGCCTCGACCTCGGGCGTGATGTAGAGGTGTGGCGCGGGCGGCTCACCCTCGAGCTTCAGGACGCGGGCGGCGTCGACCACCTTGTGCACCGGCTCGCCGGGCGTCTTCTTCCAGATCGCCCGCTTGTCGCGACGCAGGAAGAGGGCGGTGGCCGAGCCGCGCAGGTCGACGACCAGGCCCCACTTCTTGTGGCGCACCTGGTTCCACAGCTTGAACCAGTGTCCCTTGCCCTTGCCCTTCTCCATCACGATCACCCGGTCGAGACCGGGCACGTGCGCGAACAGCGGCGCGGCCAGGGGACCGGCGACGATCGTGAAGCGCGCGTTGGGGATCTGATCCGAGAGAAGTTTGATCAGGCCGGACGAAAGCACCGCGTCACCGATGCGCGTCGCCGTGATGAAGAGAATCGGGAAGGCCCGCTGTGTCATCGGTCCATGTATAGGGCCGTCGGCGAGTCGGCGCATCCCACGTTAACACTTCAGCTTTCCGCGATGTTCGGGACTGGCGCGAGCGTCGCCTCGGCGCCACATCTGGCCCATGACCACCCCGACCGTCGCCCGCCTGTCCTCCCGCGCCGTCATCGCCGTCTCCGGCCCCGACTGGCGGAGCTTCCTGCAGGGCCTGCTGACCCAGGATGTCGAGACCCTGGCGCCCGGCGAGCTGCGGTTCGCGGGGCTGCTGACCCCGCAGGGCAAGCTGCTCTACGACCTCTTCGTCGCCGGAACCGAGGACGGGGCGCTGCTGGACGTCCAGGCCGACCAGCGCGACGCCCTGCTGCAGCGCCTGACGATGTACCGCCTGCGCGCCAAGGTGACGCTGGAGGCCAGCGATCGTCCGGTGCTGGCGGTGTTCGGCGGCGAGGTCGCGGGCGAGGGCCTCTACGCCGATCCGCGCCTGCCGGCCCTGGGCGCCCGGGCCTATGACGATCGCGCCGCCAACGCCGACGAGGACGCCTATGACGCCCATCGCCTGGCTCTGGGCGTTCCCGGTCCCGCCGACTGGGGCCAGGAGCGCACCTATCCGATCGAGGCCAATTTCGACCTCTTGGCCGGCATCGACTTCAAGAAAGGCTGTTTCGTCGGCCAGGAGACCACCAGCCGCATGAAGCGGCGCGGGACGATCAAGACCCGCATGCTGCCGATCGCTTTCGACGGTCCGCCGCCCGCCTTCGGCGCCGAGGTTCTGGCCGGAGAGTTGCGCGCCGGCGAGGTGCTGGGCGGCCGCGACGGGCGCGCCATGGCCCTGCTGCGCCTGGACCGCATCGACGGCGCGGACCTGACGGCCGAAGGCCGGCCGGTCGCGGTGGACCGGCCGGCCTGGATGGCGCTCTAGCGGCAGCGGCCGTAGCGGTCCGGCGAGGCGCCGGGCCCTCCGCGCCAGCCCGGCGGATTCTCCCAGTTCGTGCCGGGGCCGCCGCGGGGGCCGGGCGGATTGTTGTCATTGTCCAGCCAGCACCGCGCGGCCTGGTTCCACCAGCCATAGCGCGGGTGATAATAGCCGTAGGCCGGGTGGTAATAGTAACCGTTGCGGTAGACGAACTCGATCCGCTGGCCATGCCAGTGGTAATAGCGGCGATCCGGCGAGGCTCCGGGGCCGCCGCGCCAGCCGGGCGGGTTCTCCCAGTTCGTGCCCGGACCGCCGCGCGGTCCGGGCGGATTGCCGTCATGATCGTGGCGCTGGGCCAGCACGGGCGTCGCCACGGCCACGGCGCCCGCCATCGCGAGCACGGCCAAGGTCTTGAGGCGCTTCATCGGCGTCTCCTTCAGATGATGAGGTCCCTCGGTCGCTTGAACGGGCCAACTCGGCCATTCCGTCGCCGCGCGCGATGTTCCTGAAAAGTTCTAGCCAGGCGACGCCGTTGTGCTAGCGTCGCCGCATGACCGAACCGACCCGATGCACCTGGCGCGGCATGAACGGCGACCCGTTCTACGAGGCCTATCACGATCACGAATGGGGCGTGCCCGAGTGGGACAGCCGCGCCCTCTGGGAAAAGCTGGTGCTGGACGGGTTCCAGGCCGGGCTCTCGTGGATCACCATCCTGCGCAAGCGCGAGGCCTTCCGCGCCGCCTTCGCGGGCTTTGATCCGGAAAAGGTCGCCCGCTTCGGCGAGGCCGATCGCGCCCGGCTGATGGCCGACGCCGGCATCATCCGCTCGAACGGCAAGATCGACGCGGCCATCTCAGGCGCGCGGATCTATCTGGACATGCGCGAGCGCGGCGAGGACCTGTCGACCTTCCTGTGGGACATCGTCGGCGGCGCGCCGATCCAGAACGCCTGGGAGAACGGCGCGCAGGTGCCGGCCCAGACGCCGCTGGCCGTCGACATGGCCAAGGCGCTGAAGGCCAAGGGCTTCAAGTTCTGCGGCCCGGTGATCGTCTACGCCTTCATGCAGGCCACCGGCATGGTCAACGACCACTTCGTCACCTGCTTCCGCCACGAGGAGTGCAAGGCGCTAAGACACAAGCCCTGAGAGGTAGATATGGGTGGGAGGCGGATATCGCGTCAGATGCGCAACATGGCTCGACGCTAACTCAATCAGCCAGCCCTACAAGCTGGCATTCACAACACCCCTGACGGGTGGAAAGCGGAAATCGGCATCCAACCCCAAAGCAGACGCTCAGAGCTTCACGACCTCGCCGTCCTCCTTGGTGAAGCTCTCCGGCTTTCGATCCAAAAGGTCGAGCACGATCTCCGACGGACGGCAGAGCTTCACGCCCTTCGGCGTCACGACGATCGGCCGGTTCACGAGGATCGGATGCTCGACCATGGCGTCCAGGATGCGCTCTTCGGCGACGCCTTCGGCCAAGAGGCCCAGGTCCGCGGCCGGCGTTCCCTTCTCCCGCATCAGCTGGCGCAAGGTCAGGCCGGCTTCGCTGGCCAGCGCGCGGAGCTGATCGTGGCTCCAGCCGGCCTTCAGATATTCGATCACCTTTGGCTGATAGCCGGCGGCCTCGACCATGGCGAGGGTGTTGCGCGAGGTTCCGCAGGCGGGGTTGTGGAAGATCACGATCGGGAAGTCGGCGTCGCTCATCAGGACTTGTCCACTTTCAGAAGCCAGCCGAAGACGCCCGCCGCAAGCAGCGCGCCGACGATCTGGGCGAGGATGAAAGCCGGCGCGCTGGAGGGCGCGACGCCGGCGAAGGTGTCCGACAGGCTCCGCGCGATCGTCACCGCCGGGTTGGCGAACGAGGTCGAGGCCGTGAACCAGTAGGCCGAGGTGATGTAGAGCCCGACGGCCATCGCCGTCGCCTCGGGCCGGAAGCGGACCGTGCCGAGGATGGCCCCAACCAGGCCGAATGTGGCGACGGCCTCGGAGAAGGCTTGGGCGCCGCCGCCCCGCAGCTTGGTCGAGACCTGGAGGATCGCCTCGCCGAACATGGCGTGCGCGGCCCACACGCCCAGCACGCCGCCCACGATCTGCACGACCGGATAGGCCAGCGCCAGTCGCCAAGGCATGTCCCGCCGCAGGGCCGCCACCAGCGTCACCGCCGGGTTGAAATGGGCCCCGGAGATCGGACCGAAGACCCAGATCAACACAACCAGCGCCGCGCCCGTCGCCAGGGTGTTCCCCAGGAGGGCGATGGCGACGTTTCCGCCAGCCAGGCGCTCGCCCATGATCCCCGAGCCGACGACCACGGCCAGCAGCAGGGCCGCGCCGAGGGCTTCCGCGACCAGGCGGCGCGCGACGCTGAATGGCGCCATGGGGTCAGGCCGCCGTATCGTCGGCGGCCTTGACCTTGCCGATCTCGTCGAGCCGGCGCTGCAGCGACAGGCGATCCAGCGAATTCATCGGCAGGGCGCAGAACAGGGTGATGCGGTTGTTGAGCTGGCGGTAGGCGTCGGCGAAGGCCAGGGCGATCTCCGCCTCCGAGCCCGTCGCGGCGGCCGGGTCGGGAACGCCCCAGTGGGCGCTCATCGGCTGGCCCGGCCAGATCGGACAGACCTCGCCGGCGGCGTTGTCGCAGACCGTGAACACGAAATCGAGCTCCGGGGCGTCGGGATTGTTCAGCGCCGCGAACTCGTCCCAGGTCTTCGACCGCAGGTCGTCGGTCTTGTAGTTCAATGTCTTCAGCAGGCTGATGGCGTGCGGATTGACCTGACCGCTGGCCATCGAGCCGGCCGAATAGGCCTTGAAGCGGCCCGCGCCCACCCGGTTCATGATGCACTCGGCCATGATCGAGCGCGCGGAATTGTGGGTGCAGAGGAAGAGGACGTTCATGGGGCGGTGATCGGCGCTCATGCGGGTTCCCTTTCGGTCAGGCAGGTTCCATCGCAGGCCTCGGCCTTGGCGACGATCGCGCTCAGCGGGGCGCAGATCTGGGGCGCGCCGTTGCAGCAGTCCTCCATCAGGAAGCCCAAGAGGCCGCTCATCGCGCCGTAGTCGGCCGAATAGATGATCGAGCGCCCCTCGCGGCGCGAGACGATCAGCCCGGCATGGGACAGGACGTTGAGATTGGCCGACAGGCTGTTGGGCAGTACGGCCAGGGTGCGGGCGATCTCGCCCGCCGCGACGCCGGTGGGGCCGGCTTTCACGAGCAGTCGATAGATCGCCAGACGCCCTTCGTGGCCCAAGGCGGAGAGCATGTTGACAGCGGGCTTTGATTCCATATTTCCAATATGCTCGAATTATTAGACAGTTCAATGACGCTGTTGGAGTCGCCCGTGACCAAATTCCCCGCCCTCGACGCCAAGTTCCTCGCCCAGGTCGATCAAGGGCGGCTGGAGGTCGCTGCGCCATCCACCCATCCGCCGCGCATCCTGCTGCTCTATGGGTCGCTGCGGGAGCGATCGTTCAGCCGGCTGCTGGTCGAGGAGGCCGAGCGCATTCTCCGAGCCCTAGGCTGCGAGACCCGCGTGTTCGATCCGCGTGACCTGCCGTTGCCCGACGCCACCGGCCCGGACCATCCAAAGGTCCAGGAGTTGCGGTCGCTGTCGCAATGGTCGGAAGGCCAGGTGTGGTGCAGCCCGGAGCGGCACGGCGCCATCACCGGGATCATGAAATCGCAAATCGACTGGATCCCGCTGGAAATCGGCAGCGTCCGGCCGACCCAGGGAAAGACGCTGGCCGTCATGCAGGTCAGCGGCGGCTCCCAGTCGTTCAACGCCGTCAATACGCTGCGCCTGCTGGGCCGCTGGATGCGGATGATCACCATCCCCAACCAGTCGTCGGTGGCCATGGCCTACAAGGAGTTCGACGAGAACGACCGCATGAAGCCGTCCAGCTACTACGATCGCGTCGTCGACGTGATGGAGGAACTGGTGAAGTTCACCCTGCTCACCCGCGACCGGGCCGACTATCTGGTCGACCGATATAGCGAGCGAAAGTCAGATGGACGAATTCCCGAGCACGTGGCGCTCGGCGCGGAGGCGATGCGGCATGAGCAGGCCAGCTAGCCGGCTTTCCGAACGTCGAAGAGGGGTCGGGAGCCGACCTACCCCTCCGCCTCCGCCGGGAGCTCGGACCCGGCCTCCACCAGCTCCTCCATGAACAGCGCCATCAGCGCCGATTGCGAGCGGACGCCGACCTTGGCGTAGACGCGGGTCAGCTGGGCGCGGACGGCGCGGGCTTTGCGGCGTCCGCCAAGGCCGGGGCGGCCAAGGACAGGATCAGAAGGCTGGCGCCCAGGGCGCAGCACTTGGTCATTTGCGGTTCTCCCGTGCTGATGACGGGAGAGGACCTGCGCCCTCCCATGGGTCGCGGCCATCGGCGGACGGCTTACAAGGGCCGGAATGAGCCCCTGCTTACAGGGCCCGCGCCTCGACCACCTGGCAGGTCCAGCGATCCCAGGGGCCAGCGGCCTGGCCCAGGTTGATCGCCGCGAAGATCAACTTGCCGCCGACCGGGATGGTCCCCTGGACCACGGCCGAGACCGTCCCCGCCGCCGCGCGGCCCTTGGTCATCCGACAGGACAGGCGCGGGTCGGCGATCAGCAGGCCCGAGACATTCGTCGCGCCGCCGGTCAGCAGGACGTCCCCCGCCGCGTTGCGATTGGCCTTGACCCCATCCAGCACCACGAAACGCTCGGGATGAGCGCGGACCTGGGCGGGATCCGGCAAGGCGCGCGCCGAGCGCGCCAGGGAGGGCGCGGGCGGCGGCGCTTCCTCCTTGGGCCGCGTCACCGCCACCAGCACCGCGCCGCCCAGGAACACGGCCAGGAACGTCGCGAGCGCCCGCGCCGGCGTCGCGACCACGGACCACCCCGGCCGAGGGCGAAACACGAAGACGAACGCCGCGACCGAGGCGATCAGCCAAAGCACAGGCAAGGCGGCGGTCACGAACCCCATCGGACAATCCCTTCCGGCCTCGCTCGGCCGCCTGGCATGTAGAGCAAGCGCGCGCGCCTTTCCAAGCCCCTGGAAAAAAGGGGATGGCCGACGCTAGCGCTGGCTGACCCGCACCCAATCCACCTCCATCGTCGCCGGCAGGGCCGTCTCGTCGACGCCCTTGGCGTTGGCGCCCTCGGGCCAGCGGCCGCCGAAGGCGAGGTTCAGGATCAGGTGGAAGGGGCGGTCGAACGGCGCGGGACCGGCTTCCGCATCGTCGCGCTTCCAGTCGTTCGGGGCGACGCGGGCGTATTCGCGGCCGTCGACGAACCAGGCGATCGCCTCGGGCGTCCATTCGACCGCATAGACGTGGAAGCCGTCCGGCGAGGCCGGCATGACGGTGTTCCCGCCCGCCTGGCGGTGCGCCCCGGCGGCGTCGGCGGCGAAGTGGATCGTGCCGAACACCCGGTTTTCCCGGCCGCCTTCGCAGGGCTCACACGGCGCGCCCAGGTTCACGGTCTCGAGGATGTCGATCTCGCCCGATTTCGGCCAGCCGCCATAGGTCGACAGCTCGGGCATCATCCAGATCGCCGGCCACACGCCCTGGCCTCCCGGCGCGCGCGCCCGAGCCTCGATCCGTCCGTAGAGCCAGCTGGCCTTGCCCTGGGTGACGATCTTGCCCGAGGCGTAGTCGCCCGTCTTCATCGGCCCCGTCGGGCCCGCCCAGGGATTGGCCAGCCCCTTCGTCTTGCGCTTGACCGCCGTCAGGCGAAGCATCCCGTCCTTGACCGAGATGGTGTCCGGATCGGCGGCGTAGCACTGACGCTCGTCGTTGCCGCCGCCCCCGCAGTCCGCGGCTGGCGTCCACCGGGTCAGGTCCAGCTTGTCGCCGTCGAACTCGTCCGCCCAGACCTGTTTCCATTCTCCGGCCTGAGCTTGGGCGGCCGCCGGCGCGAGGCAGAGAGCCATGGCGAGGGCGAGGGTCGATCGGGAAGCGCACATGGCCAGACCCTAGTCCGCCCCGCCGGACATTCCCATCCCGCGCGAACCGGCTTAAAGACCGATCCATGCCGTCCGGACCCGACATGATGCTGGAGCTGGCCTGCGGTCAGGGACCTGTCTGCGGGGTGGACGAGGCTGGGCGCGGCCCGTGGGCCGGGCCGGTCAGCGCCGCGGCGGTGATCCTGGATCCCGACCGCGTCCCCAAGGGCCTCAACGACTCCAAGAAGCTCTCGGCCAAGGCCCGCGCGGCCCTGGAGGAGGAGATCAAGGCCGTCGCCATCGCCTGGTGCGTCGACATGGCCTCGATCGAGGAGATCGCCGAGTACAACATCCTGCACGCCACCGGCCGGGCCATGTGCCGGGCGATCGAGGGCCTGTCGGTGACGCCGGCCATCGCCCTGGTGGACGGCAACTACCGCTTCCCGCTGCCGTGCGAGATCAAGACGGTGGTCAAGGGCGACTCTCTGTCGTGCTCGATCGCCGCCGCCTCGATCCTGGCCAAGGAGGCCCGCGACCGGCTGATGATCGAGATGGACGCGGTCTATCCCGGCTACGGCTTCGCCAGCCACAAGGGCTATCACGCGCGCATCCACGTGGAGGGCCTGGTGAAGCTTGGCCCCTCGCCGATCCACCGCCTGGGCTGGGCGCCGGTGAAGGCCGCGCTGGCGGGCGAGCTGAACCTGCAACTGCCGTTCGAGGAGCCAGCGGAATAGAGCCTCCCGCGCATCCCAATTCCTGTCATCCCGGAAGCCTCGCAGAGGCTATCCGGGACCCAGGGGTTAGCGGCAGTGCGGCGGCCCCTGGGTCCCGACGCTACAGCCCGCTTCGCGGTCTTCTGGCCAGGATGACACGGAGAATTTGCACCCGAGCTCCAGCCCCGTTCACCTTTCGCTAACCACGTCCATACACACCGCGTTTACTAGAAAGACTCATGATTCCGTTCTCTTTCTTGAGGACGCGGACATGACCTTCGGGCCGGAAACCATCATCCTGGGCGACTGCATCGAGCAGATGAACGCCCTGCCGGAGAAGTCGGTCGACCTGATCTTCGCCGATCCGCCCTACAATCTTCAGCTGGGCGGGGACCTGCTGCGTCCCGACAACTCCAAGGTCGACGCGGTCGACGACCATTGGGACCAGTTCGAGAGCTTCGCCGCCTACGACAAGTTCACCCGCGAATGGCTGAAGGCCGCCCGCCGCGTGCTGAAGGACGACGGCGCGATCTGGGTGATCGGCAGCTATCACAACATCTTCCGCGTCGGTGTCGCGGTGCAGGACCTGGGCTTCTGGATCCTCAACGACATCGTCTGGCGCAAGTCCAACCCGATGCCCAACTTCAAGGGCACCCGCTTCGCCAACGCCCACGAGACCCTGATCTGGGCGTCCAAGAGCCAGAGCGCCAAGCGCTATACCTTCAACTACGACGCCCTGAAGATGGCCAATGACGAGGTGCAGATGCGCTCGGACTGGACCATCCCGCTGTGCACCGGCGAGGAGCGCATCAAGGGCGCCGACGGTCAGAAGGCGCACCCCACCCAGAAGCCGGAAGCCCTGCTCTATCGGGTGATCCTGTCGACGACCAAGCCGGGCGACGTGATCCTGGATCCGTTCTTCGGCGTCGGCACCACCGGCGCGGCCGCCAAGCGCCTGGGCCGCAAGTTCATCGGCATCGAGCGCGAGGCCGAGTATCTCGAGCACGCCAAGGCGCGGATTTCCAAGGTCGTGCCGATCGCGCCCGAGGACCTCGAGGTCATGGGCAGCAAGCGCGCCGAGCCGCGCGTGCCGTTCGGCACGATCGTCGAGGCCGGCCTGCTGTCGCCGGGCGACACCCTCTACTGCGCCAAGGGCGAGCGCGTGGCCAAGGTCCGCCCGGACGGCTCGATCACGGTCGGCGACCTGTCGGGCTCGATCCACAAGATCGGCGCCCTGGTGCAGTCGGCGCCGGCCTGCAACGGCTGGACCTACTGGCACTTCAAGACCGACAAGGGCCTGGCGCCCATCGACGTCCTGCGCGCCCAGGTCCGGGCGGGGATGAACTAGAACACCTTGTGGGGAAGGGCGTCGGCGTGACTCGACGGTCGGGCGGTCCGGGAAGGCCGCCTGGCTGATCCGCCCAGCGGATCGCCTCCCCGCCAAAGTTCATCAATCAACTAGAAATGAGGGCTTCAGCTTAGTCCGAAGGGCTTGTTTCCGGCCTAGAGCGGCGCCAATCTTTCCGCATGGCCAAGACCCATCGGATCGCAGCAAACGGAGCTTTCGTCAGCGTCGCTTCGGCTAAGACGAAGAGCGGTAGCGTGCTGCAACAGATACGCCGGCCCGATGGCACGAAGGTCACCGGCTTAGATCGAGACACCTACGAGCGGGCGCTCTTCAGCGCGAAATCAGTGCTTTCGAAGAAATAAAATTCGATAATGGCGCCGACGCCGTACAACCCTGTCTTCGACAACCTGGTTACGGCCCCCGACGATATAGAAGGGTTCATCGCCTACGGCCTATACAAGCAAGCCAAACGAGAATGGCTGCTTGAACATCAAGCGCGAACCGGGCGAGCGCCTACTGCGTCTGAGCTTCTCGCCTTCTCCCGCCAGTGGTCGCCGACGGCTCTACAGGCCTTTCGCGAAACCGCTGAAAGCGCTCTTTCAGCCTATGCTCAAAGCGTTCTTGAAGATCAGACGCCGTCGATCCAACGCGACGCGCTTCTTCAAGGTCGGCCACTCTGGAAAGATGTCATGATCGGCGTCATCTCAGCCTTGAGCTATTCGATCGTGCTCGTCGTCGCGGCGTTCCTGATAAAGATTTTCGGGAACGACTTCATGGATGCGATCAACGGCCTCAAGGGCTAGAGCAGCCGCTCGGCCGCCCGCGCGGCCTTCAGGAACACGCTGGGCAAGGCCGAGAGGCCCTCGCGCGGGGTCCAGACGAAGTCGCCCTCATTCGCGCCGTGAGCAGCGAAGACCCGCAAAGTGAGTGAGAAGTGGGTGAAGACGTGCTCGACCGCGCCGAGGTCGCGCCAAGCGCCCGCCACGGGCGCGGCCGCTCGCGCCTCGGCGTCGTCATAGGGCGCCGGCCGCCAGTCCGAGGTCGGCAGGCCCAGCATCCCGCCCAGCAGCCCCTTCGGCGGCCGACGAACCAGGGCCACCTGATCCCCGCGCGTCAGGACGTAGGCCACGCCATGTCGGCGCGGACGGTCGGCCTTCTTGGCCTTGCGCGGATAGGTCTCCGGCGCGCCGGTCTTGAAGGCCTCGCACCAAGGCGACACCGGACAGAGGTCGCACAGCGGCCCCTTCGGCTTGCAGACGGTGGCGCCCAGGTCCATCAGCGCCTGGGCCCAGTCGCCGGGGCGCTCGTCGGTGACCAGCGCGCCCGCCAGCGCCTTCAGTTCGGGCTTGGCGTCGGGCAGCGGCGTCTCGACGGCGAACAGCCGCGACATCACCCGTTCGACATTGCCGTCGACCACGTTGGCGGGCTGGTCGAAGGCGATCGCCGCCACCGCCGCGGCGGTGTAGGCCCCAACGCCGGGCAGCGCCCGCAGGCCCTCTTCCGTATCCGGGAAGACGCCGCCGTGCTGGCCCGCGACAGCGCGGGCGCAGGCCAGGAGGTTGCGGGCGCGGGCGTAGTAGCCAAGGCCCGCCCAGGCGGCCATCAGGTCGCCGTCCTCGACCGCCGCGAGATCCAAGACCGTCGGCCAGCGCTCGGTGAAGCTCAGAAAGTACGGCGTGGCGTGCGGCACGGTGGTCTGCTGCAGCATCACCTCCGACAGCCAGACCCGATAGGGATCGGACCGGACGCCCGCGCGGCGGTCGTCGGGCGAAACTCGCCAGGCCAGGGTCCGGGCCTGACGGTCGTACCAGGCCAGCAGGCTTGAGCGGAGGGCGACGCGATCAAGAGAGACGCTGGCTTTCATCGTCTCCTCGCCTACCGCGAAGAACGGTCCGCATGCTAGTCTTCCCATCATGGCCCGCCGCCCCCTGCCCAGCCCCGAAGAAGCGATCGCCATCCTGCGCGACAAGCGCACCCGGCCGCCGCGCCGCCCGCCCCCGCCGGCCGGAAAGAGCCTGGCGCCGCTGCTGAAGGACCTTGAGAACCGCTTCGGCCAGGGTCCGGCCGCCTTGCAGACCCGCTGGCGCGAGATCGTCGGCGACACCCTGGCGCGCCGCACCGAGCCGGTCCGCATCATCAAGGGCCGCAACGGCGAAGGCGGCGCGCTGGAGCTTCGGGTCGATGGTCCCATGGCCTCGCTGATCCAGCACCAGGCGCCGCAGATCACCGCCCGGCTGGACATGCTGCTGGGCAAGGGCGTCGTCACCCGCCTGCGCATCGTTCAGGGCCCGGTCAAGGCGGCCGCCGCGCCGACGCCGCAACGTCCGCGCCGCAAGCCTCCGCTGGACGCGGCGCTGGAGAAGGAGCTGGCCGACAGCCTGGCGGAACAGCCTGACGGGGGGCTGAAGCAGGCGCTCTTGAAACTGGGCCGCGGGGTGCTGGCCTCCAACCGCTGAAGCGCCGCCGCCAAGGCCGGGCGAGACCATTGACAACCAGGCCTCGCTCGCGCTCTTGCCCTAGTCTGCGTTGAGCCCTTTTCCCTTCGAAACGAGAATCGGGCTTAAGTTTCCAATCGACCGCCGAAGGGCCATTTGATGCGTTCGCTGATCAGCCGAGTCACCCTTGTCGCCGCGCTCGCCGCGGGCCTCGCCAGCTGCGGTCCCAAGGGCGAGACCGTCACCGCCGACGACATGACCCAGGGCAACCCGAACGCCAAGGTCACCGTCGTCGAATACGCCTCGGCCTCGTGCAGCCACTGCGCCGAATGGAACGAGGACGTCTATCCGGCCTTCAAGGCCAAATACATCGACACCGGCAAGGTCAACTACGTCTATCGCGAGATTCTGACCCCGCCGCAGGAAGTGGCCGCCGCCGCCTTCCTGATGGCCCGCTGCGCCGGCAAGGATAAGTACTTCCAGGTCGTGGATTCGGTCTATCGCGCCCAGTCGCAGATGTTCCAGACGGGCCAGTTCCGCGAGAGCCTGCTGACCGTCGCCCAATCGGCGGGCATGAGCGAAGAGCAGTTCAATGCCTGCGTCACCGACGAAAAGGGCCTCAAGGCCCTGAACGATCGCGTCGAGAAGTACAGCAAGGAAGCCAAGATCCAGGGCACGCCCACCTTCGTCGTCAACGGCAAGAAGGTCGGTTCGGAAGAGGGCGGCGCGCGCACCCTGGCCGAGCTGGACGCGGCCATCGCGGAAGCCTCGAAATAATGACCCTGGACCGGCGCGCCCTGATCGTTTCTGGCCTGGCCATCCCTGGCCTTGTGCTTGGGGCGGCGCCGGCGGCCGCGCGCGCCGCGTCCATGCCGGCGGTCCCCGGCGAGATGGTGATGGGCTCGCCCACGGCGCCAGTCCAGTTCGTGGTCTACGCCTCGGCCAGCTGTCCGCACTGCGCTCACTGGTGGACCGACATCCTGCCGCAGGTCCGCAAGGGCTTCATCGACACCGGCAAGGTGCGCATGGTCTTCCGCGAGTTCCTGACCCCGCCGCCGGAGTTCGCCGCCGCGGGCTTCATTCTGGCGCGCCGAATCCCCGGCAAGTACTTCGAGGTCCTGACCACCGTCTTCGAGAAGCAGGCTTCGATCTACGAGAGCGAGAAGCTCTGGGAAGGGCTGGAGGCGATTGGCCAGCAATATGGCCTGACCGCGCAACAGTTCGCCGAGACCCTACGCGATCCCAAGGCGCTGGAGGCCGTCAACGCCCGCTTCGCCCGCGCCCAGACGGACGGGATCGAGGGCACGCCGACCTTCTTCGTGGCCGGCGCCCAGGTCGACGGCTCGGATTTCACCGCCCTGACGCGGGCCTTCGCCGTCGCGGCGAAGGGCTGAGGCTAAGGGGGACCGCCCCGTGCAGTTCCAGCGCCTCCGCCTCTCGGGCTTCAAGTCCTTCGTCGAGCCGACGGAGTTCCGGATCGAGCCAGGCCTGACGGGCATCGTCGGCCCGAACGGCTGCGGCAAGTCGAACCTGCTGGAAGCGCTGCGCTGGGTGATGGGCGCCAATTCCGCCAAGGCCATGCGGGCCGGCGGCATGGACGACGTGATCTTTGCCGGCAGCGGGGCGCGACCGCCGCGCAACCACGCCGACGTCGCCCTGACCATCGACAACGCCGACCGCACCGCGCCGGCCCAGTTCAACGACGACCCGGTGCTGGAGGTCGTGCGCCGCATCGATCGCGGCTCGGGTTCGACCTACAAGATCAACGGCCGCGAGGTGCGGGCCCGCGACGTCCAGCTGCTGTTCGCCGACGCCTCGACCGGCGCCAACTCGCCCGCCCTGGTGCGCCAGGGCCAGATCAGCGAGCTGATCGGCGCCAAGCCCCAGAACCGCCGCCGCATCCTGGAAGAGGCCGCCGGCGTCTCTGGCCTGCACACCCGCCGCCACGAGGCCGAGCTGCGCCTGCGCGCCGCCGAGGCCAATCTCGCGCGTCTGGATGACGTGGCCCGCGAGCTGGAGACGGCCCTGAACCGCCTCAAGCGCGAAGCCCGGCAGGCCGAGAAGTACAAGCGCCTGTCGGCCGAGATCCGCGCCGTGCAGGGGGCGGTGCTCTACACCCGCTGGACCGAGGCCCGCGATACGCTGGAGCGCACCCAGCGCGAGGCGACCGAGGCTGCCCGCCTCGTGGAGGAGACCGCGCGCGCCAGCGCCGCCGCCCAGGTCGCGATCACCGACGCCGAGACCGCCATGCCGCCGCTGCGGGAAGAGGCGACGATCGCCCAGGCGATCCTGGGCCAGCTGGCCATCCAGAAGGACCGCGCCGAGCGCGAGGCCGAGGCCGCCGCGGCCGAGTTCGAGCGCCTGAAGAACGACCTCGCCCGCATCGAGGCCGACCGCGCCCGCGAACAGCAGGCCAAGGAAGACGCCGCCGCCGCCCTGGCCCGCATCGACGCCGAGCTGGAAGAAGTCCGCGCCCTGGTCGCCGCCGCGCCCGAACGTGGTCCCGAGCTGGAGGCCGCCGCCAAGACCGCCGAGGAAGCCCGCGCCGCCGCCGAGACCCGGGTCGAGCAACTGGCCGCCCGCGTCGCCGCCGAGGAGGCCCAGTTCCGCGCCGCCGCCGCGCGCCTGTCCGAAGCCGACGCCCGCGCCAGCCGCACCAACCGCGCCCTCGACCAGGCCAAGGCCGAACGGGCCGCGATCGGTCCCGAGGTCGACCCGGCCGCCGCCGACGCCCGCCAGCGCTTCGCCAACGCCGAGGCCGCCCTCGCCGCCGCCCGCGCCGCCCTGGAGGAAGCCGAGGCCGAACGCGTCAAGGCCGCCGAGCAGGAGGCCCAGGCCCGCCAGCTGGCCCGCAATGTCGAGGACCAGCTGGGCCGCCTGCGCACCGAGGCCCGAGGCCTGGCCCAGCTGACCGCCCCGCGCGCCAAGAGCGGCCATGCGCCGGCGCTGGACAGCGTCTCGCCCGACAAGGGCTATGGCGCGGCCCTGGCGGCCGCCTTGGGTGATGATCTCGACGCCGCGCTCGATCCGAAGGCGCCCTCCTACTGGGGCGGCGCGCAGGTCTCGGCGCCGGTGTGGCCCGAAGGGGCCCAGCCGCTGGTCCCGCTGGTCAAGGCGCCGCCGGAGCTGGTCGCCCGCCTGTCGCACGTGGCCGTCGTGGCCCGCGCCGACGGCGACCGGCTGCAGAAGAGCCTGAAACCCGGCATGCGCCTGGTCTCCATCGAGGGCGATCTGTGGCGCTGGGACGGCTTTGTCGCGCGCGCCGACGCGCCCAAGCCGGCCGCCATCCGCCTGGAGCAGCGCACCCGCCTGGCCGAGGTCGAGGCCGAGATCGACGTGCTGACCCCGCGCGCCGAGGCCACGGCCGCCGCCCTGAAGACCGCCGCCGACCGGATGCGCGCGATCGAAGATCTGCTCCGCGACAAGCGTCGTGGTCCGCCCGACGCCGAGCGCCTGCTGACCCAGGCCCGCGAGCAGGTCGCCAAGTTCGAACGGGAGCAGGCGTTGCGCGCCGCCCGCGCCCAGTCGCTGGACGACACCATCGCCCGCTTCGAGGCCGAGAAGGCCGAGGCCGACGCGGCCCTCGCCGAAGCCCGTGACGCCCACGCCGCCGCCCAGACCTCGGGCGATCTTCAGCCCCAGTTGGCGGAAGCCCGCCAGGAGGCCGCCAAGGCTCGCGAAGCCGCCAGCGCCGCCCGCACCGCCCTTGACCTCGAAACCCGCGAACGCGCCGGCCGCCAGCGCCGCCTGGAGAGCCTGGAGCGGGACCGCGTCGACTGGGCCAAGCGCGCCGAGACCGCCGCCAAGCGCGCGGAATCTCTGGAAGGCGACCGGGTGAAAGCCGCCGCCGCCCTTGAGGCCGCCCGCGAGGCGCCGGCTGTCCTGCAGGAAAGGCTGGTCGCCCTGCTCGACGAGTTCACCGCCGCCGAGGCCCGCCGCGCCAAGGCCAGCGATGCGCTGGAGACGGCGGAGACCAACCGCGTCAACGCCGACCGCGCGGCTCGGGCCGCCGAACAGGCCGCCAGCGAGGCCCGCGAAAAGCGCGCCGCCTTGGTCGCCCACCTGGACGGCGCCCGCCAGCGCTACGCCGAGGTCGCCACCGCCATCCGGGAGCAGGCTCGCATGGAGCCCGAGGAGCTGGGCCGCCACGTCGCCGGCGAAGCCGTGGCCGTGCCCAAGGACGCCGCCGGCGTGGAAGCTCACCTCTTCGCCCTGGAGCGCGAGCGCGACGCCATCGGCCCGGTGAACCTGCGCGCCGAGGAAGAGGCTCAGGAGTACGCCGGGCGCCTGGAGATCATGCGCACCGAGCGCGCCGACCTGTCTGGCGCGGTGACCAAGCTGCGCGCCGGCATCGAGGAGCTGAACGCCGAGGGACGCGAGCGCCTGCTGGCGGCCTTCGACGTGATCAACGCCAATTTCCAGACCCTCTTCCAGGCCCTGTTCGGCGGCGGCCAGGCCGAGCTGAAGCTGATCGAGAGCGACGATCCGCTGGAGGCGGGCCTCGAGATCTACGCCTGCCCGCCCGGCAAGCGGCTAGCCAGCATGAGCCTGATGAGCGGCGGCGAGCAGGCCCTGACCGCCAGCGCCCTGATCTTCGGCGTCTTCCTGGCCAATCCGGCTCCGATCTGCGTGCTGGACGAAGTCGACGCGCCGCTCGATGACGCCAATGTCGATCGCTACTGCAACATGCTGGACGAGATGCGCCGCCGCACCCAGACGCGCTTCATCGCCATCACCCACAATCCGGTGACCATGAGCCGGATGGACCGCCTGTTCGGCGTGACCATGGCCGAACGCGGGGTGAGCCAACTGGTCAGCGTGGATCTGAGCACGGCCGAGAAGCTGGTGGCGGCCTAGGGCCGACCACTTGCCCCCTCCGCGCTTTGCGCTCCTCCCCCGGAGGGGGAAGAAGGATCTCCTTCCGCCCGCCTCTGGGGGCGGACGACCCGCGGAGCGGGTCAGGTGGGGGGAGTCTCAGCCGCCGATAAGATGCGTCACCGCCATCCGAAGCGGATTGGCCGGATCCGCCAGCAGCTTCACCGCCATGGCGCAAGAGATCACCACCAGGAGCGGCCGGATCAGCTTCGGCCCAAAGCGCATGGCGAGCCTCGATCCCACCTGCGCGCCGATGAACGCGCCGACCGCCATGGCCAGGCCCACGGGCCAGACCACCACCCCCTTCAGCGCGAACAGGGTCAGGCTGCCGAGATTGCTGGCGGCGTTGGCCAGCTTGGTGTGGGCGGTGGCCTTCAGCACGCCGTAGCCCAGCAGGGTGACGATCGCGACCATGTAGAACGCGCCGGCGCCCGGGCCGAAGATCCCGTCATAGAAGCCGACCAGCGGCGCGGCGAAACAGGCGAACGGGATCAGCGCCATGCGCGGGGCGACGTCCTCGCTCTTCAGGGCGCGCGAGAAGCCGAAATAGAGGGCGATGGCGATCAGCAGCAGCGGCACGATCGCCCGCAGCAGCTGCGGCGACAGCAGGCTGGCGCACAGCGCGCCGCACAGGCCGGCGATGGCGGCGGCCAGCGCGACGGGCCACGCGGTCTTCCAGTCGATCAGGCCGCGCCGGGCGAAGGCGCTGGTCGAGGAGATGGCGCTGACCGCGCCTTGCAGCTTGTTGGTGCCCAGGGCCTGGACGGGCGAGAGGCCCGCCAGCAGCAGGGCGGGCAGGGTGACGAGCCCGCCGCCGCCGGCGATGGCGTCCAGCGCCCCCGCGAGGGCGGCGACCACGAACAGGCTGGCGATGACGTCTAGGGAAACCATGAGCGGCTCATGGTCCCGTTCGACGCATCAGGCAAAGAAAAAGGGGCCCGAGAGGCCCCTTGATCCTTAACCCAGCAGGTGGGCCCACTGGTGGGCGCGCGACTGCTTGCTATTGGTCGTCTTGCCCAGGGCGCGCAGTTCGTCGCGCTCCTTGGCCTTTTCTTCCTTGCGGACGCGCATCTCGGCGGCTTCGAGGGCCTTGCGCTCCTTGCGCTCGGCGCGCTTGGCGGCCATCAGCTCTTCCTGGCGAGCCAGGGCTTCGAGACGGGCTTTTTCCTTGGCTTCGGCGCGGGCGGCGCGGACGGCTTCGAGTTCGGCGGCGCGAAGCTCTTCGCGCTTATCGAAATCCGGATCCTGGACCGTCGGCTTGGCCTTGAACTTGGCCAGCATGGCCTTCTTGGCTTCCTGTTGCGCGGCGAGGCGATCGGCGAATCCGGTGTTCTTCAGGTGCGACATGAATCTTCGTATTGTTTGGAGGCGGCGGCTCTAAAGCCCAAATCGACGAAAAAAGCAATGCGTCATCGAGGCCGGGCCGCTCCTTGCCTAGGGGGAGCGGCGCTTAAAGAACGCCTGCTAGATAGGAAGTCGTTCCCGATCCGAAAGACCCCGCCTCGCCCTCCCTGCGGGAAGATTGGGGTCGGTTTTGCCCGCCTGACGGAGGGGAAGGCGAAAACCTCAAATATTCCGGCCACTTGCCTCGTGCAGCGGTCACCTTGACGCACCGCAGCGAGGTCTATAGGTTCCGCGCCGATCAAGCCGGCCGGAAAAGCGCTTTTTTGTGGCGCGTCCTCGGCGCTTTCGGACCTGCCGCTTCCCATGCCCAAGGCCGACGAACCGAACGACAAGGCTCCGCAGAGCCTCGACGCTCGGCTCGCCGCATTTGAGGCGCGGAGGGCGGCGGAAAAGCCGGTCAAGGCTCAGTCCGAGAGGGCCCAGCAAGACGGCTACCGTCTGCTGGCGGACCTGATCGGGGGCGTTTTGGTGGGTCTCGGCTTCGGCTGGCTGCTCGACCACTACGTCCACACGAGCCCCTGGGGCATGGTCGGCGGTCTGCTGATCGGTCTCGGGCTCGCGATTTTCTCCATCGTCCGCAAGGCGATGAAACTGAGCGCGCAGGCGTCGGCCCCGTCCCCGGTTCCGGGGAAGGCCGACGGAGACACGGGAGACGGGCCTACCGTCCCCAAGCAGAAGAGAGACTAGGGCCGATGGCCGATCCGATGCACCAGTTCCAGATCCAGAAGATCGTGGAACTGCCCACCGTGACCGTTCCGGGCCTGGGCGCCATCGATCTTTCGATCACCAACTCCGTGGCCGCGATGATGTCGGCCGCCCTGCTGATCATCGGCTTCTACAGCCTGGCGGCCCGCAAGGCCGTGGTGCCGGGCCGCCTGCAGGCGGTGGGTGAAATGCTCTACGGCCTGGTCGACGGCCTGGCGGAATCCATCATCGGCCACGACGGCAAGAAGTTCCTGCCGTTCGTGTTCACGCTGTTCGCGTTCGTGCTGTTCATGAACATGCAGGGCATGTTCCTGGTCTTTACCGCGACCTCGCAGCTGGCCGTGACCCTGACGCTGGGCCTGATGGTCATCCTGACCGTGGTCGCCGTCGGCTTCGCCAAGAACGGCCTGAAGTTCTTCAAGCTGTTCGCGCCTTCGGGCGTGCCGTGGCCGCTGTATTTCCTGCTGGTGCCGATCGAGATCCTGTCGTTCCTGATCCGTCCGATCACCCTCGGCCTTCGTCTGTTCGGCAACATGCTGGGCGGCCACGTGGTGCTGAAGATCTTCGCCGGCTTCGTGATCGCCCTGGGCGGTCTCGGCGTGCTGGGCTGGGCCGGTTCGGCCCTGGCCCTGACCTCGGTCGTCGCTCTGACGGCCCTCGAGTTCATGGTGGCCTTCCTCCAGGCCTTCGTGTTCGCGGTGCTCACCTGCGTCTATCTCAACGACGTCGTGCACCTCGACAGCCACTGATCAACCTTTAGTCTTTCAACCAATACCCTTCTCAAGGAGTCTCAATCATGGACGCTGCTGCTGCTAAGTACATCGGCGCTGGTCTGGCCATGCTCGGCATGATCGGCGCGGGCGTGGGCCTGGGCGTGATGTTCGGCAACTACTTCCAAGGCGCCCTGCGCAACCCGACGGCCGCCGCTCAAGAGCGCCCGATGCTGTTCCTGGGCATGGCCCTGACGGAAGCCCTGGGCATCTTCGCCCTGGTTATCGCCTTCCTGATCCTGTTCTCGTAATCCGATCCCCGGGGCGCGGCGCTTCATCGGAAGCGACGCGCCCCGATTTCTGTTTTCTCGCGCTTCCTGGAGCGGGCCGGATCACGGTCCGCTTCAAGCGCAATAGCTGAGAGGCGCCTTCGCCCATGGCGACGGAACATCAAGGCACGACCGAGACGACGGAAGCCCCCAAGGGCCACGAAGGCGGCGGCGGTCTTCCGCAGCTGCAGTTCGAGCACTGGGGCGGTCAGATCGTCTGGCTCCTGCTCATCTTCGCCGTGCTTTACGCGGTGCTGTCCAAGGGCCTCCTGCCCCGCGTCAGCGGCGCGATCGAGGAACGCGGCGCCAAGATCGCCGGCGACATCGCCGACGCCCGTCGCATGAAGGACGAGGCCGAGGCTCAAGCCCGCGCGGCCGCCGCCGAAGTGGCCGAGGCCCGCGCCAAGGCCCAGAAGACGGCCGCCGATGCGAAGGCCAAGGCTTCGGCCGAGGCCGCCGAGCGTCAGGCCAAGGAAGAGGCCGCCCTGGCCGAGAAGCTGGCCGCCGCCGAGGCTTCGATCCAGACCGCTCGCGACCAGGCCATGAGCCAGGTCCGCGTGGTGGCCCAGGACACCGCCGGCGCGATCGTCGAGAAGCTGACCGGCAAGGCGGCCACCGCCGCCGAGCTCAAGTCGGCTCTGGCCTAAGGGACTGAAGATGGAACACGAATCCCTGTTCAGCCTGTCGAACCCGGAGTTCTGGGTTCTGGTCGCCCTGGTGGTCTTCTTTGGCCTGCTGGTCTTCCTGAAGGTCCTGCCGGGCGCCCTGTTCGGCGCGCTCGACAACTACTCGGCCAAGATCAAGGCCGAGCTGGATGAGGCCCAACAGCTGCGGGAAGAGGCCCAGGCCCTGCTCGCGGACGTGAAGGCCCAGCGCGACGAGGCCGAGCGCCAAGCCGCGGGCATGCTGGAAGCCGCCAAGGCCGACGCCAAGCGTCTGGCCGAAGAGGCCAAGGAAAAGCTCGAGGAGCAGATCAAGCGCCGCGCCGAGATGGCCGAGCGCAAGATCGCCCAGGCCGAGGCGCAAGCCGCCGCCGACGTGAAGGCCGCCGCGGTGGATCTCGCCGCCCAGGCCGCCGAGGCCGTCCTGGCCGCTCGCCTCGCCGGCGCCAAGACCGACCCGCTGGCGGACGCCGCCATCGGCCAGATGGGCGCCAAGCTGCAATAGCGGCTAGCGTCACTGGGTAGACAAGAAGAAGGGCGCGGATCGCAAGGTCCGCGCCCTTTTCTTATGGGGGCTCAGTGCGCCGGCGTCTGGCTGTCCGCTAGGCTGGCGATGGCCTCCTCGCACGCTCGCTCGCAGTCGCGGCAGGCGGCGGCGCAGATGGCGCAGTGCTCGTGCATCTGCGCGTGCCGCTCGCACTCGGCCGCGCAACGGGCGCAGGCCAGCTGGCAGGCGCGCAGCTGGGCCTCGATCAGAGGGACGTCGCCCCCTGAACGCCGGGTCGCGATCAGGCCGGTCGTCAGGCAGACGTCGGCGCAATCCATGTTCAGGCGGACACACTGGACCAGCTGAGCCACCTGCTCCTCGCCCAGACAGGCGTCCGCGCACGAGGCGCAGACCTGGGCGCAATCGAAGCAGGCCTCGACGCAACGGGCGAGCGCGGTGTTCACCGCGCCTTTGACGTGGGGATGGGTGGCCAGCATCTGTTCAGCGCGCATGGCGGGCTCCTGCGTTGAAGTGGGACCAACGCAAAATCCGGGCGCTCCCGTCGCGGTTCCGATCAGAAGGAAAGGCTAGGACGCGATCGCCTCGGGGTCGGGCGCTGCGAAAGGGCCCTCCTCGAAGAGGCGCTCATGACGACGGCGCATCTCCCCGTCGCGCGCCTTGGCGAACAGCCAGTGAGGGGTCAGGGACGGGCCATATTTCTCATAGGTCCCGATGAACTCGAAGCCGCACCACTTCAGCCAGCGGATCTCGGTCTCGTCATGCTCCGGAACGAGGTTGAAAGCGACCTCGTAGCGTTCAAGCATGTATGCGATCCAACGCGGGCATTGCTGCAGGAAGATCAGCTTATGGTCACGCAACAGCCGCTCTGATGGCGTCAGCCAGATGGTTCCCGCCCCAGGCCATTGGGGAAACGGTGCGATGCCGAACATGCCGACGACGCCCGTCGCGTCGTCGACGATCGAGAGGCAGCACTCGCGACTGTGCTCGAGTGAAAACTCCAGGGCCGCCATCGGCTCGCGGCCGTACAGCGCTCCAGTCCTCAGGCGCTCGGCCTCGGTCAGGTTGGCGTGGAGACTTTCGGGGTCGCCCGCAACCGCGGCGCGAGCATGGGCGGAGTTAGAGATCGGTTTAGCTAGCATTGACGGGGTAGACGCGGACCCTTCCGGATCCGCGCCGCCTTTTTAGCCCTTGCGGGCGGCGCCGGAGAGCGTGCTCGACGGTCCGAGGCATTGAGAAGCGCAACGCATGCGATTGCTCCAATGTTGAAACACGGCTGATTGCCGCCCGGCTTCATTTTCAGCGCACGGGACGACACGCAACGGCCCGACGGCGGATTGAGACGCCCGGTCGCCATTCTGAGACGAGTAGTCACCAAGGCCCGCCTGACGCGACGGCTCTACCCTGCCTTGGCCGTTTTCCGCGCTACGTAGCGCCTCACCCGTTTGCGGGTCTTCTTCAGCAGCCGCCAGCGGGCCTTGCGCAGGACCAGCTTCTCGGTGCGGAGCATCTGCTGCCAGACGACCAGCAGCACCTCGGGCTCGCGGCGCATCAGGCGGCGGATGGGGAACACCAGCTTCGGGTGGCGGCGCTGCCAGCGGATGAAGGTCTTCCGGGCCTGGAACGAGTAGCGCAGGACGATCATCAGCCCGATGACCAGCAGCGGCAGGCCCACGTGCCCCGGCAGCGGCGTCAGCACCGCGCCGGCCAGGATCACCAGAGCGCCGAAGCCGATGGCGATCCAGCGAAAGGCGCGCGCGGCCGACTCGCGCAGCAGCAAGGCCAACCGCGCGCGGCGCCGAACCCTGTGCTTGATGTCGATCGTCGCGACCGTGGGCGTCACTGGCCGTTGCGCCTCGCCGCCCGGCGCTTCAGCGACTTGCGCCAACGGATAGCCATCCGCCAGCGGCGCGGCACGACCAGGCGTTCGACGCGCAGGGCCTGCTGCCAAGCCACCAGCACGACCTCGGGCTCGCGCCGCAGCAGACGGCGCAGCGGGAAGATCAGCTTGGGGTGAGCGTGCTGGAAGCGCACGAACTGCTTGCGGGCCTTGAACGAGTTGCGCAGCACCAGCATCAGACCGACGACGGTCAGCGGCAGGCCCATCGGGCCCGGCAGCGGCGCGATGACGATGCCGCCGATGACCAGCAGCACGCCCAGGCTGACCAGAATCACGCGCAGGAATCGCGCGATGAGCTCACGGGCGAGGTCATCGGCGGTGCGGCGGGCGCGCGGCATGGCAAGGGCGATAGCGGTCATGGGAGGACAACGAGCTTGCGCGCCGCATGCTCCCTGGATCAGCCAGCTAGCCCCGACGCGCCCTCCCGATATGTGGAGCCAGGAGGGCGCCGTAAAGGCGCCCTCTGGTCGCAAGGGGGGTATGGAGAATGCTATTCAGCCGCCAGTGGCGCCGCGGCCACAGGTTTCCACTTCAACCGGGGCTTGCGGGCCGCCTGGGTCTCATCCAGGCGCCGGAGCGGAGCGTGGAACGGCGCGCCCTTGAAGCGCTCCGTATCCCCCGCTTTGGCGGCGCCGGCGAGGGCCCGGAGCGCGGCGATGAAGCGATCCAGCTCCTGACGGCTCTCCGTCTCGGTCGGCTCGATCAGCATCGCGCCATGCGCCACCAGCGGGAAGTACATGGTCATGGGGTGGAAGCCCTCGTCGATCATCGCCTTGGCGAAGTCGAGCGTGGTGACCCCGGTGCCTTCCAGCCAGGCGTCGTCGAACAGCGCCTCGTGCATGCACGGCCCCTCGGGGAAGGCCGGGCTCATCACGTCCTTCAGGCGCGCCTTGATGTAGTTGGCGTTCAGCACCGCGTCCTCCGCGGCCTGCTTCAGACCGTCGGCGCCGTGGCTGAGCATGTAGGCGTAGGCGCGAACATACATGCCCATCTGGCCGTGGAAGGCGCTCATGCGGCCGAAGGCGGTCTTGGCGCCCTCCTCGCCGGCGTGCTCGACCAGGTCGAAACCGTCCTCGCCGTGGGTCAGCCAGGGCGTCGGGGCGAACGGGGCCAGGGCCTCCGACAACACCACCGGACCCGCGCCCGGACCGCCGCCGCCGTGCGGCGTCGAGAAGGTCTTGTGCAGGTTGATGTGCATGGCGTCGACGCCCAGGTCGCCCGGGCGCACCCGGCCGACGATGGCGTTGAAGTTGGCGCCGTCGCAGTAGAAGTAGGCCCCGGCCGCGTGGGTCAGGCGCGCGATCTCGACGACGTCGCGCTCGAACAGGCCGCAGGTGTTGGGGTTGGTGACCATGATGGCGGCCACGTGGTCGCCGAGCTTGGACTCCAGGTCCTTCAGATCGACGCGGCCGTCCTCGGTCTGGGCGATCTCGACGACGGTGTAGCCGACGAAGGCCGCCGTGGCCGGGTTGGTGCCGTGGGCGCTGGTCGGCGCCAGGACCGTCTTGCGATGGCCGTTCCCGGCCGCCTCGTGGGCGGCGCGAATGGCGAGCAGGCCGCACAGCTCGCCGTGGGCGCCGGCCTTGGGCGACAGGGCCACGGCGGGCATGCCGGTCAGGGTCTTCAGCCAGTGAGCCAGGCGGTCCATCAGCTGCAGGGCGCCCTGCACCGTCGAGGTCGGCTGCAGCGGGTGGATGTCCGAGAAGCCCGGCAGGCGCGCCATCTTCTCATTGAGGCGCGGATTGTGCTTCATCGTGCACGAGCCCAGCGGGTATAGCGCCAGGTCGATGGCGTGGTTCTTCTGGGACAGGCGCACATAGTGGCGGACCGCTTCCGGCTCCGACAGGCCCGGCAGGCCGATCGGCTCGGAGCGCAGCAGGCCGGCCAGATCGCTGGACGGGGCGGCGACGTCGGGCAGGTCGACGCCGGTCTTGTTCCAGCCGTCCAGCTCGAAGATCAGGGCCTCGTCCTGCAGCAGGCCGCGACCGCCCGTCAGGGTCTCGTGACCGGCGGGTGCGTCATTCGCGGCTTCGGGGCGCGTGGGGCGGCCGACGTTGTTCATGCTCATTGGCCCACCACCTTGGTCAGGAGTTTGGTCAGGAAAGTGATGTCGACGTCCAGCGTCGTCTCGGTCGCGGCGACCAGCAGGACGTCGTCCATGCCCGCGCCGGCGTCGAGGCGCGAGAACGGCACGCCGGCCAGCACGCCATGGTTGGCCAGGGTCTCGACCAGCTCGGCCGCCTTGCCTGGCACACGGACCGCGAACTCGTTGAAGAAGCGCGGCGTCAGGATCTCATAGCCCGGGATCGCCGCCAGGGCGTCGCGCAACGCAACAGCCTTCTGGTGGTTCAGCGCGGCCAGCTTGCGCAGGCCGGTCTCGCCCAGGAGGCTCATATGGATCGAGAAGGCCAGAGCGCACAGGCCGCTGTTGGTGCAGATGTTCGAGGTGGCCTTGTCGCGGCGGATGTGCTGCTCGCGGGTCGACAGGGTCAGCACGAAGCCGCGCTTGCCGTCGGCGTCGACCGTCTCGCCGCACAGGCGGCCCGGCATCTGGCGGACGAACTTCTCCTTGCAGGCGAAGAGGCCGACATAGGGGCCGCCGAAGTTCAGGCCATTGCCGATCGACTGGCCCTCGGCCACGGCGATGTCGGCGCCCATCTCGCCGGGCGGCTTCAGGAGGCCGTACGAGACCGCCTCGGTCGTCACCACGATCAGCAGCGCGCCGGCGGCGTGGGCGGCCTCGGCGATCTTGCTCACGTCGGTGACCGTGCCGAACACGTTCGGGGTCTGGACGACGACGCAGGCGGTGTCGGCGTCGATCGCGGCGATCACCGCGTCCTCGGCGTCGATGGCCGCGGGCATGCGGGTCGTCTGAACGCCGGCGGCGTGGGCCAGGGTCTCGATCGCGCCGACATAGTGCGGGTGGACGCCGCCCGACATCACCGCCTTGTTCCGACGGGTGACGCGCTGGGCCATCATCACCGCCTCGGCCGCGCCGGTCGAACCGTCATAGAGCGAGGCGTTGGCCACTTCCATGCCGGTCAGGGCCGCGACCTGCGTCTGGAACTCGAACAGCACCTGCAGGGTGCCTTGGGCGATTTCCGGCTGATAGGGCGTGTAGCTGGTCAGGAATTCCGACCGCTGGATGATGTGGTCGACCGTCGCCGGCACATGGTGACGATAGGCGCCGGCGCCGCAGAAGAACGGCCCTTCGCCCGCGGCGCGGTTGCGCTTGGCCAGGCCGGCCATCTCCCGCTCGACTTCCAGTTCGCCGACATGGTGCGGCAGGTCGACCGGCGCGTCGCGGCGGGCCGAGGCCGGCACGTCCACGAACAGGTCGTCGATCGACTTCACGCCGATCACGCCGAGCATCTCGGCGCGGTCTTCGGGGGTCAGGGGGAGATAGCGCATGTTTCTGTCCTGCTCCCTTCCCCTTGATGGGGAAGGGTGGGGATGGGGTGGTTAGGGCGGCGGGGTCACCCACAGCCCTGCCCTTCCCCCCCATCGAGGGGGAAGGGGTCTTGGTTACAGCGTGGCCAGGAACGCTTCGTACGCGTCGCGGTCCATCAGGGCGTCGACCTCGGCCGGGTTGGCGAGCTTGATCTTGGCGAACCAGCCGCCGCTTTCGGGCAGGGCGTTGACGGTTTCCGGAGCGTCCGCAAGCTCGGTGTTGCCTTCGACGACCTCGCCCGACACCGGGGCGTAGACGTCCGAGGCGGCCTTGACGCTCTCGACCACCGCCAGGCCGTCGCCCTGCTTCACGGTCTTGCCGGCTTCCGGAACCTCGACAAACACCACGTCGCCCAGCTGCTCGGCGGCGTAGGCGGTGATGCCGACGGTGGCGACGTCGCCCTGAACGACGACCCATTCGTGATCTTTGGTGAAGCGCATCTTGGTCGGCCCTTGGATGAGATTAGAGTTTGCGGACGTAGCGGCTGGGAACGAACGGGCTGGCGACCACCTCGGCGGCGGCGGCCTTCCCGCGAACGATGACCTTCAACTTCGTCCCGATCGCGGCGTAGGCGGGCGGGGCGAAGCCGATGGCGATGGGGTAGCCCAGGCTGGGGGCGAAGCCGCCGCTGGTGACCTTGCCGATCACGGCGCCGGCCTCGTCGGCGATCTCGGCGCCTTCGCGGGCGGGGGCGCCTTCCAGCACCTTCAGGTTCACGCGGACGCGCGACAGCTCGCCGGCCAGTTCCTTGGCGATGCGGGCCGCGCCCAGATAATCGCCGGCCTCGCGGCGCGACTTGCCGACGGCGAAGTTCAGGCCGGCCTCGATCGGCGAAACGGTCTCGTCGAGGTCATGGCCGTAGAGCGGCAGACCCGCCTCCAGGCGCAGGCTGTCGCGGGCGCCCAGGCCGATCGGCTTGACGCGCTCGTCGGCCAGCAAGGTGTTCCAGACGCGCTCGGCGGCGTCGGCCGGGATCGAGATCTCGTAGCCGTCCTCGCCGGTGTAGCCCGAACGCGAAACGATCGCGTCGACGCCGAACGCCGTCAGAGCCTTGGCGTCCATGAACACCATCTGGGCCGCTTCGGGGATATGGGCGGCCAGCACGGCGGCGGCCTCAGGACCTTGCAGCGCCAGCAGCGCGCGGTCCTCGAGGCGGGTCACCGTCGCCTCGCCCGCCAGCTCGCGGGCGATGATGGCGTAGTCGTTGTCCTTGCAGGCGCCGTTGACGACGACGAAGAGACCGTCGTCATCGGGACGCGCGGTCATCAGATCATCGACGATGCCGCCCTGCGCGTTCAGCAGCACGCCGTAGCGCTGCTTGCCCGCCTTCAGGCCCTGGTAGTCGGCCGAGACGACCTTCTCGAAGCTCTTGGCGGGGTTCTCGCCGCGGATGCGGGCCTGGCCCATGTGCGAGACGTCGAACAGGCCGGCGTGCTCGCGCGTCCAGAGGTGCTCTTTCAGCACCCCGTCCTTGTACTGCACCGGCATGGAGTAGCCCGCGAACGGAACCATGCGCGCGCCCGCCGCGACGTGGGCGTCGTAGAGCGGGGTCTTCTTGAGATCTTGGTCGGACAACGCGATGGGCTCCAAACGAGGTCGGCGACAGGACCGGCTCTCGCCGGTTGGTCGCGCCCCCGCTGTCCCTTGGGCCTGAGAGATTCCGGGACGATCCGTCCCTTGCTCCTTCGGCGAGCCGCCCTTGCGGGAGGCCTCTTTCCAGCGTTCCTAAACTCGCGCGGTCCTTTTGCCTGAGCGTTTCCGGGGCGGTTGCGCCTTCGGCCTCGGGAGCGAATCCCGATGTCTCCCGCGAGGGTCCTCGGCTCAATGCGGGAGGGGTGCGCCGGAGTCAAGCGCGCCCCGCTCGTCCCTCGGGCGAGGCGGGCGTTTTCCTCATCCGCCGCGACTGGGACACCAGGCCGCAGCCGGAACTTTCCGCGCATTAACCCGTCAAGGCGAAGCTTGCGGCGCTTTCACAGCAGGACCTTCCATGACGATCCGCATTCGCGACGCGCTCAACATCTTCGCCGGCTGTCTGCTGCTGGGCTTCGTGCTGGCGACGGCGACGGCGGTGTTCTCGCTGATGGAGCTGCGGGTCGGGGGACCGCTGTCGCAGAAGCAGTCGCAATCCTACGAACTGCTGGCCGACATCTTCCCGCCGCCGCTGTACCTGGTCGAGTCGATGCTGATCGTCCATCACGGCGCCGAGGACACGGGCCAGGCGGACGCGACGCTGAAGGCGCTGAACACCCTGCACAAGCAGTACGATGAGCGCCGAGCCTATTGGAAGGGCCTCGACCTGCCGGACGATATGCGCACGGCGCTCGACGCCTCCGACGTCGAGGTGCAGGCGTTCTGGAAGGTCGTCGACGGCGAATACGCCCCCGCCCTGAAGTCCGGCGACGTGATTGGGGTGAACACGACGATCGCCAAGCTCGAACCCGTCTACGCGCGCCACCGCAAGGTCATCGACCAACTGGCGGTGTTGGCTCAGCAGGGGGCGGAAGCGCAGGCGCGAAAGGTCGAAAAGGCGACCTGGTTCGTCATGGCCCTGCTCGCGGCCGTCACCGTCGCCATGCTGGCGATCGTGGTCGTCGGCGTTGGAGCTCTGCGCCGGTTCGTCGCCTCGCCGCTGTCGAGGATCACCGACTATATGGGCCGCCTGGCGACCGGCGACTACAGCCAGGAAGTGCCTCTGCAGGCGCGCCCCGACGAGATCGGCGACATGGCGCGGTCGGTGGCGACGTTCCGAACCGCCGCCCTGGAGCGGCAGGCCGCCACGCGCGCCCAGCTCGAACACGAGGAAGAGGCCCGCCTGCAGAGCGCCGAGGCCGCTCGCGCAGAAGAACGCGCCCTGCGCCAGCGCGTGGCCGACAGCCTGGGCGATGGCCTGCGCCGCCTGGCCGCCGGCGACCTCTCGGCGCGGCTGACGTCGCCTTTCCCGGAAGACTTCGAAGGCCTGCGCCGAGACTTCAACAGCTCGATGGAGACGCTGGAGCACGCGATCCGTCAGGTGCTGATCACCACCGCCGCGGTCGACAGCGGCTCGCGGGAGATCTCGACGGCCTCCGACGACCTGGCCCACCGCACCGAGCAGCAGGCCGCCAGCCTGGAAGAGACCGCCGCGGCCCTCGATCAGGTCACCGCCACCATCCGCAAGACCGCCCAGAACGCCGCCCAGGCCCAGGAGGCCGCCTCGGTCAGCCGCAAGCTCGTGGGCCAGTCCAGCGCCGTGGCGACCGAAGCGATGACCGCCATGGAGCGGATCGACGTCTCGTCCCAGAAGATCGGGCAGATCATCACGGTGATCGACGAGATCGCCTTCCAGACCAACCTGCTGGCCCTGAACGCCGGCGTC
>NZ_LSJA01000025.1 GCF_001556515.1 Caulobacter sp. CCH9-E1 | reverse complement strand
GGCCTGGCGGTCGTGGCCACCACCTTCACCATCGTGGCGGTGTTCGCGCCGGTGGCCTTCATGCCCGGCATCCCCGGCCAGTTCTTCCGCGAGTTCGGCCTGACGGTCGCCGTGGCGGTGCTGTTCTCGCTGGTCGTGGCCCGCCTGCTGACACCGCTGCTGGCGGCCTATTTCCTCAAGCCCGTCGCCCACGCCAAGCCGCGCAAGCCGTTCGAGGGCCCCTACCGCAAGGCGCTGGGCTGGGCGCTGGACCACCGGATCGCCAGCTGCGTGATCGGCGTGGCGATCTTCATCGGCTCGGTCATGCTGTCGGCCGGCCTGCCCACGGGCTTCCAGCCGCCGGCCAACAACAACTACTACTACATGAAGGTCCAGGGCCCGCCCGGGGCCACGGCCGCCGACATGGACCGCGCGGTGACGCAGATCACCAAGCTGTTCGGGGCCCGCCCCGAGACCGCCCACGTCTTCGCCCAGATCGGCTCGCAGATCGCGGGCATGGGTCCGGGCGGCGGCGGCGGCGGCTCGGACCTGCGCGACGGCACCATCACCGTGGTGCTGCACGACAAGCGCGACCTGCGGGTCACCGAGATCCGCGCCCTGATGCGCGACAAGCTGCTGGACCTGCCCGACGTGCGCCTGACCCTGCTCAGCGACGACGGCGCGGCCGAGGTCCAGACCATCCTGACCAGCGACGACGGCGAGGCCCTCGAGCGCGCGGCCCTGACGCTGGAGCGGCAGATGCGGGGCGTGGCCAGCATCGCCGACCCGCGTCCGGCCACCCCGCCCAGCGGTCCCGAGATCGTCATCCGCCCGCTGCCGGACGAGGCCGCGCGCCTGGGCGTCTCGACCGCCGACATCGCCGCCGTGGCCCGCGTCGCCACCGTCGGCGACATCGACGCCAACGTCGCCAAGCTGACCGACGGCGAGCGCCGCCTGCCGATCCGCGTCCGCCTGCCCGACGACGCCCGCGGCGACCTGGAGCAGATCAAGGCCCTACGCGTGCCGACGGCGTCCGGCGGCTTCACCCGGCTGGACAGCGTGGCCCAGGTCGCCTTCCAGGCAGGTCCGGCCAAGATCGAGCGCTACGCCCGCAAGCGCCAGCTGACCGTCGAGGCCGACCTCGCCCCCGGCGTGGTGCTGGGCACGGCGACCAAGGACGTCGACGCCTTGCCGATCATGAAGAACCCGCCCAAGGGCGTCGCCAAGGCCACGGCCGGCACGGAAGAGGCCATGGGCGAGCTGTTCGGCGGCTTCGCCATCGCCCTGGGTTCGGCCGTCTTCCTGGTGTTCGGGGTCATGGCCCTGCTGTTCGGCAGCTTCTTCAAGCCGATCACCATCATGTCGGCCCTGCCGCTCGCGATCGGCGGCGCCTTCATTGGCCTGCTGGCCTTCGGCATGAGCCTGTCGATCCCCTCGATGATCGGCTTCCTGATGCTGATGGGCCTGGCGGCCAAGAACTCGATCCTGCTGGTCGAGTACGTGATCGAGGAGGAGCGCCAGGGCGTGCCCCAGCGCACCGCGATCCTGGACGCCTGCCGCGAGCGGGCCCGGCCGATCATCATGACCACCCTGGCGATGATGGCCGGCATGCTGCCGACCGCGCTCGGCATCGGCAAGGGCTCGGAATTCCGCCAGCCCATGGCCGTGGCGGTGATCGGCGGCCTGATCACCTCGACCGTGCTGTCGCTGGTGCTGGTGCCGGTGGTCTATGAGATCATCGACGACTTCGAGAAGTGGCTGAAGCCCAAGCTGGCCCGCTTCGTGACGCCACGCGAAGCGCCGGGGGAAACGAAGGCGGTCCCAGTCGACCGATTGTAAGCAGCCTTCTTCCCCCTCCGGGGGAGGGGGACCGGCGAACGCCGGTGGAGGGGGCTTTCAGCGTTGCGACCTCACGACCGCTTCGCGGACCCCCTCCGTCTCGATGCGTATTCGCATCGGTCCACCTCCCCCTAATGGGGAGGAAGGATATATCGCTCAATCCCGGCGCGGCGCGTAGCTGAGGCGGCAGACGGTCCAGCCGTCCTCGCGGGCCATCTCGAAGCGGCCGCCCAGCTGCTGGGCCATGGCGCGAACGATGCGCAGGCCCAGGCTCTTGGACCGGGCCGGATCGAAGCCCGGCGGCGGGGCCGCGCCGTCGTTGCAGACGCTGAGCAGGTGGGTCAGGCCGGTCTGCTCCAGGCTGACCCGCACCTGCCCCTCCCCGCCCTCGCCGAAGCCGTGCTCCACGGCGTTGTTGAAGCTCTCCAGCATGGCCAGGGTCACGGGCGTGGCCTGGTCGGGATGCAGCGGCTCGTCGCCGCCCTCCATCGTCAGGGCGACGCGCGCGCCGGCGGCGGCGGCGGCGCTGGCCAGCAGGGCCTCGGCGAAGACGCGGAATGGCACGGGCTCGCCGGTGCGGTCATGCAGCTCGCGCTGGATCTGGGCGATCACCTCGATCCGCGCGCCGGCCTGGTCCAGGACGTGCCGCGCGTCGGCGTCCATGACGCCCTGGCCCTGCAGCCGCAGCAGGGCGCCGGCGACCTGCAGGTTGTTGCTCACCCGGTGGTGCAGTTCGCGATAGAGCAGGTCGCGGCTCTCGGCGAGGTTCCGATAGCGCTCGCGCTCGGTCCGCAACTGGTCCAGCGCCTGGCGCATCCCGTCGATGAAGAAGATGTCGACCGCGACCACGAAGGCGTAAAAGCCCAGGGCCAGCAGGACCGGAAGGTCGAAGTTGAACACCCGCGCCGGCGGAATGAAGAAGTACCAGGCCGCCAGGCCGCACAGGGTCGCGCACAGAATCGCCGGCCGCAGCCCCAGGAAATAGGCGCAGACGACGACGGCCGGGAAGAAGGTCACATAGGGAAAACCGGGCGGGAAGGCGCCATCCAGACCCAGTCGAAGCAGAAAAGACAGGCCCGCGAGCAGCACCGCCAGGCCATAGCGCGCCGCCGGACTTGCCTTGATCTTGCCTCGCAGGTCCAAGCGCTTATCCCCTGTCGTGGGATGTGCTCGCCTTTTCCAGGAAAGGCGTCAAGCAGCTACCCGACATAGTGGGATGTAATCGGGGCCCCTCTCTCATGGACAGAGGGATTCGCGCACTGCCCCCTCCGCTCCGCCCAAAGCAAAAGGCCCCGGAGATTCCTCTCCGGGGCCTTCGCTTAGATCAGTTCAGCTGTCGCTGAGGATCGATCGATTA
>NZ_LSJA01000257.1 GCF_001556515.1 Caulobacter sp. CCH9-E1 | reverse complement strand
CAACCCTCCGCTAAATCCGCAGCCCGGCTGTCTCAAAACTTCTGACGACGTACAACCCGAGGCAGCCAGGTGACCGGGTGAGGCGGGCCAGGATTTAACGCGCGGCAGTGATCGTTGAAAGGGCACTCGAACGGGGTGGTGCAATGAGGCCCACGCCTGGCATCAGGTGTTGCGCGAGCCTTCAATACGGCTTGGGCGCCTTCAACCCAACCTGCAACTTGCCCTGAGGCGGTTTTGGCTTCTGCGGTCACATCACGTTCGACAAGCAAGCCCTGATAGTCGCCGCCGCCCCGATAGGTCCAAGAGGTGTCGATGTGCGCGATGGCGATTAATTGGAGGTTCACTCCAGCGCGATCAGCGACGTAGGCCTGAACCGCTACGTCAGCGAGGTGATAATCTTTCACGCTGCCGCTCGATTTCACCTCGACGAGTTTCCAAGCGTCCCCGTCTATCGGCTCCAGAATGTCGGCGAAGACCTGAACGCCGCCCGCCGATAAACCTTGATCTTCCCCCGAAAAAGTGGACGGGGTTAAGCCGCTCTGCGTTCCATCTCG
>NZ_LSJA01000256.1 GCF_001556515.1 Caulobacter sp. CCH9-E1 | reverse complement strand
CCCGCCTGTCGGCCGCCCTGACCGTTCAGGGACAGAACGCGGCTCTGCTCTTGTCTCGGAGCCTCGAGCCGGAGCGCACGGATACAGACGCCGCACGGGTAACCCGAACCCAAGGTCAGGCCGGCACGCTGGCGGGCCTGATGGGGTTTGCGTCAAATGATGGCCAGAAGCTGATTGAGCAGGCCGCGGTCGCCAACCAGCTAAGAGCGGCCGTCGTCGGCGGCGACACGTCTGCTGGCGCGTCGCTGGCCGCTGCGCAAGCCGAGGTTCAGACGCACAACACCCAGACCCTGCTCGGCCCGGTGGGCGCTAAGGCGATCATCCTTCTGAAGATCGTCGTCGACTGCCTCTTCATCGGGATGTTCGGGATTATGTTCCCGCTCTTCCTGTTGCCGCAAATCGGCCTGAAGCTGCTGCAGGGCTATTTTACGGGCTTTTTCTACCTGCAGCTCTGGGGCCCGATGTACGTGATCATCCATAAGATCGCGATGACGGCCTCCATTGCAGCTGCAGCTTCGGCGGCTAAGATCCCGGGCGCCAACTCTGGCCTCACGCTTCAAACCGTCAGCGGCGTCGGTGACATCAACACCCTGATCCAGGGCGTGGCCTCGGGAATGATCCTGATGGTTCCGGTCATTGTACGTCGTCAGAAGTTTTGAGACAGCCGGGCTGCGGATTTAGCGGAGGGTTG
>NZ_LSJA01000255.1 GCF_001556515.1 Caulobacter sp. CCH9-E1 | reverse complement strand
CCCGCCGGTCTGACGACCGCCTACACCCTGGCCAAGGCCGGGCGGGGCGTGATCGTGCTGGAGATGGATGCGGCCCGTGTGGGCGGCGTCGCTCGGACCCTCGACTACAAGGGCCTGAAGTTCGACATCGGCGGGCACCGGTTCTTCTCGCGCAATCCCGAAGTCCTCGACCTGTGGCGCGAGATCCTGCCCGAGGGCTTCGTCGAGCGGCCGCGCCGCTCGCGCATCTATTATCGCGGGCGCTTCTACGCTTTCCCGCTGAGGGCCTTCCAGGCGCTGGCCAACCTCGGCCCCTGGATGGCGGCCAAGTGCCTGGCCTCGTTCGCCTGGGCCAAGGTCAAGCCGGTCAAGGAGCCTCAGAGCTTCCGCGACTGGGTGCGCAATCATTTCGGCGAGATGCTGTTCTCAACCTTCTTCAAGTCCTACGCCGAGAAGGTGTGGGGCATGAGCTGCGATGAGCTGTCGGCCGATTGGGCGCGCCAACGGATCCGCGGGCTGCATCTGGGGGCCGCGATCATGGACGGCGTCCGCCGATCGCTGGGCCTGCGCCGCAAGGCGCCGGTCGCCGCGCCGACCAAAACGCTGAGCGAGCGCTTCCTGTATCCTCGCCAGGGCGCGGGCATGGTCTGGGAGGCTTGCGCCGAGAAGATCAGCGCGCTGGGCGGCGATGTCCGCCTCGGACGACGCGTCGATGGCCTGCACTACGACAAGCTGGCGCGCCTCTGGACGGTCTCGGTCGCCTGCGCCGACGGCCGCAAGGAGATCTACACGGCCGACAACGTGGTTTCGTCAGCGCCGGTCCGCGAGCTGATGCAGTCGATCAGCCCCACGCCCATGAGCGTCTTCCATGCCGGCGAGCTGATGTACCGCGACTTCCTGACGGTCGTGCTGATGGGCAAGCCGCGTAAGGCGCCGCCGGACACCTGGATCTATGTCCACGACGCCTCGGTGCAGGTCGGCCGCGTACGCGACCTGCGCGCCTGGTCGCCTGAAATGGTCCCCGACGGCGTCGAGGCGGCGCTGAGCCTGGAGTATTTCTGCTTCGAGGGAGACGCCCTCTGGAGCCTTTCGGACGCCGAATTGATCGCCAAGGCCAAGGCCGAGATCGCCGGCATCGGCCTGATGGACATCGAGGCGGTCGAGGACGCGTGCGTCGCTCGCCAGCGCAAGGCCTATCCGGTGTATGACGAGGCCTATGCCGAGCATATCCGCATGATCCGCCTGGACCTGAAGATGCACTATCCGGGCCTGCATCTGGTCGGCCGCAACGGCATGCACCGCTATGGCGACCAGGACCGCGCCATGATGACCGGCGTGCTGACCGCGGAGAACATCATTGTCGGCGAGCGCAGGCACGACGTCTGGGACGTCGACGAAAACGCCGCCTACGACCGTCCCGCGGTCCGTGTCGAGCGACCGGCCCCGCAACGCGCCGCGGCCTGAGCACGGTCCTAGGCGGTGATTCTCCGGGCAGGCGTCTGCTCCGGCTTTTGGCGCTTCGATTCGCCCATCAGCTGGCTTACGCCGCCGAAGGCGAGACACACGATCGCGTCGGCGAGGCCGGCCATCGCGGCCAGCACAAACACCCCGGAAATCACCACAACCGCCAACGCCAACATGGAAAACTCCCGCTCTCGATGACCTAGCGGGGGAGGGCGTTTTCCGTTCCGAAACGACCGTCGGAACCGCAAAAAATCATACAAATGGTTGACAACGTTGTCGCGCTTCCAATGAATGGCGCGTCCGCGCAAAGACGGACTCGCGAACATCGTCGCTTAGGGAGTGGTCCAGTGATTTCGGTGCTCAAGTTCAATCGCGGAGGCGTTCGATGAGCGACGCCGCGATCGCCAAATCCCCGGCCAAGAGCGGGGGCTCCAAGCTGGCTATCGTCTATGTGACGTGCCTGTTCTTCATCTGGGCGCTGGTCACCAATCTGCTGGACCCGCTGCTGAAGACCATGAAGACGGTCTTCACCCTTACGCCGGTTGAAGCCAGCCTGACCGGCTTCGCCTTCTTCATCGCCTACGGCGTCATGTCGATGCCCTCGGCGGCCTTCCTGTCCAAGTTCGGCTACGCCAAGTCGGTGATGGTGGGTCTGGGCGGCATCGTCGCCGGCTGCTTCATCGCCATCGCGGCGGCCAAGCTGCACACCTTCGCTCTGGTGCTGACCGCGCTGTTCGTGATGGCCTCGGGCATCACCCTGCTGCAGGTGGCCGCCAACCCGCTGATCGCCTCGATGGGCCGTCCCGAGGACAGCTCGTTTCGGCTGAACCTGTCGCAGGCGTTCAACTCGCTGGGCGCGGCCTGCGGCCTGTGGTTCGGCGCGAACTTCCTGCTCAAGGGCCAGATCTTCGAGAAGGGGATCACGATCACAGACCCCATGCGCGAGCAGGCCTTGGGCTTCGTTTCCAACGTCTATTTCGTGATCGGCGCGGGCCTGGCCCTGTTCATCCTGGCCATCTTCTTCGTGCGTCGTCAGATCACCGAAGCCGCCCCTAAGACCGGCCACTTCGTCAACCCACTGTCGGCCCTGTCGTCCAAGTGGGCGAACCTGGGCGCGATCGGCATCTTCCTCTATGTCGGCGCCGAGGTGGCGATCTCGCTGAACCTGCTGCTGTTCCTGGAAGAAGCGCACATTCTGAACATCCCGGCCGAGCAGGCCGGCAAGATGACGACCTTCTACATGGTCTTCGCCATGATCGGCCGCTTCGCGGGCTCGGCCCTGCTGAAGAAGTTCAAGGACTATTGGCTGCTGACGGCCGTGGCCGTGGGCGCGATCACGCTGAGCCTGACCGTGATCCTGACCAAGGACATGGTTCCCAGCGCCCACACGGGCGACATCAACCTGATCCTCGCCACGGTTCCGATGACGACCGGCCTGATCCCGGCCTTCGCGGCGCTGCTGATCGGCCTGTTCAACTCGATCATGTTCCCGACGATCTTCACCCTGACCCTGCAGCGCTCGTCGGCCCCGGCCTCGGCGACCTCGGGTCTGCTGTGCATGGCCATCGTCGGCGGCGCTTTCCTGCCGCTGGCCTTCGCCAAGATCGAGGAGATGACCGGCTCCAAGTCGCTGGCCTTCATCGCCCCGCTGATCTGCTACGTCTACGTCCTGTGGTTCGCGCTGGTGTCCAAGAACGCTCCGACGCACGAGATCGAGGACGAGGCGGTGGCCGGCGGCCACTGACGTTTCGAGACTTGCCTGCAAGCGCCCCGGAAAGCTTCGGCTTTCCGGGGCTTCTTTTTGCCCGACAGTTTTCCTGCCCGACAGTTTTCCTGAAGGCGCCTATCGAAAAACCTCGGTCGTAATTCCCAGTGCGCGGCACGACATTCCACGGTCTGACGAACGAAGGAACGCGCATGGCCGCCGCCCAACCCAAGAGCAGCCGCTTCATCAGTGGTTTTGGCGTCCAGGTCCTGGCCGCCATGGCGATCGGCCTCGGCCTGGGCCTGCTGGCCCGTCAGCTCGGGCCGGCCGAAGGGCAGGGCGGCTACGCTCTGGCCGAGACCCTGCATCAGGTCGGGGCCATCTTCGTCCAGCTGCTGCGCACCCTGGTGCCGCCGCTGGTGTTCACGGCGATCGTCGCCAGCATCGCCAATATCGCCCAGCTGCAGAACGCCGCGCGCCTGGTCTGGCGCACGCTCTTCTGGTTCGCGGTCACCGCCCTGATCGCGGTGCTGATCGGCATCGCCCTGGGCCTGATCCTGCAGCCGGGCCTGCACACGACGGTCGAGGCCGCCGCGGCCAAGGCGCCCAAGACCCACGGCTCGTGGCTCGACTTCCTGACCGGCCTCGTGCCCGGCAACATGCTGGGCCTGGCGGCCTCCACGAAGATCAGCGACGCTGACGCGGCCACGACCTCGCTGTCGTTCAACGTGCTTCAGATCGTCGTCATCTCGCTGGTGACCGGCGTCGCGGCCCTGAAGGTCGGCGAGGCGGGCGAAGCCTTCCTGAAGTTCAACGCCTCGGCCCTGGCGATCGTGCGCAAGGTGCTGTGGTGGGTCATCCGTCTGACGCCGATCGGCACGGTCGGGCTGTTCGGCAACGCCGTGGCGCAATACGGATGGACGACGCTCGGCCAGCTTGGCGCCTTTACCGGCGCGATCTACATCGGCCTCGGCCTGGTGCTGCTGGTCGTCTATCCGACGATCCTGGCCCTGAACGGCCTCAATCCTATCAAGTTCTTCCAGGGCGCCTGGCCCGCCATTCAGCTGGGCTTTGTTTCCCGCTCGTCGGTCGGGACCTTGCCGGTGACGGAGGCGGTGACGGAGACCAGCCTGGGCGTTCCACGCGCCTACGCCGCCTTCGCCGCGCCGCTGGGCTCGACGACGAAGATGGACGGCTGCGCGGCCATCTATCCGGCGATCTCGGCGATCTTCGTGGCCCAGTTCTTCGGCGTGCATCTGGCGCTGTCGGACTATTTCCTGATCGTCTTCGTCTCGGTGATCGGTTCGGCCGCCACCGCGGGCCTGACCGGCGCCACGGTGATGCTGACCCTGACCCTGTCGACCCTGGGGTTGCCGCTGGAAGGGGCCGGTCTGCTTCTGGCGATCGACCCGATCCTCGACATGGGCCGCACCGCCGTGAACGTCGCCGGCCAGGCCCTGGTCCCGACCATCGTCGCCAAGCGGGAAGGGATCCTCGACCTCGAGACCTATAACGCCGGCCAGGTTCCGGCCGAAGCGGGACTGATCGCCGCGGAATAGGTCTGGGCGGTTGCGCGGGAAAGCTTTAGCGGCGAGTTTGCGCGCCTCGTAAAGCGTCCCCGGGGGATTCCATGGTTTTGAAGACGGCGAACGGCGGCCCGGAAGGGCCGAGCCGGCGTGGATTCCTGTCCGGCGCCGCCGCTCTCGCGGGTCTCGCCGTCACCGCGCCCCGCGCCTTCGCCCAGGCCTCGGACCGCGTCGAGGCCCTGCTGGCCCAGATGACGATCGAGGAGAAGGCGGGCCAGCTCTCGTGCTTCGCCGACATGATCCGGCCGCCGATCGGCGACATGAACCCGCTGGTCAACCTGCGCAACGCCCAGACCCTGACCGCCGAGATCAAGGCCGGCCGGATCGGCGTGCTGATGAACGGCGTGGGCGCCCAGGCCGCCCTCGATACGCAGAAGGCGGCTGTCGAAGGCTCTCGCCTGAAGATCCCGCTGCTGTTCGCCGCCGACGTGATCCACGGCTTCCGCACCGTCTTCCCGATCCCGCTGGCCGAGGCCGCCAGCTTCGACCCGCATCTGGCTGAGCGTACGGCTCGCGCCGCGGCGTCGGAAGCCTCCGCCTCGGGTCTGCACTGGACCTTCGCGCCGATGGTCGACGTCGCTCGCGACCAGCGCTGGGGCCGGGTGGCCGAGGGTTCGGGCGAGGACCCCTATCTCGGCGAGGTGATGGCCGCCGCCCGCGTGCGCGGCTTCCAGGGCAAGGACCTCAAGGCCGACGACAGCATGCTGGCCACGCCCAAGCACTTCGCCGCCTACGGCGCGGTGACGGCGGGACTTGAGTACAATTCGGTCGAGCTGTCCGAGGCGACGCTGCGCGAAGTCCACCTGCCGCCGTTCCAGGCCGCCTTCGCGGCGGGGGCGATGACGGTGATGTCGGCCTTCAATGACGTGAACGGCGTGCCGGCCACCGCCAACAAGCGCCTGCTGACCGGTGTGCTGCGCGAGGAGTGGGGCTTCAAGGGCGTGGTCATCTCCGACTACACCTCGGACCAGGAACTGGTCGCCCACGGCGTCGCCGCCGACGATCGCGACGCTGCGCGCCTGGCGATCCTGGCTGGCGTCGACATCAGCATGCAGAGCGGGCTCTATATTCGCTACCTGCCGGAGTTGGTCGCTTCGGGCGCCGTGCCCATCGCGGTGGTCGACGCCTCGGTGCGCCGGGTGCTGGCGCTGAAGGAAGCGATCGGCCTCTTCGACAATCCTTACCGCTCGCTGGATCCCGCCGCTGAGCAGGCGCGCACCGCCACGCCAGCGCTGCGCGCCCTGAGCCGCGAGGCCGGCGCTAAGTCCATCGTGCTTCTGAAGAACGACAATAGTCTTCTGCCCTTGCCCAGGGCGGGCAAGCGTCTGGCGCTGATCGGTCCGTTCGCGGACGACCGCGACAACGTCCTGGGCGCCTGGGGAGGCTTCTTCGCCGACAAGGCGTTGAACGTCGATCTGGCGACCGGCCTGCGGGCCCAGCTGGCGGATCCGGGAAGCCTGATGGTCGAGCGCGGCTGCGACGTCGAAGCGCCGATCGCCGGCGGGATCGAGCGGGCGGTCGCCGCCGCCCAGGCCGCCGATGTCGTGCTGCTGGCGGTCGGCGAGAGCGAGGCCATGACCGGCGAGGCCAAGTCCCGCACCGACATCCGCATTCCGCCGGCCCAGCAGCGCCTGGCGGAAGCGATCGCCGCCACGGGCAAGCCGGTCGTCGTTCTGCTGCGCCACGGCCGCGCCCTGGCCCTGGAAGGGCCGGTCCGCGACGCGCGGGCGATCTTGGCGACCTGGTTCCTGGGCAGCGAGATGGGCCACGCCGTCGCCGACGTGCTGTTCGGCGCGGTCAATCCGTCCGGCCGCTTGCCGGTCAGCTTCCCGCTCGACAGCGGCCAGGAGCCGTTCTTCTACAACAGCCGCACCACGGGCCGCCCGGCGCCGGCCGATCCGAACGCCCAGGAGTACAAGTCGCGCTGGCGCTCGATCCGCAACGAGGCGCTCTATCCGTTCGGCTTCGGCCTGGGCTATGCGCCGTTCGCGCTGAGCGACCTGCGGCTGAGCACCGACAGGCTGGCCTGGGACGAGACGCTCCATGTCACCGCCAGGGTCCGCAACACGGGCCCCGTCCACGGCGAGCATGTGGTCCAACTCTATATTCGCGACCGGGTGGCCAGCCGCACGCGGCCTGTCCGCGAACTGAAGGGCTTCCAGCGCGTGTCGTTGGCTCCTGGCAACGAACGCGAGGTTCGGTTCGAGCTGCGGCGCGAGAACCTGATGTTCGTCGGCGACCATGACTACTGGGTCGTCGAACCTGGCGTATTCGACGTCTGGCTGGCCAATTGCGCGACCGACGGCCTCGTCGCCAGCTTCGAACTCCTGGCGGCGTAGGCGAAACACGAATCGACGCTCGTGTGAATTGCGGATGAATTGGAGCGGCGCGGGCTTCTTAACCCCCGGTTTTACTCGCCTGTTAAGCGAATCTTTATTGTGCGCCGGGTCGGTGTACGGAACATCCAGGTATAGACCATCCCTTTGACTTGAAAGGCTTTAGGGCCAATTTGACCTCCTAGGGCGCGACCCGATGTTTGACTGCCGAGCGACAGGCGCGGCCTGCGTCGGGATGTCTCGTTGAAAGGACTTGGAAACTAAATAAGGTTATTGCCGATGGGCCGTAGTGTGGCTTGTTGCTGGGACGCTTGCGTAAGGGGGGGCGTCTCCACGTTGCTTTAGGCGCGCCAGAAGGGCGCGTCTGCCTGCAGGGGATGGATGTATGCCGATCTCGAGCCTTTCCGCCGCCCAGATCTCGAACCTGTCGGTCACCGCGATCCAGGGTTTGACGACGACGGATATCCAGTCCCTCAACGGAACTCAGGTCGCCGCGATCAGCACGACCGGGATCAGCGCCCTGGCGACCACTCAGGTCGCCGCGCTCAGCGCGACCCAGGTCAAGGCGCTTACCGCCACCCAGATCCCCAAGTTCGCGGCGTCGGTGACCTTCGACGTCACCCAGCTCACCCAATTCTCCAGCCAGCAGGTTTCGGCCCTTACCTCGACCCAACTGGCCGGGCTCGACACCTCCCATATCGCCGTCCTCAGCGCCACGCAGATCGGCTCGCTGTCGGCGACCAACTTCTCGGGCCTGGACGCCACCCAGATCGGGCAACTGAGCGAGACCCAGGTCAAGGGCATCACCGCGACGCAGCTGAAGGGCGTCTCGGCCGCCGATATCGCGGAGCTTTCCGCCACCCAAGTCGCGGCGCTCAGCGCGGATCGCATCGCCGCTCTTTCGGCCCCCAACCTTTCGGCGATGGACGCCACGCAGGTCGGCGCGCTGAGCAACACGCAGATCGCGGCGCTGACGACCACCCAGCTCAAGAATCTGAACACCACCGACATTGGCGAGCTGTCGGCCACGCAGGTCGGCGCGCTGTCGACGGCTCAGCTTGGCGCGCTGTCGTCGACCAACTTCTCGGCCCTGAGCGCCACGCAGGTCGGCGCTCTGTCGACGGCCCAGGTCAAGGGGATCACGGTCGATCAGATCAAAGGTCTGAACACGACCGATATCGGTGAGTTGACCAACACCCAGGTTGGCGCCCTGAGCGCCGCCCAGATTGGCGCCCTGGTTACGGCGCAGGTCCAGCAGCTCTCCACCGGTCAGCTCTCCGTTCTGTCCTCGACCCAGATTGGGGCGTTGGGCGCGGCAAACTTCGCTGCGCTGAACGCGACGCAAGTCGGCGCGCTGAACGAGACGCAGATCAAGGGTCTGACGACCGCCCAGCTGGGCGGGCTGTCGGCGGCCGACGTGGGCGAGTTGTCCGCGACGCAGGTTGGCGCCCTGAGCGCCGGCCAGTTGGGCGCCCTGAGCACCACGGCCGTCTCGGCGCTGGACGCGACCCAGACCGCGGCGTTGTCGACGACCCAGGTCAAGGGGCTGACGGCCAACCAGCTGAAGAACCTGACGGCTGCGGACGTCGGCGAGCTGTCGGAGACCCAGGTCGGGGCGCTGGCCCCGTCGCAGCTGGGCGCCCTGAGCAACGGCGCCCTATCCGCCCTGAACGCGACGCAGGTCGGCGCGCTGTCGACGACCCAGGTCAAGGGGCTGACGACGACCCAGGTGTCCAATCTCACCACCACTGACATCGGTGAGCTCTCTGAAACCCAGGTCGGCGCTCTGACGGCCGATCAGATCAAGAATCTGTCGACCACCAACCTGTCGGCGCTGACCGCTACCCAGGTCGGCGCTCTGACCAACACCCAGATCGCCGCGATCACGACGACGCAGGTCAAGAACCTGACCACGACGGACATCGGCGAGCTGTCGGCGACCCAAGTCGGCGCCCTGACGACCGCCCAGGTCGGCGCCCTGAGCCAGGCTCAGACACAAGGGCTGTCGGTTACCCAGATCGGCGGCCTGTCGGCCAGCCAGGTCGGCGCCCTGACCACGACGAACC
>NZ_LSJA01000254.1 GCF_001556515.1 Caulobacter sp. CCH9-E1 | reverse complement strand
GACCCCGCTCTACGCCCCGCTGCGTCCTCGGTGTCCGGAGCGGCCGTATTCTAGGGGCATGAGCAAATCATATCCCGACGCCCGCCCCACCTGGTTCCGCCTCTCGGAGGACTCGTGGGCCCAGATCGCCGACGCGTACAAGAACGGCGCGACCGCCGGCGAGTTGTCGGCCAAGTGGAAGGTCTCGGCCCGCACGATCTATCGCTACGCCAGCCTGTATGGCTGGACCAAGAAGGCGCACGGCGACGCGGTGGCGCGCGAGCACGCCGCGGCCGTTGAGGCCGAGGCCGAGGCTTCGCGGCGGGCGGCGCTGGTCGGCGCGGGGGCCCTGCCCGGCGAGCTGTGGCTGACCGGCGACGAGGACGACGACGACGAGGCCCCGAGCGCCTTCGGCGCGACCTTTGGAGACAAGGCCGCCTTCGATCCAGCCTTCGCCGCCGCCATGCGCGCGGCGGCGCCCCCTCCCCCGCCGCTCTCGACCGATCCCTCCGACCTGAAGGCCGCGACCCTGGCGCGGCTGGCGGCGGCGATCCGCGCGGGGCGCGACCAGGAGGCGCTGCGGCTGACCACGCTCCTCGAGCGGCTCTCGAAGCTGAGCGCGCCCGAAGAGACGCCGGTCGAGACGCCGGCGGGCGCGACCGACGATTGGCGGCCCAGGCGGCTCGATCCCATGGGCTATACGGGGCACTCGTGCGTCGATCCCATCAAAGACCCCGAACGGGCGCGCCTGTTGATGACCGGCTTCGTCGACTGGCGGCCGTCGCCGGCGCAGGTCGAGCACGAGGCCGCCTGCATGTTCCGCTCGATCTTCCTGATCGCGCTCTGCATGCTGTTGAAACCCCATGCCGTGCCGCCGCTGCTCCTGCGACGGGTCTACCGCTTCCGCCGCGACTATCTGGGCGAGGACGACGCCGAGGCGATGAGGCACGCCGAGCGGATCAGCACAGGCGTGATGCGCGAGTATGAGCAGCCCTACAGGATCTTCCTCGATACTGAGCGACGTCCGATCCGCAAGCTGGCGTACCGGACCTGGCCGCCGCCGCGGCCGCCCTATCCCTCGCGCAAGGACCTGGCCAAGGAGGCCACGCCCCTGCCGCTGGCCGAGCCCTAGCCTGGGGCGGTGCGGTATGGGCGGCGGGGGCGCTAGGGCGGCGGCGCTAGGCGGCGGGGCGGCCGCCCTGGGCGAGATACTGCGCCTCCCAACAGCCCAGCAGGTGCTGTTCGCGCATGACGGCGAAGAAGCGCATCAGGATCTGGGCGTGGCGTTCGGAGAAGGCGCGCCAGCGGGGCTCCTCCATCAGTTCGGGCGGGATCAGGTAGCCGCGGCCGACCTTCTGGCACAGGCCGTTGTCGGCGATGCGCAGGGCGTTGCGGCGAACGCTCTCGAACGGCAGGCCCAGGGACCGGGCGATGGCCGAGGCCGAGACGGACTTGCCGTCGCCCGCGGCCAAGCTGCCGTCGAGGATCGCGAACAGCATGACGACGCTGAACGGGTCGCCGACCATCGGCATCAGGGCCTCGATCAGGCGCAGGAAGTGATCGACCCAAAGCCGCATCATCTGGCGCACCGGCGGCGGCTGGTCCGGCGTCGCAGCGGGGACGGCCGACAGGCATTCGGCGCGGCGCAGGTTGGCGTAGAACTGGGTGAAGGTGTTCCAGGTCTCCATCGCCATCTCCACCGCGTGCGGCGAGCAGGTGAAGGCCTGGGGCAGGATCACGCCGTCGTCGCTCATCGCCAGGATGCCGGCCTCGGCCAGGGCGACCACGCGGCGGCGCGCGGTCTCCTGGGGCACGCCCAGCGAGGTGGCGATGGCGCGGACGCGGGCGGGCCGCCGCATGTCGTCGGGCGGCGAAGCCTCGAGGCCCGCATAGGTCTTCTGGAACTCGGGGTCCCGGGCCAGCGGGGCGAGATTGGCCTGGGCGATGGCCAGCATCAGCAGGGTGTCGAGCGCCGAGCGATGCCCCTGCTTGCGAAAGCCGTTCGGGATCAACTGAGCCGAGAACGCCAGGCACAGGCCTTCGCAGGTCCTGTCCAACGTCGCGGTCGATGCAGTCATGATATCGAAACCCCGGGGAAGGGCTCCGGGACCCGCCCCTATG
>NZ_LSJA01000253.1 GCF_001556515.1 Caulobacter sp. CCH9-E1 | reverse complement strand
TATAGATGCTCCCCCGCGATGCGGGGGAGCTGTCACGGAGTGACTGAGGGGGCGAGCTGGAGACTTGCCGCGTTTGCCCCCTCCGGCCCTCTGGGCCACCTCCCCCGCATCGCGGGGGAGGAACGTCACGCCTCAAAACACCTGCATCAACTCCCGGATCACCATCCCCGCCAGCACCCCGGTCGAGATCGCGAACAGCAGGAACCGCAGGGCCACCAGATTGATGCTGACCTGCACCAGGCTGTGCAGGACCCGCAGGCCCACATAGACCCAGGCCAGGCGGACAGCCATGTCGTCGGCGTGGCCGGCGACCTGGATGGCCAGCGCCGCCGCGTAGAAGATCGTCGGCTGCTCCATCAGGTGATTGTAGTTGTCGGCGGCCTGGCGCGCGGCGTCGGGCAGGCTGTTCAGCGAGCCCGGAAACCGCGCGTCCTGCGGCTTGATCCCCGCCTTCTGCATGGCTGGGATTCGCTGGACGTACATCCACACCCAGATCACCAGCGACCAGGCCACCAGCGCCATCACTGGCGCGATCATCGAACTCTGCATGGCTCCCTCCCCGGGATGTTGTTTTGCCGGGGAAGGAGACCAGAGAACGTCGTTATGGGGAATGGTGACGTTTGGGGAGGGACAATCCCAGATGCTCCCCCGCGATGCGGGGGAGCTGTCACGGAGTGACTGAGGGGGCAAACTGGACGTACGCCGCGTTAGCCCCCTCCGGCCCTCTGGGCCACCTCCCCCGCAGCGCGGGGGAGGAATTTAAGCTCCCCGATCGCGGAACGGATCGGCCGGATACACCCCCAGGATCTCGAACTTCTCCGAGAAGAACTTCAGTTCGTCCAAGGCCAGCGCCAGACTGCGATCCTCCGGCCGTCCGTCGACCTCGGCGTAGAAGAAGGTGGCCGTGAAGTTGCCGCCTTCCATGTAGCTTTCCAGCTTGGTCATGTTGACGCCGTTGGTCGCGAAGCCGCCCAGCGCCTTGTAGAGGGCGGCGGGCAGGTTGCGAACGCGGAACACGAAGCTGGTCACGCAGCGGTGGGTGAACGGCGGCGGCTCGGGGCTCTTGTCGGCCGTCATCACCAGGAAGCGGGTCGTATTGTGGCGCTCGTCCTCGATGTCGCGGGCCAAGATGTCGAGACCATAGATCTCGGCCGCCAGGGCGGGAGCGACCGCGCCGCGGGTCGGGTCGGGCTTGGCGGCCAGGTCCTTGGCCGCGCCGGCCGTGTCGCCGGCCGCCTCGGTGGCGACGCCCAGCTTCTTCAGGCTGTTGCGGCACTGGCTGAGGGCGATCGGCATCGAGGCCACGGTCTTGATGTCGGCCAGCTTGGCGCCCTTGTTGGCCATCAGCTGGAAGCGGATCGGCTTGAAGCGCTCGCCGACGATCTTCAGGCCCGAGGCCGGCAGCAGGTGGTGCACGTCGGCGACCCGGCCGGCGATCGAGTTCTCGATCGGGATCATGCCCAGCGCCGCGACGCCGGTCTTGATCGCCTCGAAGGCCTCCTCGAAGGTCTTGCAGGGATAGGCCTCGTAGTCCGGGAAATAGGTCCGGCACGCCTCGTGGCTGTTGGCGCCGGGTTCGCCCTGGAAGGCGATCTTCTTGAGGATGCTCATGGACTTACTTTCCGGCGGCCGCGCGGGCCGCCTCGAGGTCGGAGGGATTGTCGACGGAGATCGGGGCGGTCTTGGCGACCGCCGCGCGGATGGTCAGGCCCAGCTCCATGGCGCGCAGCTGCTCCAGTTTCTCGCGCCGTTCGAGCGGCGACGGCGCGGCGGCGTTGAAGGCCTCCAGCGCCTCGCGGCGATAGCCGTAGATGCCGATGTGGCGCCAGACGGGGCCGTCGCCATAGAGGGTCGAGCGGGTGAAATAGAGCGCCCGGCCGCTCTGGCCGTCCTCCTCCATGGCCAGGACGGCCTTGACCACGTCGGGGTTGCTGCGATCGGCGAGCGAGGCTTCGGGGGCCACGACGGTGGCGATGTCGGCGTCGCCAAATTCCTTAAGTATTCGCGCGCAATCCGACAGCACCGCCGGATCGACGAAGGGCATGTCGCCTTGCAGATTGATCACCACGTCGTGGGCGAACCCCGGATCGAGTTCGGCCAGGGCGGCCAGGATCCGGTCGGAGCCGGACGGCAGGGCGGGATCGGTCAGAATCGCCGTTCCGCCAGCCTTTTGAACCGCCTCGACGATTTCGGGGTCGCCCGCCGCCACGGCCACGGGACCAATCGCCGCATCGCGGGCCTGGTTCAGCACCCGGACGATCATCGGGACGCCGCCGATATCGGCCAAAGGCTTGCCCGGAAGACGGGTCGCCGCCATCCGCGCGGGGATCAGGACGATGGGGTTCATGGCGTCAAATCTTTGCTGCCCGGTTGCGCGAGGGGCGGTAGCGTGTAAGAGACGCGAGCGCAACATGACGCGCGTCGGGGACTCGCTTGCGGCCTCTCGCGCGTCGGGGAATTCGAGCCCGCCATCGGGCGGGCTGGCAAGAGGCTGACAAGGCTGAGATGAGCGACCTGACGTTCAACAAGATCGCTGGCGGCGTGCTGCTGACCGGCCTCGTTATTTTCGGTCTGCGGGAAGCGTCGGACATCGTCTTCAAGAAGACTGAAGTCGAAAAGGCCGGCTACGAGATCGCGGTCCAGGAAGAGGGTCCGGGCGGCGCCGCCGCGGCCGAGGACACCCCGCCGGATTGGAACGCCGTGCTGACGCCGGCCAATGTGGCCGCCGGCCAGGCCGTCTCGGCCAAGTGCGCCGCCTGCCACAAGCTGGACGCATCGAACGCCAACTCCACCGGCCCCGGCCTGTGGGGCGTGGTGGGCCGCAAGCCGGCCGCGCACCCGGGCTTCAACTATTCGGGCGCGATGAAGGACTTCGCGGGCAAGCAACCCGTCTGGGACTACGACGCCCTGTACACCTTCCTGAAGGCGCCCGGTAAGGACGTCCCCGGCACCAACATGACCTTCGTGGGTCTGAAGAAGCCGGAAGACCGCATCGCGCTGATCGCCTACCTGCACAGCCTGGGCTCGACGCTGCCGGTTCCGCCGCCGCGCCCGGCCGCCGCCGCCGCTCCGGCCGAAGGCGCCCCGGCCGACGCCGCCGCCGCTCCGGCTGAAGGCGCCGCCCCGGCTCCGGCCGCTGGCGCTGCTCCGGCCGCCGCTGCTCCGGCCGCGCCGAAGGCCTGATCGCTTCGCGGCCATCCCGCCGCGCGATCGCTGAATCTGAAAGGGCCGCGAAGTTTTCTTCGCGGCCCTTTTCCTATGGCCGAGCCAGGGATTTTCGCCCTGACCGACCCCCGCCACATGCCCCCGCAGTCGATCGTCGACTGGCTGGCGCAGTGGCCGGCGAAGTAGGATTTTCCCTCTCCCCTCGCGGGAGAGGGTGGCCCAGGAAGTGGGTCGGGTGAGGGGTCGCGCTCCGTTGTCCGGATAGACCTTCAACCCCTCATCCGGCGCTTTGCGCCACCTTCTCCCGCAAGGGGAGAAGGCAATCTCAGACCCGCCGATAGCCCAGCGGCGCGCCGACGCCGGCCGCCTCGATCCGGGCGATTGCCTCGCTCAGCGGCTCGATCGCCACGGCCATGTGGTGGGCGTTGGCGTGCAGGATGGTGTCGGGGTCCAGCAGGATCGCGACATGGCCCTTCCAGAACACAAGGTCGCCGCGCCGGCGATCGGCCTCGGCGATCTCCGGGAAGAAGCCGCGCTGCATATCGGTGTCGCGCGGGCAGGCCCGGCCGCAGGCGTAGAGCGCCTGCTGAACTAGGGCAGAGCAGTCGAGGCCCAGGCTCTCGCGGCCGCCCCACTGATAGGGCGCGCCCAGGAACCGCTCGGCGATCGCGACATAGTCGGTTTCGAAGCGGCCGATCGGAGCCAGGTGATGCTCGACGAACCAGCCCGTTCGCGCGCCCTTCACGAAGCGCCCTTCCCGCGCCTGGACCGTGACCAGGGCGTTCAGGCTGTAGAGGCCGACGATGGCCGACTTGATGTCCGGCTCGGCGAAGGCGTAGGTCCGCAGGGCGCCGACCCGATGCTCGGGCGGCAGCGTCGGCGCCGACAGGGCCTCGATCGGGACATAGCCGACATAGCGGTCGCGGCGCGCCTGGCCGAAGGCGAACGCGTCGGTCTCGAACAGCACGTCGAAGGTCTCGCCGAACAGCAGCTGGTCTTCCTGCTCGGCGTCGGGCGAGGGCGCCTTGCGCAGGCCGGCGACGGGGGCGCTGACCTGCATCGGCGTCACGTCGACGAAACGGTCGGCGGCGACCAGGCCTTCGAGCCGACGGTCGGCGACCCCGTCTCGAACCAGCGTCAGGCGGCGATCGGGCGCGCTCATCGCGAGAACCGCGCGCGCAGCATGGCGAAGGCGGCGCGGATCGCCTGGACCTCGGCCCCGACCGGATAGCCGGGCCGGCCCTTGGGGTTCCAGGCGAAGACGTCGAAGTGCGCCCAGGGGCCGATCTCATCACCCGCCGGCGCGAAGCGCTGCAGGAACAGCGCCGCCGTCGTCGCGCCGGCCTGGGCCCAGCCGTCGGGGTCGTTCTTCAGGTCGGCGATGTCGCTGTCGAGGGCGTCGCGATAGGCCTCGGTCAGGGGCAGGCGCCACAAGGGGTCGGCCACGGCCTTGGACGCCGCCTCGATCTGGCCGGCCAGCTTGTCGTCAGGGGTCCAGAAGGGGATCACGAACGGACCCATGGCAATGCGCGCCGCGCCGGTCAGGGTGGCGAAGTCCAGCGTCAGGGCCGGCTTCAGCTCGGCGGCGCGGGTCAGGGCGTCGGCCAGGATCAGGCGGCCTTCGGCGTCGGTGTTGCCCACCTCGACCGAGAGGCCCGCGCGGGTGGCCAGCACGTCGCCGGGCCGCATGGCGTCGCCGCTGATCGCGTTCTCGACGACCGGGGTCAGGATCACCAGGCGCACCGGCAGGTTCGCCTCCATGACCATCCGGCCCAGCGCCAGGGCATGAGCGGCGCCGCCCATGTCCTTCTTCATCAGCCGCATGCCGGCCGAGGGCTTGATGTCGAGCCCGCCGGTGTCGAACACGACGCCCTTGCCGACCAGCGCCAGAACGGGGTGCGAGGCGTCGCCCCAGGTCACCTCGATCATGCGCGGCGCCCGCGAGGGAACGGCGGCGCGGCCGACCGCGTGCACGGCCGGATAGTTCTCCTTCAGCAGGTCGTCGCCGCGCACGACCGACAGGGTGGCGCCGTACTTCTGGGCGATCTCGCCGGCGATCGTCTCGATCTGCAGCGGGCCCATGTCGTTGGCCGGGGTGTTGACCATGTCGCGGGCCAGGGCGCAGGCGTGGGCCATCGCCGTCACGGCGGCGGCGTCGACGCCCTTGGGCGCGACCAGGCGCGGGATCGGCTCGCCGTGCTTCTTGTAGCGGTCGAAGCGATAGGTCCCGAGCGCGAAGGCCAGGGCCGCCTGCTCGGGATCAAGCCCCTTGGGCAGCTTGGCGAGCGCGTAGTCGCCGGCGGGCAGCTTGCCGGCCAGGGTCCGCAGCAGCGACGGATCGACGCGGCCGGCCCCCGTTCCCAGCAGAACCTGCTCGACCGCGCCGCCGGCGCCGGGGACGGCCAGCACCTGCCCCAGCTTGCCGGTGAACTTGTTGGCGGTCGCGAAAGTCCTGACCGGCGCGCGTTTCCGGGCCAGGAACGCCTCGACCTCGCTCTCGGCCAGCGGATGGACCGGAATGGCGCCGGCCTCGGCCTGGCTGAGGATCGGATGCGTCGCGTCGGACATCGGCGGCCTCTCGAAAAATTATGCTTAACGCTTCCTTTAAGCCCCCAGACCGATCATGGCCGGGCTCTTTTCCGGAGACGTCTCCTCCATGTGTCGCAAGCGCGCGCGCCTCGCAACCGTTCTCGCCCCCGCCGTCCTGGCGCTGGCGAGCCTTTGCGCGAACGGCGCGGCCCTGGCGGCCGACGCGCAGCAACGCGCGGAGGTCCGCCGGCTGGACCCGCTGGCCCGCGCGGCGTTCTGGGGCTCGGAGTTCCAGGCCAACGCCGCCGACGCCGAAGCGGCCGCCGGCCTCGCCCAGGCGCTGCGGGGTCTGGGCCGCAACGACGAGGCCGCCGAGGTCGCGACCAAGGCGCTTGTCGTCCATCCGGACGACGCCGTTCTTCTGTTGGAGCTCGCCCGGGCGCATGTCGCGCGCGGCCAGGGCTTCTACGCCATCGAACCGGCGCGCAAGGCCGCCAGCCTGTCACCCCGGGATTGGCGCCCGCTGACCCTGCTGGCCGTGGCCTATGAGCAGGCCCAGCGCGACGAGGAGGCCGAGGCCGCCCATCGCCAGGCCCTGGCGCAGGCCCCGAACGAGGCGACGCCGCTGACCAACTACGCCATGCACCTGGCCGCCAAGGGTGATCTGGCCGGCGCGGAGGCCCAGCTTCGCCGCGCCGTCGCCCTGCCCTCAGGCGGGATCCAGGCCCGCCAGAACCTGGCCCTGGTGGTCGGACTGCAAGGGCGCTTGCCGGAAGCCGAGAAACTGGCCCGCGCCGACCTGCCCCCGGAGCAGGTCGCCAACAACCTGGCCTATCTCCGCGCCGCGCTGGGGCAGGGCGGCGGCCGCACATGGGAGTCGCTGAAGGCCGGGGGCGGCTAGCCGCCATCCAAGCTTGGCCTGCGGCAAATGGCCGGACTGCCGGGGCGCGACGTCGCGTGTATCAAGCGCGCTCTTCGCCCCAAGGACCGCCATGCGCAAGCTGCTCGCCCTGGTCGCCGCGTCGCTCGCGGTCGCGCCGGCCCTCAATCTGGCCTTCATCACCGGCACGGTCGTCGATCGGGGCTATGACTGGGGCGTGATGGACTGGAACAGCAACGGCCGCACCGAGCTGCACGAAATCATCACCGCGACCGACGTCATCCCGCACGAGACGATCCGAGGCGGCCAGCGGTGCACCAGCTATTTCCACTATAGCCAGGCGACCCTGCTGCGCACCGACTGCGAGGTCCGCGTCTGACGCGCCTCAGTGCTTGGCGAAGACGTCCTGCACCTTGATGATCGCCGGGCCCAGGATGACGATGAACAGCACCGGCAGGAAGAACAGGATCATCGGCACGGTCAGCTTGGCCGGCAGGGCGGTGGCCTTCTTCTCGGCGGCCGAGAGGCGCATTTCGCGGTTCTCCTTGGCCATCACGCGTAGCGCCGCGCCCAGCGGCGTGCCGTAGCGCTCGGCCTGGATCATGGCCGTGGCCACCGATTTGACGCCCGGATGGTTAGTGCGCCGGGCCAGGTTCTCGTAGGCCTGACGGCGCTCGGGCAGGTAGGACAGTTCGGCGGTCAGCAAACTGAGCTCCTCGGCCAGCTCCATCGACTGGGCGCCGACCTCCGAGCCGACCTTCTGGATCGCGGCCTCGACCGACATGCCGCTCTCGACGCAGATCAGCAGCAGGTCCAGCGCGTCGGGAAAGGCCGCGACGATCGACTCCCGCCGCTTCTGAGCGATGTTGGTGATGTAGACGTTGGGCGCGTAGTAGCCGAAGGCCAGGGCGGCCACGCAGGCGCACAGCTTCTGGACCGGCAGCAGGCCAAAGTCGTTGACGACATAGAGATAGGCCGCCACCACCGCGGCGAACACGAACGGCGCCACGAAGCGGAAGAAGTAGAAGGTCGTCACCGGCCGGGGACCGCGGAAACCGGCCTGGGCCAGCTTGTCGACGACCTTGGGGTCCTCCAGCAAGCGCGACAGCTGCAGGCGTTCGACCACCTTCTTGTAGAGGCCCTCGTCCTGGTGTCGCAGGCTGGTTGACGCGCCGCCAGCGCCGTGGCGCTGGGCGAGCGCTTCTCGCGAACGGCGACGCAGCTCCTCGCGGCGGTTGGCCACCGACTTCAATCGGCCTTCCAGCCCCCTGTCGTCGCGCATCAGGGGCGAGGCCAGGGTGATGATCGTGGCGAACACCACCACCGCGATGAAGGCGGTCAGCAGGTTGTTGGGATCGGTCAGGGTCTCGACGAGCGTCATGTCCCGCCCTCCCCAAATCCGATTTCCCCGGCGAATGCCGGGGCCCAGATCGAAGCCACGAGAGCCCCAAGGTTCAACACAGCGTGAGGGGGCGAACACCCCAGCCGCTCCGGATGAATCTGGGCCCCGGCATTCGCCGGGGAGGTCGGGAGTATTGGTTGCTTCACCGATCCCCCCTCAGAACTTGAAGTTGATCATCTTGCGCATCACGAAGACGCCGATGCTCATCCAGATCGCCGCCGCCAGCAGCATCAGGTGGCCGCGCGGATCGACGAACAGCGGCTTCATATAGGCGGGCGATGTCACGGTGATCAGAACCACGATACCTGGCGGCAAGACGCCAAGGATCGCGGTCGAGGCGACCGCTTCGGCCGACAGCGCCTTGATCTTCTCCTTCATCATCTTGCGGGCCCGCAGCACGGCCGAAAGGTTGCCCAGGGCCTCGGCCAGGTTGCCGCCGGTCTTTTGCTGGATGGCCAGCACGATGGCGAAGAAGCGCAGCTCGTTGGTCGGCATGCGCTCGTGCATCTTGTCCAGCGCCGCGTCCAGCGGCACGCCCATGGCGACGTTCTCGGTCAGCATGCGGAACTCGCCGGCCAGGGGCTCTGGGCTCTCCTGGCCGATAATCCGCAGACAGTCGTGCAGCGGCAGGCCCGACTTGATGCCCCGCACGATGATGTCGATGGCGTCGGAAAAGGCTTCGGTGAACTTGCGGATGCGGTTCTGGGCCAGGATGGACAGCAGCCAGCGCGGCAGCCCCAGCCCCGCGGCGAAGCCCGCGCCCAGCGCGATCCAGACCGTCTGCCCCAGGGCCAGAACGATCAGGATGACGCCGACGGCGAGGCCCAGGCTGACCAGCCAGAACAGGCGCACGTTGGGCCCAAGCCCGGCCGCCTGCATCCGCGCGGCGATGCTCAGGGTCGCCTTCTTCTGTCGCCGCTCCTGCTCCTTCAGCGCCTTCAAGATCGTCTGGCGGCGCACGTCGGTCGGGTTGGCGGCGGGCTTGCCCTTGGCGGCCAGCCGGTCGGCCCCGCCCGCGCCGATCACCTGGGCGCGCTTCGAGGCCTTGCTCGCCGGGCTGTCGCCGCCGACGAAGGCGAAGCCCAGGCCCGCGATGGTGATGAAGCCCAGGACCCCGGCGAGGATGAACAGCATCGCCTACTCCGCCGCGTCGAGAGCTTCGGCCAGCTCGCGCTCGAGGCCGTAATAGCGGGCGCGGTCCCAGAACTTGGGACGGGCGATGCCGGTCGAGCGGTGGCGGCCCAGCACGCGGCCGTGCTCGTCCTCGCCGGTGATGTCGTAGACGAACAGGTCCTGGGTCACGACCACGTCGCCCTCCAGCCCCACCACCTCGGTGATGTGGGTGATGCGGCGGCTGCCGTCGCGCAGGCGGGCGGCCTGGATGATCACGTCGACCGAGCCGACGATCATCTCCTTGATGGTCTTGGACGGCAGGCCGTAGCCGCCCATGGTGATCATGCTCTCGACCCGGCTCAGCGCCTCGCGGGGGCTGTTGGCGTGCAGCGTGCCCATCGAGCCGTCATGGCCGGTGTTCATGGCCTGCAAGAGGTCGAAGGCCTCGGGGCCGCGCACTTCGCCGACGATGATCCGCTCGGGGCGCATGCGCAGGCAGTTGCGGACCAGGTCGCGCATCGTCACCGCCCCCTGTCCCTCCAGGTTCGGCGGCCGCGTCTCCAGGCGCACCACGTGCGGCTGCTGCAGCTGCAGTTCGGCCGCGTCCTCGCAGGTCACGACCCGCTCGGTGGGGTCGATGAAGGCGGTCATGGTGTTGAGCAAGGTCGTCTTGCCCGAGCCGGTGCCGCCCGAGATGATCACGTTGCAGCGGCAGGCGCCGATGACGCCCAGCACCCGCGCCCCCTCCGGGCTGATGGAGGCGAACTCCACCAGGTGCTTCATGGTCAGCTTGTCGCGCCGGAACTTGCGGATGGTCAGGGTCGGACCATCCAGCGCCAGCGGCGGGGCGATGACGTTGACGCGGCTGCCGTCGGGCAGGCGAGCGTCGCAGATCGGGCTGCTCTCGTCGACGCGGCGGCCGACCTGGCTGACGATCCGCTGGCAGATGTTCATCAGCTGCTGGTTGTCGCGGAAGCGGACATTGGTCAGCTGGACCTTGCCGCCGACCTCGATGAACACCCGGTGCGCGCCATTGACCATGATGTCGGCGATGTCGTCGCGGGCCAGCAGCGGCTCAAGCGGGCCATAGCCGAGGACGTCGTTGGTGATGTCCTGGACCAGGGCCTCCTGCTCGGCCACCGACATCGAGACGTTCTTGATCGCCACCAGCTCGGCGACGATGTCGCGGATCTCCTCGGCGGCCTGGCGCTGGTCCAGCTGAGCCAGCTGCGACAGGTCGATGGTGTTGAGCAGGGCGTTGAAGATCGTCGTCTTGGTGACGCGGTAGTAGTCGCTCTGCTCACGGACGATCGGGGCGGCCAGAGGCGCGGCCTGGTTGGCCACGGCGCGCGGCGGCGGGCCTGTCACCTTGGGCGGCGGCGCGACCGGCGCGGGCGCCTCCGGCTCGAGACGCCGTGGGCGCGTGGCGATCGTCGCGCCGTCCGCCGGAGCGGGAGGCGGCGCCTTCTGTTCGGCGGACGGGGCGCGCTTGCCGAACATCTCAGGTCTTCTTGAACAGCGCCGACAGCAACGAGGCCTTCGGGGTCGTCGGCGGCTCGCGGCGGCTGATCAGCCGCGCCAGCTGCTCGATCCCCTCGGCGGCCTTGGAGCGCGGCGCGATCTCGGCCAGCATCTGGCCGTTGTTGGCGGCCAGGCCGTAGGGCTTGGGGTCGAACGGCAGCACCAGCGAGGGCGCCAAGCCCAGGGCGTCGCCGAAGTCCTTCACCGGGATCTCCGGCCGGCCCGGCACCCCGACCTGGTTGAGCACCAGGCGCGGCGGAGCGTCGTTCGGGCGAGCCGCGCGCACCAGGTCGATGATGTTCTTGGCGTTGCGCAAGGAGGCCAGGTCGGGCGTGGCCACCACGACCAGCTCGTCGGAGCCCAGCAGCACCCGGCGGGTCCAGGCGCTCCAGACGTGCGGCAGGTCCAGCACCACATAGGGCGCGGCGGCGCGGATGCGGTGGGTGACCTCGTCGAAGGCGTCGGCGCCGATCTCGTAGTCGTCGTCCAGCGTCGCGGGGGCGGCGAACAGCGACAGGCGATCGCCGCAGCGGACCATCATCCGGTCCATCAGCACCGGGTCCAGGCGATCGGGCTGGCTGAGGGCGTCGAACACCCCTTGCACCGGGTCCTGGTTGAAGTCGAGGCCGGCGGTGCCGAAGGCCAAATCCAGGTCCGCCAGCACGGTGGCCGTCTGCAGCCGCTCCGACATGGTCCAGGCGAAGTTGTGCGCCAGGGTCGAGGCCCCCACCCCGCCCTTGGCCCCGACGAACGCCACCTGGCGGCCGACGAACGGCGCGGCGGGATCAGCGTACAGGTCTGCGATCGCGCGGATCACCGACAGGGCCGACAGCGGCGGGGTCAGGTACTCGCTGACTCCGCGCCGCATCAGTTCGCGATAGAGGGCGATGTCGTTGGCCTGGCCGATGACCACCACCTTGGTCCCGGCGTCGCAGACCTGGGCCAGGGCGTCCAGGCGGTGCAGCAGGCGCTGGGCGTCGTCCAGGCACTCGACCAGCACCAGCGAGGGCGTCGGCTGTTCCTGGTAGTGATCGACGGCGGCGGCCAGGCCGCCCATCCGGACCACGGTGGTCGCGCGCGCCATCCGTCGATCCTTGGCGGCCTGCTCCAGCACGCCCGCGGTCTCGGTGCGGGCGCAGAAGGCGTGGACGGTCACGCGCGGGATCACCGCGTCAGCCGTTCCAGCGTCGGGGATCAGCGACGGGGCGGCGTCGCTCGCCGCGGAAGGGCGCGGCGCCAAGGGGTCCTCGAACCCGCCCAGGGCCGGCTCCAGCGCCGGCGGGGCCGAAGCGCGCCAGGGATCGCCGGCGCCGGTCGTGAAGCTCTCGGCGTCCTCGAGCCCCAGGTTGAAAGGATCGTTGTCGGCCGGCGCCATCAGGGGATCGCCTTGGACAATGTGCCGCTGGCCTGGTCGTCGCGCGTCGCGCTCGTGATCTGGCCGCGCCGATACTTGCCCAGCACGGTGTCGCGGCGGCCCGCGTCGGGCGCGGTCATGTCGCGCGGCCGGACCAGGTCCTCGGGGTTGGCGACCTGAGCGGCCATGTTGGCGGCGACCGCGCAGCCGAAATTCTCGTAGGCCTTGTTGTCGCGCGTGGCGGTCAGGTTCTCCCAGGCTTGGCCGCACTTGGGAATCTGAGCCTCGTGGCGCACGAAGCCGACGCGCAGGACGGGCTCGCGAGCGGTCGCCGGATCAGCGCCGACGATGCGGACCTGAGCGGCCGGCGCGCCGAGGAAGATCAGGCGCTCGCGGACCTGGACGGCCATGGCGCCGGCGTCGCTGGGCGCGGTGACGACCAGCTCGCGCCCTTCCTCTTGCAACCAGCGTCCGACCAGCGCCTGCAGGGCGGCGCGCTGGTTGTCCGACAGTCCGGCGGCGTGGACCGCCAACACGATCTCGTCGGGCGTCGGCGTCACCTTGACCCGCTCGGCCCAGGCCTGCGTCTCGGTCGCCGCCACGGGTTGCGGGCTCGGACCCGACGCCGCGGCGCACGCGGAGAGGCTCGCCGCCGCGGCGAGCCAGAGGCCGGTCTTCAGGACGATCTTGACGGATGCGCTACGCGTCATGGCGGCCTACTCGATCACATAGCCCACGGGGCCTTGATACGCGCGCCCCGCGTTGGCGCCCGGCGGCGCCTTGACGACCTGGTTCAGCCGGCCCAGCAGCACCGTGCTCATGTCTCCGGCCAGGCTCAAGCCGTCGGCCGGAGTCTGCAGGGTCTTCGGCTTGGTCGGGTCGACGATGTACGGCGTGACGATGATGACGAGTTCGGTCTCGCCATTCAGGAAGTCGCGCGAACGGAACAGCGAACCCAGGATCGGCATGCTGGTCATGCCCGGCAGGGAGTCGATGGCCTGGCGCGTTGTCTGCTGCAGCAGGCCGGCGATCATCAGCGAACCGCCGGACGGCAGCTCGACGGTGGTCTCGGCGCGGCGAACCGAAAGGCCGGGCACGGTCAGCGAGCGCGACGCCGTCCCGTTGCTGAGCGTGAAGGCGCCCAGGCTGGAGAGCTCCGAGACTTCGGTGGACAGCTTCAGCGAAATCCGGGCGCCAGACATCACCACGGGCGTGTAGCCCAGGCCCACCCCGTACGGCTTGAACTCGATCGAGATCCTGCCGCTGCTGTCGCTGCCGGTCGGCACCGGAAACTCGCCGCCGACCAGGAAACGGCCGGCCTCGCCCGAGACCGCCGTCAGGTTCGGCTCCGCCAGGGTGCGGACCAGACCCACGCGCTCGAAGGCGGCGAGGCAGGCGTTCAGCGTGTTGCCGGTGGCGGTCGACCAGGCGCTGGAGGCGGCGCTCGTCAGGGCGTCCGTCACCGCGCTGGAGGTCCCGTTGCCGGGTACGCCGGTCGAGGCGTTGGTCGAGGTCTGGCTGGAGCTGTTGCTGCTGGCGCTGAGGCTGTTCTTGCGAAGATTGTCGCGGCCATAGCAGGCGCCGCCCCCGCCCAGCAAAGCGCCGTTGACGCCGAACGTGTTCTCGCGCCCCACGGTATAGGACTTGAAGCCGTCGTTGAGCAGGTTGTCCGTCGAGACGCCCAGTTGCTTGATGACGTTGCGTTGAACCTCGACGATGCGGACCTGCAGCATCACCTGGTCCTTGCCCGCGATGCTCAGCATGTTCAGGACCTTGTCCGGGCCGCCGACATATTGGGCGGCGATGCGGGCGGCGGACTCGGACTGGGCGGCCGTGCGGACCACGCCGCTCAGCACCACGCTGTCGCGGATCGGTCGGACCTCGATCTTCGCCTCGGGCAACACGCGGTTCAGGGTGTCGGCCAGCTGGTCGACGGGCTGGGCGACCTTGATCGACAGCGACAGGATCCGGCGGCCGCCGTCGTCGAAGAAGGCCGCGTCGGTGACGCCCTCGGCCAGGCCGACGATATAGACGCGGCGACGGTCGCGCAGCACCGCGTCGGCGACGGTGGGGCTGGTGACCAGGAGGTCGCGGACGTCGGACGGCAGCTCGACGATCGCGGACTTGCCCTTGGCGAGCTCCAGAGTCGCGGCGGTCTGGTCGGCCGTCAGCACGACGCGCGCGACCTGTCCGCTCATCGACGCGGGAGCGGCCGCGGGCGCGACCGGACGCGACGCCGCGCGCGGCGTCTTCTGATAGACATGCGTGCCGGGCGCGGGCCCGTCGGCGAACACCGGCGCTGCGGTGCTCACGCCCAACAGGGCGGCGATATGGATCGTCAGCAGCGGGCGGCTCACGGTCGCACCGCCATGACGGTCGTCTGCCCGCCCCGATTGATCCGCACGGCCGCCGCCTCGGCCGGCGCGGCCACGCCGCCGGACGGCGCGCCGGCGTCGGTATAGGCGCGCAGGGCCAGGGTGACGGGACCGCCGGCCTTGGCGGCCGCCAAGGCTTCAGCCTCGGCGCCGCCGACCTCCAGCGTGGCGGTCGTGGCGACCATGGTCTTGGCGTCCTTGTCGGCGGTGGTCTTTTGGTCCAGCGCCAGGACGCGGACGTTGCGCATCACGGTCTCGCCGACGATCACCCGCCCGCCGCCCGCGGGCATCGGCGCATCTCGCGTCGCGATCACATCGACCCGATCGCCCGGCAGGATGAACCCGCCGGCGGTGGTGTCGGCCGAGACCGGCACCGCCACGGCCCGCTTGCCCGGGGTGAGCACGACCGACAGATAGCCGCCTTCCCCGCCCCGCACGATCTTGCGCGCGGTGATCGGTTCGCCGGCCAGGATGGGATCGCGGACGATGGCGCCGTCCAGCGCCCGGGCGGGATCGCCGCCGATGACCTGGCCGGTCACGGCGGCCTTGGCCTGCGCGACAGCGCCCTCGGCCAGGCCGACGCTCTGGGCCGCGCCGTTGGTGATGAAGGCCGCGTTGACGGAGTCGGAGGGCCAGGCCTGCCAGCCGATATCGGCTTCGCCCAGACGCGCGCCGACGGCGAGATCATGCTTGGCCACCAGCACCTGGGTCATCGGCTTGGCCGGCGCCGCGGTCGGCGCGGCGATGGCGCCGGGCTTTCCAGTCTTGCCGCCCAGGGCGCGCTGCAGGACCACGGCCATGCCGATGGCCGACACGGCGGCGATCAGGACGATCAGGAGGCGGACGGGGCTCATGCGCGGGCGGAACTCGTGCGGTCACTCTGGAAAACCGGGGCCGCCTCCGGGCGAGCACGCGCGATTCAGTCGTGGCCTTTCTGGCCGAAGCGCATGGTCGTCCGCTTATAGTTAACGAGGACTGAAATTCCGGTTAACGTCGGCCCGTACGCCTGCGGCGGGCTGTCGCGGCCTCAGCCCAGAACGCCTTGAGCCAAAAGCGCTTTTGGGAACGCGATCAGGGCGCCGGCGGCGATGGCGACGCCGTAGGGCAAATCACCGCCCGGCTGGCCCAGCCGACGCACCCAAACGGGCCCGCCCGCCACGAGCGGCGCGACCCAGCCCGAGCGCAGGGCCAGGACGGCGAAGGTCAGCACGCCGCCGGCCAGGGCGGTGCACAGCAGGAACGGGGCCACCGCCGGCCAGCCCATCCACAGCGCGCAGGCGGCCAGAAGCTTGCCGTCGCCGCCGCCGATCCAGCCGACCGCGAACATGCCCACGCCCAGCGCCAATGCGGCGAAGCCGACGGCGAGGCAAAGGCCGATCGCGGAAAGGCTGGCGCCGCTGGCGAGGGCGGCCGGAACAAAGGCGACGACCAGAGCCAGGGAAATCCAGTTAGGGATCGTATAGCTGGTCAGGTCCTTCAGCGCCCCCACGATAGCCAGGGCCGGAAAGACCATCAGCAGCGAAATGTGGAGAGCCTGCATTGCGTCGCGCGCCTGAGTGGGAACCGCCGCATCGTGCGATGACACCCGTGAAGTAAGGGTTTCCCAAACACGAAAAAGGCCACGACACCTGAGCGTCGCGGCCTCCGCTTCCGAGCGAAATCTTTGCTCTCTATTCGCCGAGCCCGAGACCCAGGCCGGTGACGCGCGCGCCGGGGCTGAACACAATGCCCAGACCCGTGACGCAGACCATGGTCACAGCCGCGATCAGGGCGACGAAAAGGCCATATTGGATGCCCGCGACGCCGGTTTCATCCTTGGCGAAGGCCTTGATCAGTTGGGTCACGGCGCGATTTCCAGAGAGTGATCCGATGAAATCCAACCTACGCCCAGCGCCATGAATTTCGCGTTATTCACTGAGGTTAATTGCAGGTTACCGAGTAAAATTGGGCAAGCTCGGAAATCAGGCCAGATAAAAAGGCCGGGACAAGCCCGGCCTTTTCAATACAGCTCTTCCGAACCTGGCGCTTATTTGCCGCCCGACGCGGGGGTCTTTTCGATCGCTTCGCCCGCCTCGAGGAGCTTGGTGTTCAGCTTCGTGCCGAGGCTCGTGACGGCGGTCACGATCACAACGGCGATCAGGGCGACGATCAGGCCGTATTCAATGGCCGTGGCGCCGGATTCATCCTTCAGGAAGCGCGTGACGAACTTGGTCATGACTTGGTCTCCAAAACCAGAGCTTGTGAGTTGAGGTTTCCAAGTCAGCTCGACTTGCCACCCCTCCGAGAACACGACCAACTTCTCGCCCCGCACTTAATTGGTAGTAAATTAGAAATGGTTTATTTCATATTTAGCTAAGTTTATTCAAATTTACTATCATCAGGACTTAACCATAAGGCCAAAACCTACGCCAAGCACCTGATTCATCGGAACTTTTTCGACTCGGGCACGGCAGACCCAAGACGGCTCTTAGGCCTTTATTGACCAATCCGCCCGATCCTGGAGGACGTTGGCACCCGTCCAAGGCATTCCATGCGTCGCTTCCCGTTCATCTTTGCCGCGCTTCTGGCCGCCTGGAGCGTCGAGGCTTCGGCGCAGTCGCGCCCCCTGCCCGTCGCGGCGGGCCAGGCGATCTCCCTGCCGATGGACGGCGCGGTGCGCGACGTGGTGATCGGCGACCCCGACATCGCCGACGTCAGCGTCGTCAGCGACCGCGCCCTGGTCGTGCTGGGCAAGCGGCCCGGCGTCACCAGCCTGCTGGTTTTCGGCCCCGGCGGCCGCCCCCTGACCGATCGCCAGGTCGTGGTGTCGGAAGGCGGCGCCGTGACCGTCTATCGCGGCGCCTCGGCCAGCAGCTACGCCTGCGGACGTCAGTGCACGCGCCTTAGCCCGCCGGCGGCCGGCTCGCCCCCCTGATCGCCGGGAAACGCCTCCCTTCTCTAACCAGTGATTAGGGTCGTTCCGCCTAGGCTCGCGGTTCGTTCACGAGGCGCCGCTCCGCATGGCTCATCGTCCCCTTCTCGATCGCGCACGCCTTGAAGGCGTCGGGCGCCGGCTGGCGAGGCTGCGCCCCGTCCGCGTCGCGGCGCGGTTCGCGCGAGCCGACCGCGGGGCGACCGCCGTCGAATTCGCCCTCGTCTCGCTTCCGTTCCTGATCCTCATCATGGCGATGATCGAGCTGGGCCTGGTGTTGCTGGTCTCGCTGACCCTGGAGAACGCCATCATCGACGCCGGCCGCACGATCCGGACCGGCGAGGCCCAGACCGCCAAGATCACGGCGGCGGATTTCAAGACGGCCGTCTGCGCCAAGATGAGCTGGCTGGGCGATCGTTGCGCCGGCGCTCTATCGCTGGATGTCCGCACCTACGCCGATTTCGCCAGCGTCAGCGCCTCGAACGCCGATGGGACCGTACCCGACCCCGTCGCCTGGGATCCTGGCAAGGCCGGTTCGATCGTTCTGGTGCGCGGCTACTATACCTGGCCCCTGGTCACGCCCCTGATGCAGACCGGGCTGCAGAGCGCCGATGGCAAGCGGATCATCTACGCCGCCACCGCCTTCATGAACGAGCCGTACGAGCAATGAGGTCCCGCTGGCCATCCCCGCGACGTTTCTGGCGCGATCGGCGCGGCGCGTCGGCCGTTGAGTTCGCGCTGGTCGCGCCGCTGCTGATCGTCATGTACTGCGGCATGGCCGAACTGACCCAGGCGATGATGGCTCAGCGCCGGGTGTCGAACATCACGTCCTCGATCGGCGACCTGACGGCCCAGGCGTCGCAGACGGGCCCCACCCGGACCACGGACGTCTTCAATATCGGCGCGATCATCATGGCGCCCTTCCCCACGACCGACCTGAAGATGTGCGTCGCCAGCATCGTGTCCGACGCCAATGGCAAGAACACCGTGGCCTGGTCGCGCGCATCCGCGGCGGGCATGACCAACTGCCCCGCGCAGGGCGCGGTGCTGACCGACGTGCCGGCCGCCGTGCTCTCCGCCAACAAGAGCGTGATCCTGGCGCGAGCCGCCTATGTCTACAGCTCGCCGATCCAGCTGATCCTGCCCAAGCCGCTGACCTTCAACCGCACGCTTTATCTGCGCCCGCGCCGGGTGGACGCGGTGCTGTGGTCGGCGGCGAGCTAGGCCGGAAGCGCCGAGCGCAAACGCTCGACAAGCGGATGGGCGTCGAACGCTCGATCGCCCAGGCGCGAGACGGGACGCACGCCGATCAGGCTGTTGGTCAGGAATACGGCTTCGGCGCGCTCCAGCGCCTCTGCCCCCACGGCGACTTCCTCGACGGCCTGCGCCGCCAGCAGCCGCGCCCGGGTGATCCCCGGCAGCACGCCGCAGTCTAGCGCCGGCGTGAACAGCCGACCGCTCGCGACCCAGAAAAGATTGGCCGCCGCGCCGCAGACCACGTGGCCGCGATTGTTCAGCATCACCGCCTCGTCGGCCCCGGCGGCGACCGCCTCGGTGCGCGCCAGGACGCTGTCGACATACGAAAGGGTCTTCAGGCGACTGGCCGGAGAGCCTTCGTTGCGGCGGACGCTGGAGACGATGGCCCGCGCCGGCGTCGTCACCGGCGCCACCGCCGCGACCCTGGCGAACAGCCGGGGCGTCAAGTCGGCGGGCCGGTCCAGGCCACGCCCGCCCGAACCGCCGGTCAAGGTGAGGCGCAGCGCCACGCGCCCCGTGGCCGGGACCATGCGGCGGCACAGCCCCTCCGCCTCGGCCCGATCGAAGGGCAGGCCCAGCACCGCGCAGCCGCCGGCCATGCGGTCGAGGTGGGCGTCGAGGTGGCGGATCTCGCCGTCCAGGGCCAGCAGGGTCTCGAACAAACCTTCGCCCAGCAGCAGGCCGCGATCGTCGAAGGGAATGGCGTCGCGGGCGATCATCCAGCGGTCTCCGTCAGCGCGCGCCGGATGGCGGCGATCTTGGCCTCGGTCTCCAGCCGCTCGGCGCGCGGGTCGCTGTCGGCGACGATCCCCGCGCCGGCGCGCGCCTCCACCCGCCAGCCGCCGCCATCCTCGGCCAAGACGACCGTGCGGATCAACACGCTGGAGTCGAGTGCGCCATCATGACCCACCCAGAATAGGGAGCCACAGTAGGGACCGCGCGGCGCCTCCAGCCCCGCGATGACCTTCATGGCCTGCACCTTGGGCGCGCCGGTGATCGAGCCGGGCGGGAAGCTGGCCCGCAACAGGTCGCCGACGCCGCGCCCCTGCGCCAACCGCGCGGTGACCGTCGAGACCAGGTGGTGGACGTTGGCGAAGCTCTCGATCCTGAAAAGATCCGGAACGCGGACGCTGCCTGGCGGACTGACCCGCGCCAGATCATTGCGCATCAGATCGACGATCATCAGGTTCTCGGCCCGGTCCTTGTCGCTGGCCAGCAGCTCGGCGGCCAGGGCCAGATCCCGGGCCGGGTCGCGGTCGCGGGGCCGCGTGCCCTTGATCGGCTTGGTCTCGATCGCGCCGTCCGGAAGAACCTTCAGGAACCGCTCGGGCGAGTTGGAGACCAGCGCCCGCCCCGGCAGCCGCAGATAGGCCGCGAACGGCGCGGGGCTCTGGCCGCGCAGACGGGTGAAGAGGTCGAACGGGTCGACGTCGGCCGCGAGCCGTCCCCGCCAGGCGCGGGCGATATTGGCCTGGAAGATTTCGCCGGCCCGGATGCGCTCGACCACCTCGCCGACGGCGGCTTCGTAAGCCGCGGGATCGTCCGCGGCGAGGTCTGGGCACAGGGGGCCCTTGGGCTCTCGGTGCGACGCGGCGGGGGCGTCCAGCCAGGTCAGGGCGGCGCAGACCCGCGCCTCCGCCTCGCCCTCGGTCGCGCCGCGCCCGATCGCCAGCACCTGGCGGGCGTGGTGGTCGAAGGCCAGGAGGGCCGGGTAGCGGGCGCAGGTCAGGTCCGGCCAGTCGGAGCGCGAGAGACCCAAGGCCTCGATCCGATCGCCCAGCTCGTAGGCCGCCAGGCCCACCACGCCCCCTTGGAACGGCGGGCCGTCCGGGTCGCTCGGCTGGCGCGGTCCCAGCAGGTCGGAGAGCGCCTCGAACGGGTCGGAAGCATCGTCGGCGGTCAGGCTGAAGGTCTGGTCCGGCGCGCGCAACAGATAGGACCACCGCCCACCC
>NZ_LSJA01000252.1 GCF_001556515.1 Caulobacter sp. CCH9-E1 | reverse complement strand
CCGCTCTCCGCTAATTTACGCCCCCATCTGAGCCAAATGTCCTGACGACGGACAGCGCAGGTTGTTGCGAGCGCGGCTGCCGTCGACAGCGGTGCGCGTGAGATCTCCGCTGCTGCTGATGATTTGTCACGACGCACCGAGCATCAGGCTGCCAGTCTCGAACAAACGGCAGCTGCTTTGGACGAAGTGACTGCCACTATCCGGCAGACCTCGGAAAGCGCCCTGATGGCGCAGCAGGCCATGTCCGAAAGTCGCAACAACGTCGCCGGATCCAGCGCAGTGGCGGGCCAGGCGATCAGCGCCATGGAGCGCATCGACGCCTCTTCGCGTCAGATCGGCCAAATCATCGGGGTGATCGACGAGATCGCCTTCCAGACCAATCTTCTGGCGTTGAACGCAGGCGTTGAAGCCGCACGAGCTGGCGAAGCGGGCCGGGGTTTTGCGGTTGTGGCTCAAGAGGTGAGAGCACTCGCCCAGCGGTCCGCCGATGCCGCCAAGGAGATCAAGGGGCTGATTGCTGAAGCGTCTTCAAGCGTCCAGAGCGGTGTGGACCTTGTGGTCAAGGTAGGCGACGCACTGACCAGTGTCGTTTCCGAGTTCAGCCGAATTGAAGGGTTGGTTCGGGACATCGCGCAGGCCGCCAGAGAACAAGCTGCCGGCCTCGCCGAGGTGAACACGGCAGTAAACGAAATGGACCAGGTCACACAGCAGAACGCCGCTATGGTCGAGCAGACGACGGCGGCGAGCCACAGCCTGAGCCGCGAGGCGGTTCAGCTAGGGCGATTGGTTGAAGTGTTCGCGGGGCGCAGCAAGGGCGCGCAGCGGAACGCGGCTTAGTTTCGCTGCCCCTGGACTCCTTCCACTCTACAGGTTGCGATGAGGCGTTAGCCGCCTTATGCCGCTTTTGTTCTTCTTGGCGCACTCTAGCGAACAAACCTTGAGGTGAGCCCGATTTCGGCGGCGTCAGCCTGCGCAACGTCACCAGCTTCGGCGACTACGACAAGGCCTACCAGAACGTCTATCCCGGGGCGGTCAACGCCGCCGGGACCGCGGTCTCCCTCTCCGCCTACAACAATGCCACGCAGCGCGAGAACCTGTTCAACCAGACGGACCTGACCTGGTCGGCGGCCACAGGACGTATCGGCCACAAGCTGCTGCTCGGCGCCGAGTTCGGCCGGCAGACGACCGACAACTTCCGCCAGACCGGCTACTTCACAGGCGTCGGTCCCGCGGTGACCACGATCACGGTCCCGCTGGCCGCTCCGACAGTCTCGGTTCCGGTCACCTATCGGCAGAGCGCCACCGACGCCGACAACCACGGCGTCGCCAAG
>NZ_LSJA01000251.1 GCF_001556515.1 Caulobacter sp. CCH9-E1 | reverse complement strand
GCGCCGGCCTGTCACGCCGGAGGTCGCGGGTTCGAGCCCCGTCATTCGCGCCACCGTCCAGTGGCTTCCACGACATAGAGAACCGTTTCGCAACGCCTTGAGTTGCGGACTTTACGCGCCATCTAGCGTTGATGGTCGCTTATCCCCGCTTCTCCGTCCTCGACTTGGCGCCCGTTCCCCAAGGAACCGACGTTGGCCGAGCTCTCCACAACAGTCTGGACCTGGCGCGGCATGCCGAACGTCTCGGCTTCCACCGCTACTGGCTGGCCGAACATCACAACATGCCAGGCATCGCCAGCGCGGCGACGGCCGTCGTCATCGGTCACGTGGCCGGCGGCACCTCGACGATTCGAGTCGGCTCCGGCGGAGTCATGCTGCCAAATCACGCCCCGCTGTTGGTGGCCGAGCAGTTCGGCACGCTGAACGCGCTCTACCCCGGCCGTATCGACCTGGGCCTGGGCCGCGCGCCCGGCGCCGACCAGGCGACCATGCGCGCGCTGCGGCGCTATGCCGGCGCGGTCGATTCGTTCGCCCAGGACGTCGTCGAACTGCAGCACTGGTTCAAACCGGCGACGGCGGACCAGGGCGTTCGGGCCGTCCCCGGCGAAGGACAGGACGTGCCGATCTGGATCCTGGGCTCCTCGACCTGGGGCGCGCAACTGGCCGCGGCTCTGGGACTGCCCTACGCCTTCGCCGCCCACTTCGCGCCCGACGCCCTGCTGGACGCCCTCCTCCTCTATCGCCGTCACTTCAAGCCGTCGGAAGCCTTGGACAAGCCCTATGCGATGGTCTGCATCGGCGTCTGCGCCGCCGACACCGACAAGGAGGCCGCGCGTCTGGCGACCTCGACCCAGCAGCAGTTCCTGGCGTTGAGACGTGGCCGGCCCGGTCTGCTGCCGCCGCCAGTCGATGACATCCGCGAGCATGCCTCGCCAGCGGAGTTGGCGGGCCTGGACCACACCTTCCAGTACTCCGCCATCGGTTCGCCCGAGACGGTGAAGCGCAAGATCGACCAGGTTCTGGATATGACCGGCGCGGATGAGCTAATGGCGGCTTCGCAGATCTACGATCATGCCGCGCGCAAACACAGCTACGAGATCCTGGCGGGACTGCGTACCGCCTAGTGATCGCGCGGCTGGGATAGTCCGCCGAAGGCGTGGCGTCCCGTCAGGCCGCCATAGATGAAACAGAGCTGGCGGAAGACCGCGTCCCATCCGTGCCGCTCCACGGCGCGTCGGCGCGCGGCGACGCTGATGGCGGCGAGGTCACGCGCGAACAGGGCCTCGACGGCTTCGGCGAAGGCTCCGGGCTCGGAGCGCACGGCTAGCTGCCCCACCTCGTCATCGACCGACTCGGCGACGCCGCCCGCGGCGACGCCGACAACGGGGAGACCGCACGCCATCGCCTCCAGGACGATGAGGCCGAAAGGCTCGTTGTCATTGGCGTGCACGAAGGCGTCGCAGCTGGCCAGGATTCCCGCCAGCTCGGCGGGGTCTCGCACATAGTCCAGGCTGATGACGCGATCGCTCGCAGGCGCGCCGCCGCCCGCGCCAACGAACAGCAGTTTGTAGGGCGCTCCCAGCCGCTCGACCGCGCCGACAAGCACGTCGAGACGCTTCTCTCGCGCCGGCCGCCCCGCGAAGACCAGCAGCCTTTCGTCGGAGGACACGCCCAGCCGGCGGCGGAGCGTCCCGCGATCAGCGCGGCTTGGGTGGAAGAGCTCGGTATCCACGCCCAGAGGCAGGCCGACGGCGTTATGGACGCCGGCCTCGATCAGACGGCCCGCGATGAAGCGACTCGGCGCCACGGCCTGGTCGAACTGGCGATAGACGGCGGCCCATCGCTTCTGAACCGGCTTCTCGGCCCATTCGCCGATGTGCAACGCCGCCAGCTTGCCGAGATCGGTGTGACAAAAGCCGACGACGGGAATGCCCAAGGCCTCCCCCGCCCTCAGGGCCGCCAAACCGGGCGTATAGGGATCTCCGGCCTCGATGATGTCAGGCCTCTGACGAATCAGCCGCTCCATCCAGGCGGCTTTCACCACCGGCCAGCGATAGCCTGCTCCGAACGGCAGCGGCGCGGCGTAGATCGAGACCCGCCCTTTGCCATCGTAGGAGTCCCTCGCCCCGGGGACGACCAGCGTATGGCGAACGGCGGGCCTGTTGGCCGCCAGCCATGCCCGCTTGGACGAGAGATATCGGCGAACGCCGCCGCTACGCGGCGCGTAGAGCATGGTCGTGTCTACGAGACGGACAGTGTCAAACGGCGGATCGATCTCGGCGGCAAAGCTACTCGGGCCGAACGGCCGATCCGTTCTCGTATCCGTCACGCCGAATCCTCATCGCTACGCCAGGCCTCCCCATTCGGCCTTGGATCGATAAAGCTTTTGCGACAGCTAGGGTTCCTCGCCGTTCCCGGACGATTTCCGAGCAACGCCGCGACGCCCTAGCGCTTCGCGTAGCAATACCTCGACTTGTGCGTTCACGCTACGCAACTCGGACGCCGCCAGTCGCTCGATGGCCGACAGGACCTCGGGACTGACGCGCATCAGGAATGCGCGCCGACCGCCCTTGGCGTCATTTTGGTCGCTCGCCACGTCAGCCGTAGAGTGTGCCGGTGTTGACCACGGGCTGGGCCTCGCGGTCGGCGCAGAGCACCACCAGCAGGTTGGACACCATTGAGGCTCGGCGCTCGTCGTCTAGAGCGACCACGCCGCGGTCACTGAGCTGGCCAAGCGCGCTTTCGACCATGTCGACGGCGCCGGCGACGATGGTTCGGCGAGCGGCCAGCACGGCCTCGGCCTGCTGACGCTTCAACATCGAGCCGGCGATCTCCGGCGCGTAGGCCAGATGCATCAGGTGCGCTTCGTCGATCGCAACGCCGGCGACGGCGGTGCGCTGCTGCAGATCCTTTCGCAGGCGATCCCCCACCTCCTCAGCGTCGGCCCTCAGCGTGGGCTCGCCCTCCTCCGCATGGTCGTAGGCGTAGTGCGAGGCGACCTCGCGCAGGCCCGTCTCGATTTGGATGTTCACGAAGGCGGCGTAGTCATCGACGTCGAACAGCGCCTGCCCCGAGTCCTTGACCCTCCAGACGATGTTGGCCGCGATTTCGATCGGGTTGCCGCGCTTGTCGTTCACCTTCAGCGTCTCGCTGGTCACGTTGCGCACCCGCAGGCTAATCTTCTTGCGGCCATACCAAGGCAGGATCCAGCGCAGGCCCGTCGCGCGGTCCGTGCCCACATACGCGCCGAACAGCGTGATGGCGTAGGCCTCGTTCGGCTGCAGCGAATAGAAGCCGCACGACACCAGGATCGCGAGGCTCACGCACCCCGCGCCAGAGAGCGTGAAAAACGCGCCGCCGCCGTCTCGCGCCTGAAGGAGCAGCCAAATCCCGAGTCCTAGAAGCAAGGGTGCGGCCAATAGCGCGGCACCCCCGTTCACGCCGCCGTACGGGCGTTCGTTGGTCGGGTTGATGGTCCGGGTCTCAGACATGACGCACCTCCAGCGTTGCGATCAAAATGATATCATCTTGATCGCAAACTCCAAGCGAAAGCGTGACCTTGGCCCGGGGGCCGGATGCCTTGGCTGTGAAGAGGAATGGTGGGCAGTGAGGGGATCGAACCCCCGACCCTCTCGGTGTAAACGAGACGCTCTACCGCTGAGCTAACTGCCCTCTGGAGCCTGACGGACAGGCTCAATCTCCTTGCGCTTGAAGCGCGTTCGAGCGGTTTCGCCGCTCGCATCCAAACCTGGCGCGCCCCAAGGCCGCCGCTTCTAGCGGGCGCGCGCGTTCGGGCAAAGCCCGAAATACGAAAGGCGGAACGTCAGCCCCCGCGACGCCCCGCCTCTCTTATGCGGAAACTGGATCAGCCGTTCAGAGACGACTTCAGGCCTTCGCCGACCTGGAAACGCGCGGTCTTCGACGCGGGACGGTTGACCGTCTCGCCTGTCCGCGGATTTCGCGCGGTGCCCGCGGCGCGGGTCACGGCCTTGAACGTGCCGAAACCGACCAGGCGCACATCCTGGCCCGACTTCAGGGAGTCGGTGACGGCGTCGATGAAGGCTTCCAGCGCGTCTTTGGCTTGGTTCTTGTTGATGCCCGCCTTCTCGGCGATCGCCGTGACGAGTTCGGCTTTTGTGGTCATGTTTTTCTCCCAGCCTGAGCGGCGACGTGTTTTTGCTTACGGCGCTGCGCTCGCTGGGGATTATGGCGGCAGAAAAGGCCTCGTCAAACGAGAGCGGCGCGGGAAACTCCCGCGCCGCATAAGTTATCATCAATAAGTTACGCTTAGTGGGTCAGAATGGCGTCGCTGTCGCCATCATCCTTCTTCGCACCCGCAGCAATCGGCTCCTCCGCCTCGTTCCACTCGACCGGCGTCAGAGGTCCGGTGAGCGCGTGCTTGAGCACCTCGTCGACCGTCGAGACCGGGATGATCTCCAGGCCGTCCTTGACGCTCTGAGGCACGTCGACGAGGTCCTTCTCGTTCTCCTGCGGGATTAGCACCGTCTTCACGCCAGAGCGTAGGGCCGCGAGCAGCTTCTCCTTCAGGCCGCCGATGGCGGTGACCCGACCGCGCAGGGTGATTTCGCCAGTCATGGCGATATCCTTGCGGATCGGGATGCCGGTCAGCACCGAGACCATGGCCAGGGCCATGGCGATACCGGCCGACGGACCGTCCTTGGGCGTGGCGCCGTCCGGCACGTGGATGTGTACGTCGGTCTTCTCGAAGACCGGCGGCTTGATGCCGAACTGCAGCGCGCGCGAGCGGACATAGCTGTTGGCCGCCGCGATCGACTCCTTCATCACGTCCTTGAGGTTGCCGGTGATCTGCATGCGACCCTTGCCCGGCATCTTCACGGCTTCGATGGTCAGGATGTCGCCGCCGAACTCCGTCCAGGCCAGACCGGTGACGATGCCGACCTGGTCCACCTCGTCGGTCTCGCCGTAACGGTACTTCTTGACGCCCGCGTACTTGGCCAGGCGCTCGTCGTCGATCGTGATCGAGGCCACCTTCTCGCGGGCCAGGTCGCGGACCGTCTTCCGCGCCAGGGCGCCCAGTTCTCGCTCCAGCGACCGAACGCCGGCTTCCCGGGTGTAGTAGCGGATCAGGTCGCGGATCGCCTTGTCCGGCACGATGAACTCGGCCGGCTTCAAGCCGTGATCCTTGGCCAGCTTCGGCAGGATGTGCCGCTTGGCGATCTCCAGCTTCTCATCCTCGGTGTAGCCGGGGATGCGGATGATCTCCATGCGGTCCAGCAGCGGCTGGGGCATGTTCAGGCTGTTGGCCGTCGTGACGAACATCACCTGCGACAGGTCGTAGTCGACCTCGAGATAGTGGTCGCCGAAGGTCGAGTTCTGCGACGGATCGAGCACTTCCAGCAGCGCCGAGGCGGGATCGCCGCGGTAGTCGCTGCCCATCTTGTCGATCTCGTCCAGCAGCACGAAGGCGTTCGTGGTCTTGGCCTTCTTCATCGACTGGATGACCTTCCCGGGCATCGAGCCGATGTAGGTGCGGCGGTGACCGCGGATCTCGGCCTCGTCACGCACGCCGCCGAGGCTCATGCGCACGAACTCACGGCCGGTCGCCTTGGCCAGCGACTTGCCGAGCGAGGTCTTGCCGACGCCGGGAGGACCAACGAGGCACAGGATCGGCCCCTTCAGCGAGTTGGTCCGGGCCTGGACGGCCAGGTACTCAAGAATGCGTTCCTTGACCTTCTCCAGACCGTAGTGATCGGCGTCGAGGATGCCCTCGGCCTCGGTCAGGTCGATCTTCTTGGTCTTGGCCTTGCCCCACGGGATCGACAGCAGCCAGTCCAGATAGTTCCGGACGACCGTGCTCTCGGCCGACATCGGGCTCATGTTGCGCAGCTTCTTCAGCTCGCCCTCGGCCTTGGTCCGAGCTTCCTTCGAAAGCTTGGTCTTCTTGATGCGCTTTTCGAGGTCGATCAGCTCGTCGCGAGCATCATCGGGATCGCCCAGCTCACGCTGGATCGCCTTCATCTGCTCGTTCAGATAATACTCGCGCTGGGTCTTCTCCATCTGGCGCTTCACGCGCGAGCGAATCTTCTTCTCGACCTGCAGCACCGAGATCTCGCCTTCCATGAGGGCGAAGACCTTCTCCAGGCGCTTCACGACGTCGAAGATCTCCAGCAGGTTCTGCTTGTCGCCGATCTTGACGGAGAGGTGCGCGGCGATGCTGTCGGCCAGCTTGCCAGGCTCGGCGATCTGCGGGATCGACGCCAGGGCCTCCGGCGGCACCTTCTTGTTCAGTTTGACGTAGTTTTCAAACTGCTCGACGACCGCGCGCGACAGGGCTTCGGCCTCGGGGCCTGCGCCTTCGTCTTCGCTGACCTCGCCGATCTGGGCCTCGTAATAGGCCTCCTGGTCGGTGAACTTCACGACGGCCGCGCGGCCTTTGCCCTCGACCAGCACCTTCACGGTGCCGTCGGGGAGTTTCAGCAGTTGCAGGACGGTGGCCAGCACGCCGACGTCGAAGATATCGCCCGGAGCCGGATCATCATCCGCCGAGTTCTTCTGCGTCACGAGCAGGATCTGCTTGTCGCCGCGCATCACTTCCTCGAGGGCGCGCACGGACTTGTCGCGGCCCACGAAAAGCGGGACCACCATGTGCGGGAAAACAACGATGTCCCGCAGCGGCAAGACAGGAAGCGTACGTAGTTCGGACATGTGCTCAATACTCCCGGCCGCGGCGGGGGAAGCGCCTTGGCCATGCGGGCCGCCGTCACGTCAGACGATGCGCCTGAGTCGATCGGCCCGTCCGCCCTGGACTGGGCGGAATGTCGTTATTTATGTGGACGTTTTACAACACGGTTCAAGCACACTCGCCTCACAGCGGCGAGAGGTCGCGCATGTCCGGTCAAGTTGAAACGGGCATGCCCCAGGTGAGCGCCCTAGAGGCGAGTTCATCCAAGATCTGGACTTTAAAGCGCTTTCTCTCGCCTCGTGACGTTGTGGCGCCCGCGCCTCACCGTCGGGACAACGCTGCGCCCCAAAGCGGGTTATCCACGAAAAAGGGCGCGTCTCCACAAGGAAGACGCGCCCTCAATCTCAGAAAGCGGGCGATCAGGCCGAAGCCGCGCCGCCCTTCTTCTCCGCGTAGATCAGCAGCGGCTGGGCCCGGCCTTCGACGACCTCGGCGTTGACCACCACCTCCTCGACGCCCTCGTAGTTGGGCAGTTCGAACATGGTCTCCAGCAGGATGCCTTCCATGATCGAACGCAGACCGCGCGCGCCGGTCTTGCGGGCGATGGCCTTCTTGGCGACCTGATGCAGGGCGTCGTCGGTGAAGGTCAGGCCGATGTTCTCCATCTCGAACAGGCGCTGGTACTGCTTGACGAAGGCGTTCTTCGGCTCGGTCAGGATCTTGACCAGGGCGGCCTCGTCGAGGTCCTCCAGGGTCGCGACCACCGGCAGACGGCCGATGAATTCCGGGATCAGGCCAAAGCGCTGCAGATCGTCAGGCTCGACGTTCCGCAGGATCTCGCCCGTCCGGCGCTCTTCCGGATCGGTCACCTTGGCGCCGAAGCCGATCGACTTGGCCGCGCCGCGCGCCGAGATGATCTTCTCAAGCCCGGCGAAGGCGCCGCCGCAGATGAACAGGATGTTCGTCGTGTCGACCTGCAGGAATTCCTGCTGCGGATGCTTGCGCCCGCCTTGCGGCGGCACGGAGGCGACGGTGCCTTCCATGATCTTCAGCAGGGCCTGCTGCACGCCCTCGCCCGACACGTCGCGAGTGATCGACGGATTGTCGGACTTGCGGCTGATCTTGTCGATTTCGTCGATATAGACGATGCCGCGCTGGGCGCGCTCGACGTTGTAGTCGGCGGCTTGCAGCAGCTTCAGCACGATGTTCTCGACGTCCTCGCCGACGTAACCGGCTTCGGTCAACGTCGTGGCGTCGGCCATCGTGAACGGCACGTCGATGATTCGAGCCAGGGTCTGCGCCAGTAGGGTCTTACCCGTACCGGTCGGACCGACCAGCAGGATGTTCGACTTGGCCAGTTCGACGTCGTTGTTCTTCGACGCGTGGTTGAGGCGCTTGTAGTGATTGTGGACCGCCACCGCGAGGACCTTCTTCGCGTGGCCTTGCCCGATCACGTAGTCGTCCAGGACTTCGCAGATTTCGCGCGGCGTCGGAACGCCGTCCTTGGACTTCACGAAGGCGATCTTGTGCTCTTCGCGGATGATGTCCATGCAGAGCTCGACGCATTCATCACAAATGAACACCGTCGGTCCCGCGATGAGCTTGCGCACCTCATGTTGGCTCTTTCCGCAGAAAGAACAGTAGAGAGTGCTTTTCGTGTCGCCGCTCGCGGCTTTCGTCATGATCGCTTCTCACACTATGGCGACATACGGCTTAACGCCGAGACGCCCCTCCGAGCGCATAAGCCGCCACCGAAGCAGCCAGGATATACGCCGGGAGTTGTCTAATCCTTGACATTCCCCGATCCGGGCGCGCTTCACAAGCCTTGCCAGCGCCTTTCCCGCCTCAAACGCTTCAACGCGCCGGATCGTGTCATGACCTCGCCATCTAAATTGGGCGATTGGCGCTTGGGTGCAAGCGTTGCGCGACTTGGCCCTTATCGCCATCCCTCGAAGCCCTTATTACGAGGGCTGGAATCGTGTGGAACCGGCGCGCGTCACGCGACGGCATGGAAGGTTGATGGCCAAGCGTTCGTTGATGTCGAAGGGGTTGAGCGCCTCGCGCCCGATGACCGGCGAAATGGGTCATGAGCGCGCGTTGGTCGCCTTCGACTTCGACGGCACCCTGACGGTCAAGGACAGCTTCAACGCCTTCTTGAAGTGGCGCGCCGGGCCCCGGCGATGGACCCGCGGCGTGCTGCGGCTGACCCCCGCCCTGCTGACCTACGTGTTCGATCGCAACCGTGGAAAACTCAAGGCCGCCGCGGTTCGCGAGTTCCTGAAGGGCGCAACCATCGCCGAGATCGAGGCCGACGCGCGGGCCTTCGCCCAGGCTTACGCCCCTTCCCTGCTCCGGCCCGACGCGGTGGCCGTTTGGCGCGCCTGGCGGGCCAAGGGCGCGCGGATCGTGATCGTCACCGCCTCGCCCGAGATCACCGTCGCGCCGTTCGCGCGAGGCCTCGGCGCCGACGTCCTAATCGGCACGCGGCTGACCTGTTCGGAAGATGGTCGCATTCTCGGCGGCCTCGACGGCGCCAACTGCCGCGCCAAGGAAAAGGTCGTCCGCCTGCGCGAGGTTTTCGGGCCGGACGTCCATCTGACGGCCGCCTATGGCGACACCTCGGGCGACACCGAAATGCTCGCGATCGCCGAAGAGAAAGGCTACCGGATCTTCCGCGGCAAGCCGGTCACCTGAGCGGATTAGCCGCACCCTCCGGACAATAAAAAAGCCGCCGATCGGATGACCGGCGGCTCTTATTTTAGCGGGGCTGCGCCTTATTCAGCGCCGGCCTCGGCCGCTTCGCGGCTGTCATAGACGTGGTCGACCAGGCCCCAGGCCTTGGCTTCGTCGGCGCTCATGAAGTGGTCGCGGTCGAGCGTGCGCTCGACCTCTTCATAGGTGCGGCCGCAGTGCTTGACGTAGATTTCGTTCAGGCGACGCTTGGTCTTGATGATGTCCTCGGCGTGGCGCTCGATGTCCGAGGCCTGGCCGCGGAAGCCGCCCGACGGCTGGTGCACCATGATGCGGGCGTTCGGCAGCGAGATGCGCTGGCCAGCGGCGCCGGCGGCGAGCAGCAGGCTGCCCATCGACGCGGCCATGCCCATGCACACGGTCGAGACCGGGCTCTTGATGTACTGCATGGTGTCGTAGATCGCGAGGCCAGCCGTCACCACGCCGCCCGGCGAGTTGATGTACATGGCGATTTCCTTCTTGGGGTTCTCGGACTCCAGGAAGAGAAGCTGGGCGCAGATCAGGCTGGCCATGCCGTCCTCGACCGGACCGGTCAGGAAGATGATCCGCTCCTTCAGCAGGCGCGAGAAGATGTCGAACGCGCGCTCGCCGCGGCTGGTCTGCTCGACCACCATCGGCACGAGGTTCATGGCCGTCGAAACCGGATCGTACATCATGGGGTATCACCCTTTTCGTTTGTGCTGGCGGCGCGAAAACGAATCAGCCCCCGCGCGCCGTCGACAACGCATATCGCGTGGCGCTTAACAGGTTGCAAGGCGCGGACGAAAACCTCCAGACATGAAAAAAGGCGCGGCCCTTTCGAACCGCGCCTCGTTTCGCAAGCCTTGGCCAGCGATTAGCCGCCGTAGCCTTCCGGCAGGTCGTCTTCTTCCAGGAGCTCGTCCTTGGAGACTTCCTTTTCCTCGACCTTGGCCTTGCCGAAGATCAGGTCGACGACCTTGTCTTCGTAGATCGGGGCGCGCAGCGCGGCCTGCAGATCGGCGCGCTGACGGTACATGTCGAACACCTGCTGGGCTTGCGCGCCGTACTGGCGAGCTTCGCGCATGATGGCGTCGGTCAGTTCCTGGTCGGTGACGACCACGTCGTTCTTGCGGCCGATCTCGGCGAGCACCAGACCCAGGCGCACGCGGCGCTCGGCGATCTTGCGGTACTCCGACTGCAGTTGGTCGTCCGACTTCTCGGCGTCTTCCGGCGGCAGGCCGCCACGGGCCTTGTCGGCCTCGACCTGTTGCCAGATGCCGGCGAACTCGGCTTCCACCATGCGCGGCGGCAGCGGGAAGTCGTGCTTGGTGTCCAGGACGTCCAGCAGGGCGCGCTTCAGCTTGAAGCGCGAGGAGTTGTCGTAGCGGCCCGACAGGTTCGAGCGCAGCAGCTCCTTCAGGGCCGCCAGGTCCGACAGACCCAGGCGCTTGGCCAGTTCGTCGTCGGCCTTGCCGTCGACCGGGGCGCGGACTTCCTGAACCTTGGTGGCGAACTCGGCGTCCTTACCGGCCAAATCCTTGGCTTGGTATTCTTCCGGGAACTTCACCTTCACGACGACCTCGTCGCCCGGCTTGGCGCCGACCAGCTGGTCTTCGAAGCCCGGGATGAACTGGCCCGAACCCAGGACGAGCTCAGCGCCTTCGGCCTTGCCGCCGGCGAATTCGACGCCGTCGATCGTGCCGACGAAGTCGATCAGCAGTTGGTCGCCGTCCTTGGCCTTAACGGTCTTGCCGGTGCGCGGCTCGTAGGTGCGGGCCTGCTTGGCCAGCTCGTCCAGGGCCTCGTCGACCTCGGCGTCGGTGACCTTGTAGACCGGCTTCACCAGCTCGATCGAAGCCGGGTCGATCGGCTCGAACTCCGGCATGACTTCGACGGCCAGTTCGAAGGCCAGGTCTTCACCGCCGGCGATGACCTTTTCCATGTCCGACGACGGGTTCAGCTCGGGCTGACCGGCCGGACGCAGCTTGTTTTCTTCCAGGACCTTCTGGGTGGTCTCGTTCAGCGCCTGCTCGATGACTTCGCCCATCAGGGCCTTGCCATACATGCGGCGGACGTGGGCCGTCGGCACCTTGCCGGGACGGAAGCCCTTCACGTTCATCTGCGGGGCGACTTCGGCGATCCGCGCATCCAGACGCGTGGCCAGTTCACTCGCGGGCACCGTGACGCCAAAAACGCGGCTGAGGCCTTCGCCCGACTTTTCAACGATCTGCATCGACATTCTTAATTTTCGGGTCGGGGCGCCGGGCGCCCGAGCTCCGCCCTGGGGTCCAAAAGATCGACGCCGCCCGCGAGGACCGGGGCGGCGAAAGAGCGCCCTTATGTCACGACGTGCGCGAGCATCCAAGAGCAGCGGCGATAAAACTCACGCAGGCCGAAGAGCCCGGTGAGAAGAGTGGTGCGGATGAGAGGACTCGAACCTCCACGCCTCGCGGCGCTGGAACCTAAATCCAGTGCGTCTACCAGTTTCGCCACATCCGCGTTCGAGGGGGATTACGGACTTGAAGCGCGGGGCGCAAGTCCGCTCAGCGTTTCGCGTAGAGCTCGGCCAGAATAGCGGGGGCCAGGCCGGGGATGTCCTCGGCAATCAAGCCCGGTCCGTGACCGGCGCCGCACGCCGCGTGGATCCATGCGCCGGCGCAAGCGGCCTCGAAGCTCTCCATGCCCTGAGCGATCAGGCCGCCGATGAAGCCGGCCAGCACGTCGCCTGATCCGGCTGTCGCCAGCCAGGGCGCGCCGTTCAGCAGGACGGCGGCTCTGCCATCGGGCGCGGCGACGACTGTGTCGGGCCCCTTCAGCAGCACCACCGCGCCGGCGCGACGAGCGGCTTCGCGGGCGGCCGCGATCCGCTCGGGCGACTTGGCCAGGAGCCCCGGGAAGACGCGCTCGAACTCGCCCGGATGAGGCGTCAGGACGTCATCGCGATCCAGGCAGGCGAACAGGTCTTCCGGATCATAACGGAAGCTGGTCAGCGCGTCGGCGTCCACGACCATCGCCGCGCCGGTGCGGGCCAGGGCCTGCAGATTGCGTGTTGTCGCCTCGCCGACGCCCGCGGCCGGTCCGATGATCACCGCGTCCGCTTCCTCTGCGGCCATGGCGAGCTCCGCGTCGGATTCGAACGGCGCCAGCATGATCGCCTCCAGGTGCGCGGCGTTGACCGCCAGCGCGCCCGGCGGCGACAACACGGTCACCGCGCCCGCGCCAATCCGCAGCCCTCCGCGAGCCGAGAGGCGGGCCGCGCCGGTGCTCCAGGCCTCGCCGCTGACGACCTTCAGCCGCCCCCGGCTGTGCTTGTGCGCGTCGAAGGCCGGCCACGGAAAGCGCGGAAGCCAGAGTTCAGGCTCGTTCTCGAACAGATCGACAGCTTCGACCGTCTCCAGTCCTATGTCCGCCACAATGATCTCGCCACAGGCGTCACGCCCTTCGGCCAGGACATGGGCGGGCTTTCGACGATGGAAGGTCACCGTGGTCTCGGCGCGGAAGGCGATACCCCCCAGGGCTCGCCCCGTGTCGCCGTGGACGCCCGAGGGCGTATCGACCGCCACGACCTGGACTCCAGTCTTTCGGGCGGCCCGCGCAAGCTCGGCGACCGGCCCCTCAAGCGGCCGCGACAGCCCCGCGCCAAACAGCGCGTCTATGTAAAGATGTCCGGGCGCGGGCCGCGCAGACAGCGGCCGGACCTCGCCCTTCCATCGCGAGGCCGCCCACCGCGCGGCGTCGGTCGCGGGCGGATAAGCCGCCTCCACCACGACTGGCCATCCGCGACGCTTCAGGTGACGGGCGGCGACATAGCCATCGCCGCCGTTGTCGCCTGGTCCGCACCAGACAACGACCGGGCGCCGCGCGTACCGATCCCGGATCGCCGTCGCGACCGCTCCGCCCGCTCGCTCCATCAACACCTGGGTCGGCGTGCCGCTCGCCACGGCCGCGCGGTCGGCCGCGACCATCTGGGCGACGGTCAGAATCTCTCGCGCCACGGCTACTCCTTCAAAGCACTTGGCTCTGAGCTTCGCGCCCTTTCTCTGCCAGGATCAAGCGGTCGCCCTCCACGCGAAAAACGGACCGCGAGCAATGGTCGGGGCGAAAGGCCACGACGCGCGGGTCTCCCGTCGCGGTCGCGACCGCGGCATTCAAGGCGACGAAATGGCTGAACACCGCCTTTCCCTGATGATCCATCAGCGCGCTCGCCACGCTCTGCGCCCAGGCCGCATAGTCCAGATCGCCGACGACCTCGGCCCAGAGTCCCCCGAAAGCCTGCCGAAGCCAATCGGGCCGCTCGTCGGCGGACAGGGCCGCGGGCGTCGGGATTTCACCGACCCGAGGATCGATCTCGACCTCCACGCCCAGGGCTTCGGCCAGAGGCGCGGCGGTTTCGCGGCAGCGCCTCAACGGTGAGGACACCACGCGATCGGGCCTGACGCTCGCTGGCAGAGCCATGATCTCGCGAGCGACCGCCCTGGCCTGCTCCAGGCCCGCGGCGTCCAGGCCCGGATCGTCATCGGATCCGCCCCAGGTCGAGGCGGGCTTGCCATGACGGATGACGTGAATGAGGCCCATGCGCTCAGTCCGGCGTGAAGAGATTGCGGACGCCGTCCGGATGCGGCCCGACTGTTCCGGTCCGCCCGACGCCTTCCCGCGCCTCCAGGTCCTTCAGCACGGCGGGATCATCCGGCGTCTGGGCGACGAAGCGGCGATCCTGGGCGTCCCGGCCGATCACGATCCCCATACGAACGCCCTCGCGGCCATGGACGACCGTATAGGTCTCGATCCGGGCCCGCCCCTCGGGTTTCTCCACGATCTCGGGATGGGGCAAGGCGTCGATCTCGGCCTGGATCACGGCGGGCGACTGCCGCTTCCAGCGGCCTTCGACGGGCTTCGTCGAATAGATCCCGACGGACTGCTTGGTCAGGAACCAGCCATTGGCGGTCGAAAGACCGTAGGCGCCGGGCCGCGCGCGCAGCCGGGTCACCATCTCGGCGATCGCGTGAAGGGCGTAGTTGTTCCCCGGGCCACCGAAGTACGGCAGACCGCCGGTCACGGTCAGCCCCCGCGGGTCGTCCAGCGCCAGGCCCAGTTCCTCGGCCCCGATCCGCACGGCCGACGGAAAGCAGGAATAGAGGTCGATCAGAGACAGGTCCGCCGCCGTGATCCCCGCCATATCGAAGGCGCGCTCGCCCGTCAGGCGCATGGCGGGGCTGGAGTGGTAGTTCTGCCGCTCCAGCGGGTGCCAAAGGTCGGACGCGTCGGCGCAGCCATGCAGGAAGACCCACTTGTCCTGAGGGACGCCCAACTCCCGCGCCTTACGGACGCTGGCGATCAGAACCGCGGCCGACTGATCGACCTCCATGATCGCGTTGAGGTATTTCGGATAAGGGAACCCGACCATGCGGTTGCGGTCCGTGACCGTGACCAGTTCCTCGGCCGAACGCTCGACTGGGAACCAAGCATAAGGATTAGCGGCCGCCACCTTGGTGAAAGGCGCGAACAAGGCGCCCAGGGCTTTCTGGTGGTCTTCGATCGATCGGCCGTCCCGCGCCCGCAGCGCGTTCTCGAACAGCGGATAGGTATTGACCGGATAACCCAGCCCATGCGCCGCCTCCTGCGGCGTCACGCCCGGGCGGGGATCGCCGATCCGCCGCGGCTTGCTGTCGATGTCGTCAGCCCAGCCGTCAAAGCCAAGGCCGCCCTTCATCCGCTTCATCAGCGAACCCAGAAACTCCGCCCCGCTTACGAGCGCTAGGTTCGCGTCGCCCTGGGCGATCCGTTCGCAGACGACATTGACCGCCTGCTGAGGGCTGTTTCCGCCCGTCTCGGTATAAACGCTCCAGGCTGGCGAGGCGGAAACGGCGCGGGCGAGCGAGGCTGGCGGATCACTCAACCTAGGCAACGGCAGCTTAGACAACCCTCCCGGAGCGTCGATGCTGAACGCGACGACCGCCAAAGCGTCCAGATCGGCAAGAACAGACCCCTTCAGCCCGGCATCAAGCGCGGCGCGCTCCGCCGCAACTTTCAGCAGTTCCAACGGAGACGGCGAGTTTCCCGCATCTCCGCGATACGTGAATTGGCCCGCGCCGATCAAAACCGGCGTGTCGTCGCGCATCTCCACCCCCATTCAAACGATCGTTGGGGGCGATCCTAGGCGCGAAAACGCGCGTCGCAAGGTCATTTGGACGACATTCCAGCAATGCATCAAAAAGCGGCGCCATCAGCGCAATTTTTGAACAGGCGCCCAGAAGTCAACCGATAGGTCAGTTTTGTCGCCCCCGCTCGCTTGCGGGCAAGGGGGCGCCGTGATGGTTGCCGGCTCAGAGAAGGCGGTTCGCCGCCGACGGGCCCGAAAGTGGAACCGATGAAGAAGATCGAAGCCATCATCAAGCCGTTCAAGCTGGATGAGGTTAAGGAGGCCCTGCAGGACATGGGCGTCCAGGGCATGACCGTGCTCGAAGCCAAGGGTTATGGCCGCCAGAAAGGCCACACCGAGCTCTATCGCGGCGCCGAGTACGTCGTGGACTTCCTCCCCAAGATCAAGGTGGAGGTGGTTGTCGAGGACAGCCAGCTCGATCCCGCGCTGGAAGCCATCACTCGCGCCGCCCGCACCGGCCGCATTGGCGACGGCAAGATTTTCGTCTCGGAGATCGCGGAAGTGATCCGCATCCGAACCGGAGAAAACGGTCCGGCCGCCGTCTAGGCCTGACCGACAACACTTACGAGATTTCTACAAAGGGGATACGGAATGACCACCGCCAAGGATATCCTGAACCTGATCAAGGAAAAGGACGTCAAGTACGTCGACGTCCGCTTCACCGACGTGCGCGGCAAGATGCAACACGTCACGTTCGACATCGATCTGGTGGACGACGACTTCCTGAACGACGGCACCATGTTCGACGGCTCGTCGATCGCCGGCTGGAAGGCCATCAACGAGTCGGACATGAAGCTGCGTCCTGATCTGGACAGCGCCATCATCGACCCGTTCTACCAGCAGACCACGCTGGCCCTGTTCTGCGACGTCGTGAACCCCGACACCGGCACCCCGTACAACCGCGACCCGCGCTCGATCGCCAAGGCCGCCCTGAACTACCTCAAGTCGGCCGGCGTGGGCGACACCGTGTATTTCGGTCCGGAAGCCGAGTTCTTCATCTTCGACGACGTGCGCTGGTCGACCGCCCCGCACCACACCAGCTACTCGTTCGACTCGACCGAACTGCCGGTGAACTCGGGCAAGGAATATCCGGAAGGCAACATGGGTCACCGCCCGGGCCCGAAGGGCGGCTACTTCCCCGTGAACCCGGTCGACAGCTGCCAGGACCTGCGCGGCGAAATGCTGGCCGTCATGGGCGAGCTGGGCATGAAGCCGGAAAAGCACCACCACGAGGTGGCCCCGGCCCAGCACGAACTCGGCCTTAAGTTCGACACCATGGTCACCATGGCCGACCGGATGCAGCTTTATAAGTACGTCATCCACAACGTGGCCGCGGCTTACGGCAAGACGGCCACCTTCATGGCCAAGCCGATGTTCGCCGACAACGGCTCGGGCATGCACGTGCACCAGTCGATCTGGCAGGACGGCAAGCCGCTGTTCGCCGGCGACAAGTACGCTGGTCTGTCGCAGGAATGCCTGTGGTACATCGGCGGCATCATCAAGCACGCCAAGGCCATCAACGCGTTCTCGAACTCGACGACGAACTCGTACAAGCGCCTGGTGCCCGGCTACGAAGCCCCGGTGAAGCTGGCCTACAGCTCGCGCAACCGCTCGGCCTCGATCCGCATCCCGCACGTCGACAGCCCGAAGGCCAAGCGTCTGGAAGCCCGCTTCCCCGACCCGATGGGCAACCCGTACCTGACCTTCGTCGCCCTGCTGATGGCCGGCCTGGACGGCATCATCAACAAGATCGATCCGGGCGCTCCGGCCGACAAGAACCTGTACGACCTGCCGCCGCGCGAGCAGAAGAAGATCCCGGAAGTCTGCGGCTCGCTGCGCGAAGCCCTGGAGAACCTGGACAAGGACCGCGCCTTCCTGAAGGCCGGCGGCGTCATGGATGACGACTTCATCGACAGCTACATCGAGTTGAAGATGGAAGAGGTGATGCGCCTGCAACTGCACCCGCACCCCGTCGAGTTCGACATGTACTATAAGTGCTAAGCGCGTAAGCCTTAGGACGAACGAAGGGCCGGAGAGCGATCTCCGGCCCTTTTTCGTTGCGCGACGCAAGAAGAGCGACCGCCAGAACTGGGAATGATTTATTACTTAGAGGCAGCGACTGAACAAAAATGTCGCAACTTCGCAACATAACGGACGTAATCAGCCAATTGCGGCTCAAATCACATGGCGAGAGATATCCGCGAGGCCGAGACTTGGCCTATCGCAGCGCAAACGGAATCGCCGCCAACGCTCCAGTCAGAACGAGCGACCCGGCGTCCAAGATTCACAACAGGATCTCTCCATGCCCAAGCTCAACAGCTCTCTTCGTCGCGCCCTGACTCTGTCGTGCGGCCTGACCGCCCTGACCACGGCGATGGTCGTCGCCCCGGCGGCGTTCGCCCAGGACACCAAGGTCGGCGAGATCATCATCACCGCCCAAAAGCGTAGTGAAAACCTGCAGGACGTGCCGGTCTCGGTGGCCGCCATCGGCGGCGAGAAGCTGCAATCGACCTTCGCCGCCGGCGAAGACATCCTGGCCCTTTCGGCCAAGGCGCCCGGCCTCTACGCCGAGTCCTCGAACGGCCGCGCCGCGCCGCGCTTCTATATCCGCGGCCTGGGCAACGCCGACTTCGACCTGGCCGCCTCGCAGCCCGTCTCGATCATTCAGGACGAAGTCGTCCTCGAAAACGTCGTGTTGAAGAGCTCCCCGATCTACGATCTCGACCACGTCGAAGTGCTGCGCGGCCCGCAAGGCACCCTGTTCGGCCGCAACACGACCGCCGGCATCGTCAAGTTCGACACCATCAAGCCGACTGAAGAGATGAAGGGCCGCGCGACGGCCACCTACGGCAGCTACAACACCATCACCTTTGACGGCGGCGTCGGCGGCGCTCTTGTCGAGGGCAAGGTCGCGGCCCGCGCCTCGGTCCTGATCCAGCACCGCGACAACTGGATCGACAACACCTACACCAAGAAGAACGACGCCCTGGGCGGCTTCGATGAGAGGGCCGGCCGCCTGCAGGTGCTGTTCACGCCGAACGAAAAGCTTTCGGCCCTGTTCAATGTGCACGCCCGCGACCTGGACGGCACCGCCGCCGTGTTCCGCGCCAACGTGCTGACCAAGGGCTCGAACAAGCTGAACAGCAACTACGAGCGCGACAAGGTCGCCTACGACAACACGGCCAACAATCCGCAGAAGTACAAGGGCTACGGCGCGTCGGCGAACATCCAGTACGACTTCGATGGCGCCAAGCTGACCTCGATCACCGCTTACGAGAACACCCACGGCTCGAGCCTGGGCGACATCGACGGCGGCAACCCCAATGGTCCGGGCTTCATCCCGTTCCAGTCGAACACCCGTGACGGCATCAAGAACCTGTTCCAGTGGACTCAGGAAGTCCGCCTGGCCAGCGACACCGACGGCCCGCTGACCTGGCAGGTCGGCGGCTTCTACTTCGACACCAAGTACGACATCCGCACCGATCCGTTCTACATTCCGGCCACCACCCTGCGCCAGAAGAACAAGTCCTGGGCGCTGTTCGGCCAGACCTCGTACGCGGTCAACGATCAACTGACCCTGACCGGCGGCCTACGCTACACCGACGACGACAAGGACATGAACGTGGTGTCCGGCAACGCCGCCCCGGCGGTCTCGGTGTCCGATTCCAAAGTGACCTGGGACCTGTCGGCCTTCTACAAGATCGACGAGAACGTCAGCGTCTACGCGAAGGTGGCGTCCGGCTTCCGCGGCCCGTCGATCCAGGGCCGCGACATCGCGTTCGGCTCGCCGGCCTCGGCCGCCAAGTCCGAAACCATCATGTCTTATGAGCTGGGCCTGAAGAGCGAACTGTTCGACCGCCGCGTCCGCCTGAACGGCGCGGTCTTCTCCTACACGATCGACGACCCGCAGTTCAGCGCCGTCGGCGGTGGTTCGAACTCCAACCGCCTGATCAACGCCAAGAAGGGCGAGGCTTACGGCCTGGAACTGGACAGCGAATTCGTCGTCACCCCGAACTTCGTGGTCACGGCCGGCTATAGCTACGCCCACACCAAGATCAAGGACAGCACGCTGGCCGTCGCGCCCTGCGCCGCCTGCACCGTCACGGATCCGCTGAACGCCGCCGGCCAGGCCCTGGTGAACGGCAACCCGTTCCCGAACGCGCCGAAGTACACCTTCGACTTCACCGCTCGCTACAGCTACCCGATCGCCTCGGGAGAGTTGTTCGCGTTCACGGACTGGAAGGTGCAGGGCTACACCAACATCTTCCTGTACCAGTCGAAGGAGTTCTACACGAAGGGCGACTTCGAGGGCGGCCTGAAGCTGGGCTACGCCAACAAGGAAGGCGGCTGGGAAGTGGCGGCGTTCGCCCGCAACATCACCAACGAGAGCAACATCAAGGGCGCGATCGACTTCAACAACCTGACCGCGTTCGTCAACGAACCGCGCGTGGTCGGCGTCGCGATCGACGCGCGCTTCTAAGATCACGAGATCTGGAAAAGACGAAGGCCGCGGAGCGATCCGCGGCCTTTTTCTTGTCGTCAGATCTTGAGGCCCTGCCCGGCCACCGGCTCGGTCTCGAAATGCTGCGGAAAGCCCGCGATAATCGGTCGAGCCTTGGCGATGGCCGCCTGTACGGCGGGCAACTTCAACGAGGCGGCGTGGGCCTCCTTGTCGGTCCAGACCTCGGTGATCCAAAGCGCGTCGGCATTGGCGGGGTCCTTGGCGATCACATAGCTCAGACAGCCCGGCATCCCGACTGTGCTTTCGCCGAGGATCGCCAGAAGCTCGTCCCGCTTGCCGGGCGCCGCCAGCATCTGGCCGATCAGTCCGTACATGGATTTCCTCTCCTCAGATTGCGCGGTTCCAGAAAGAGCCATGACGGCCAAGCCGCCCGCCAGCGCTCCCCGCCTGTCCAACTCGACGCCCATTGCTCCGCTCCCCTCCGCCCAAGCCGGGTATGACCCGGGACGAGCCTGATCATGTCAGCAGCCAGCATATTGGGCGACAGGCGCGGTCCCAACGGCAAGCGCAAGTCTTTCGCTGGCGATCGGCTTCATCGAACATTGTCCGACTTGATAAGGCGCGACTTTTCGTTTGTCCTTTCGCCCTCTTCGAGAGTCGGGGTTTTTCATGATCAGATGGCGTTACGCGGCGACCGCCGCGAGCCTGCTCGCGCTGGGGCTTTCGGCCTGCGCGACCACCGGGACGAACGCGCCCGCCAAGTCCACCCAAGCGAGCGCCAAGCCCGCTGAGAAGGCCGAGATCAAGCCGCTGCCCAAGGGTTTGGACGGTCAGGCGTCGAGCGGCTTCCCGTCGACCTACAAGCCCCTACCCTCGCGTCCGACCGCCTTCGTCGGCGCGACCGTCCTGACCGCCACCGGCCAGCAGATCGAGAACGGCGTGGTGATCGCCTCGGGCGGCAAGATCGTCGCCGTGGGCGGACCGGACACGCCGATCCCGGCCGACGTCCTCAAGGTCGATGCGACCGGCAAGTGGATCACCCCGGGCGTCATCGACGCTCACAGCCACCTCGGCGTCTATCCCTCGCCCGGCGTGTCGGCGCGCTCGGACGGCAACGAGGCCACCGACCCGAACACCGCCCAGGTCTGGGCCGAGCATTCGGTCTGGCCGCAGGATCCGGGCTTCAACCGGGCCCGCGCTGGCGGCGTCACGACCCTGCAGATCCTCCCGGGGTCAGCCAACCTGTTCGGCGGCCGCTCGGTGACGCTGAAGAACGTGCCGTCGCTGACGACCCAGGGCATGAAGTTCCCGGACGCGCCCTATGGCCTGAAGATGGCCTGCGGCGAGAATCCCAAGCGCGTCTACGGCGGCCGCGGTCGCTCGCCCTCGACGGCGATGGGCAACGTCTTCGGCTATCGCAAGGCCTGGATCGACGCGGCCGACTACGCTCGCAAGTGGGAAGACTACCGCGCCAAGCAGCAGAAAGGCGAGAAAGCCGATCCGCCCAAGCGCGACCTGCAGATGGAAACCCTGGCCGGCGTGCTGAAGGGCGAGATCCTGGTGCAGAACCACTGCTACCGCGCGGACGAAGAAGCCACGATGATCGATATCGCCAAGGAGTTTGGCTACAAGATCACGATGTTCCACCACGCGATCGAGAGCTACAAGATCGCGCCGCTTCTCGCCAAGGAAGGCATCTGCTCGGCCACCTGGGCTTCGTGGACCGGTTTCAAGATGGAAAGCCTGGACGGCATCGACGCCAACGCCGCGATCCTGTGGAAGAACGGCGCCTGCGTGGTGATCCACTCCGACGACGCGATCATGACCCAGCGACTGAACCAGGAGGCCGCGATCGCCATGGCCGCCGGCGCCAAGCTTGGCGTCGACATCCCCCGCGCCGAGGCGATCAAGTGGATCACAGCCAACCCGGCCAAGGCCATGGGCATCAGCGACAAGACCGGCAGCCTCGAAGCCGGTAAGGCCGCCGACCTCGTCGTCTGGAGCCGCGACCCGTTCAGTGTCTACGCCCAGGCCGAAAAGGTCTTCATCGACGGCGCGCTGGTCTACGACCGCAAGGACGCGCGCTTCCAGCCCAAGTCCGATTTCGAGCTCGGCCAGCCCGGCCAGGGAGCGTTCAACTGATGATCCGGTCTCTGCTTCTCGCCAGCGCCGCCTGCGCCCTGGCCCTCCCCGCGGCGGCCCAGACGGTCGCCATCGTCAACGCCCGCATCGAGCCGGTCTCCAGCGCCGCGATCCCGAACGGGACCCTGGTGATCAAGGACGGCAAGATCGCCGCGCTCGGCGCCAAGGTCACGGTTCCGGCCGGCGCCAAGGTGATCGACGCCAAGGGCGGCGTCGTCACCCCGGGCTTTATCGCCCCGTCCTCGAACCTGGGCGCCGCCGAGGTCAACGGCGTGCGTGAAACCCGCGACGACGGCACCGGCAGCGCGCTCTCGGCCGCCTTCGACATCAGCTACGGGATCAACCCGGCCTCGACCTTCCTGGGTCTGGCCCGCGATGGCGGGATCACCAGCTCGGCGGTGACGCCCATCCTCACCGGGACCGGCGGCGGCGCTCATGAACACGCCGACGACGGCGTGGTCGAGGAGATGACCGCTGGCAAGAGCGGCGACGGCGACCCGCCGCTGTTCGGCGGCCAGGCGGCGTTCATCCGCCTGAAAGCCGGCGCGCCGGATATCGTCGAGGCCTCGAAGCTGGCGGTCACCGTCTCGCTGGGCGAGAGCGGCGCCCGGGCGGCCGGCGGCTCGCGCGGCGCAGATCTGGTGCTGATCCGTTCGGCCCTCGAGGATGCTCGCGCCTTCGCCGCCCGCCGCGCGGCCTTCGAGCAAGGCGCCACCCGCGACTTCGGCCTCTCGCGCCTGGACCTGCAGGCCCTGATCCCCGTCGTCCAAGGCAAGACGCCGCTGCTGATCCGCGTCTCCCGCGCCGCCGACATCCGCCAGGCGCTGAAGCTGGCGGCCGAGGAGAAGATCAAGGTCATCTTCGAAGGCGTCGAGGAAGGCTGGATGGTCGCCCCCGAGATCGCCAAGGCCGGGGTCCCTGTCATCGTCGATCCGCAGGACGACCTGCCCGGCAGCTTCGAGACCCTGGGCTCGCGTCTCGACAACGCCGCCCGCCTGCACGCGGCTGGCGTCGCGGTGGCGATCAACGGCTCGCGGGACTTCAACAACCTGCGCCAGGAACGCCTGAACGCCGGCCTCGCAGTCGCCAACGGCCTACCCTACTCGGCCGCCCTGGCGGGCGTGACCCTGGTTCCGGCCAAGATCTGGGGCCAGGACGCCAAGATCGGGTCGCTGGAGGTCGGCAAGCTGGCCGACGTCGTGGTCTGGAACGGCGATCCGCTGGAGACCACCAGCTGGCCGACCACGGTCCTGGTCGGCGGCGTCGAGCAGCCCAAGGACGGCCGCCACGAGCAGCTGAAGGCCCGCTACGTCGCCAGCGACCCGGGCGGCTATCCGCCGGCCTATCGCTGAGCCTGGAAATCCTCCCCCTAGCGGGGGAGGCAGCCGTGAAACGGACGGAGGGGGAAGTTCGGCAAGGCCTGTCCCTTCCCTCTCCGTCGCCTGACGGCGACACCTCTCCCACGGGGAGAGGATTTCATTTTCGCTTTTCAGGGGAAGCCGGGCCCGCCATACGAGGCCCCCGCGTTCGAATCGCCTAGACTTCCGCTGATGTCCTCCTCCGATAAGACCCCCTCCCTGTTTGGCGACGACGACGCCCTCGCCCCGGTTCCGGCCGCGCCGCTGCTGAGCAGCGTCGAGCCGCACGTCGAGCCGACGCCGCGCCCGATCCCGCCGCCGCCCCCCTCGTCCAAGCCCACGCCCGCCGCCAAGCCATCCGCGCCCGGCGAGTACTCGGCCGCCGACATCGAGGTGCTGGAAGGCCTGGAGCCGGTCCGCAAGCGGCCGGGCATGTACATCGGCGGCACCGACGAGCGGGCCCTGCACCACCTGTTCGCCGAAGTGCTGGACAACTCGATGGACGAGGCCGTGGCCGGCTTCGCCAAGACCATCGAGGTCAAGCTCGACGCCGACGGCTTCCTGTCGGTCAAGGACGACGGTCGCGGCATGCCCGTCGACCCGCACCCGAAGTACCCCGGCAAGTCGGCGCTGGAGGTCATCATGACCGTCCTGCACGCCGGCGGTAAGTTCACGGGCAAGGCCTACGAGACCTCGGGCGGCCTGCACGGCGTCGGCGCCAGCGTCGTCAACGCCCTGTCCGAGCGCGTCGAGGTCACCGTCTGGCGCGACGGCTTCGAGCACCTGCAGGTGTTCGCCCGCGGCAAGCCGCTGGGTCCGATCCAGCAGGTCGCGCCGTCGAAGAAGAAGGGCACCATGGTGCGCTTCAAGCCCGACGACGAGATCTTCGGCGACGGGACCAATTTCAAGCCGGCGCGCCTGTACCGCATGGCGCGGTCGAAGGCGTACCTGTTCCGCGGCGTGCAGATCAAATGGTCCTGCGATCCCTCGCGGATCCATGACCAGACCCCGCCCGAAGCTGTCTTCCACTTCCCCAACGGCCTGGCCGACTTCCTGGCCGAGCGGACCAAGGGCCTGACCACCATCACCCCCGAGAGCTTCTCGGGCCGCATCGAGCGCCAGGGCGAGGCCGGCGCTGTCGAGTGGGCCGTCACCTGGACGCCCCAGGGCTTCGGCGAGCACGACGGCTTCATGCAGTCGTACTGCAACACCGTCCCCACCCCCGAGGGCGGCACCCACGAGAGCGGCTTCCGCGCCGCCCTGACCCGCGGCCTCAAGGCCTATGCCGAGCTCAAGGGCGAGAAGCGCGGCGCGATCATCACCGCCGACGACGTCGTCGCCCAGGCCGGGGCGCTGATCTCGGTGTTCATCAAGAACCCCGAGTTCCAGGGCCAGACCAAGGAAAAGCTCTCCACGAGCGAGGCCCAGCGCTTCGTCGAGCAGGCCCTGCGCGACCCGTTCGACCTGTGGCTCAGCTCCAGCCCGAAAAACGCCCAGGCCCTGCTGGAATTCGTCATCGAGCGGGCCGAGGAGCGTCTCAAGCGCCGCAAGGACAAGGAAGTCTCCCGCGCCTCGGCGACCCGCAAGCTGCGCCTGCCCGGCAAGCTGGCCGACTGCGCCGGGAGCGCGGTCGACGGCGCCGAGCTGTTCATCGTCGAAGGCGACAGCGCCGGCGGTTCCGCCAAGCAGGCCCGCGACCGCAAGTACCAGGCGATCCTGCCCCTACGCGGCAAGATCCTGAACGTCGCCTCGGCCAGCGGCGAGAAGTTCACCGCCAACAAGGAGCTGTCGGACCTGATGCTGGCCCTGGGGGCCCAGGGCGGATCGAAGTACCGTGAAGAGGATCTGCGCTACGAGCGGATCATCATCATGACCGACGCCGACGTCGACGGCGCCCACATCGCCTCCCTGCTGATCACCTTCTTCTACCGCACCATGCCGGACGTGATCCGCCAGGGTCACCTGTTCCTGGCCCTGCCGCCGCTGTACCGCATCAGCCACGGCGGCAAGTCCGAGTACGCCCGCGACGACGCCCACAAGGACGAGCTGCTGGCCACGGTCTTCAAGGGCAAGAAGCCCGAGATCGGCCGCTTCAAGGGCCTGGGCGAGATGATGGCCTCCCAGCTGAAGGAGACCACCATGGACCCCAAGAAGCGCACCCTGGCCCGCGTCACCCTGCCCCGCAGCGAAGAAGCCGTCGAAAGCCTGGTCGAGACCCTGATGGGCCGCAAACCGGAGCTGCGGTTCAGGTTCATCCAGGAAAACGCCGAGTTCGCGGCGGCGGATCTGGATCTCTGATCCTAGTTCCTCCCCCGCGATGCGGGGGAGCAACCGTGTTGAGTTCAGGCGGGTCTCCAGTC